>JAJHQR010000045.1 GCA_020833255.1 Desulfurococcaceae archaeon | reverse complement strand
GGAACTGACTGAGGTAGTTAGTGAGGGTGTTGCCGGATTCGACGCGAGGCAATACTTAAGAGATTACGTGATAGAGTGGTTTAAGAGTAGGTTCGAGGAGTTCACACCACCTCAGCTAATGGCCATACCGAGAATAAAAGAGGGCAGGAACGTGCTCATATCTTCCCCTACCGGGACAGGCAAGACCCTAGCGGTTTTCCTGCCAATAATAGATGAGTTACTGAGGTACGCTGAAGCAGGCTCGCTAGAAGATTACGTGTACGTCGTTTACGTATCACCTCTTAGAGCCTTAAACAACGACATGAAGAAAAACCTGATTCAGCCTCTCTTTGAGATACGTGAATACGCGCTCAACACCCGAGGATTAAACCTTCCTGAGATCAGGGTCGGTGTCAGGACCAGCGACACCTCACAGACAGAGAAAGCTAGGATGCTTGTTAAGCCCCCGCACATACTCATAACAACCCCTGAATCACTAGCTATCTCGATAACAGCCCCTAGGTTCAGGGAGAAGTTAAGGAACGTTAGGTGGGTTGTGGTAGACGAGATTCACGAGTTAGCGTCGAGTAAGAGAGGCGCTCTGCTAACCCTAACCATAGAGAGGTTGGAGGAGTTAGTGGGTAGGAGGATTCAGAGGGTAGGTTTAAGCGCCACGATCTCGCCGTTAGAGGAGGTCGCGAAGTTCCTCACAGGCTACGACGACGCCGGCAATCCCAGAGATTGCGTAGTGATTGACGCGAGGTTCGTTAAGCCGGTGGAACTCCACGTCATCACGCCTAAAGTCAACATAGTTACTGCGGGGGCTGAAGAACTTAATGAGTCCATATATGAGGAGCTGAGAAAGATAGTTGATTCCCATAGAACGACCCTGGTATTCACTAATACTAGGAGTTCTACGGAGAGAGTGGTTCATAAGCTGAAGAAGGTTCTGGCCGGCAACGGTGTCGAGGATCTGGATGAGATAGAAGCGCATCACAGTTCCTTAAGCCGTGATGTTAGGTTGGAGGTAGAGAATAAGCTGAAGGAGGGTAAGTTGAGGGTAGTCGTCAGCTCCACTTCGCTTGAGTTAGGGATTGACATAGGGTATATCGACGCGGTCGTGTTACTAAGCAGCCCTAAAAGCGTTACGAGACTCTTGCAGAGGGTTGGTCGTTCAGGTCATAACGTGCGTGACGTGAGTAAGGGCTACTTAATAGCTGTAGACAGGGATGACTTAATAGAGATCTCGGTCTTAACACACCTAGCCAGGCTTAGGAAGCTGGACAACGTACACATACCTATGAAACCCTTAGACATACTTGCTCAAGTACTCGTCGGCATGTCGCTCGAGAAGAAGTGGGGGTTTGAGGAAGCCTACAGAGTCGTTAAGAGAGCGTATAATTACTCGAGACTCACGTACGAGGAATTCCTTAACGTGTTAAAGTATTTGGCGGGAAGGTATGAGGACGTTCCAGACAACCTACCGGTCTATTCCAAGATCTGGTTAGACGATGAGGAGAAAGTCTTCGGCAAGAAGAAATCGGCTAGGATGATCTACTACCTAAACGCTGGAGCAATACCGGATGAAACAAAGATGAGGGTTTTCCTAGAAGGACGTAAGTATATAGGTGACTTAGAAGAGGAGTTCGTTAGTTATCTTGAGCCGGGCGACGTCTTCGTTCTAGGGGGTAGGACATACATGTTCATTAAGAGCGAAGGACTTAAAGTCATCGTTAAGGATGCTGAGAAACAAAGACCTACAGTACCCTCATGGTTCTCTGAGGCACTCCCCCTAACATACGACTCAGCGCTTGAGGTAGGTGCTTTCAGAGGCTTAGTTAGTGAGCTGATTTCCAAACACGGCGTGAGGAAAGCGTCTAAACTCATCGCGTCTATGTACCAGTTAGGGGAGAAAGAAGCTAAGTACATAACGCAGTATGTGTGGGAACAGATTAAGGTGTGCGGTGTCGTACCAACTAATAAGAAGCTCCTCATAGAACTCTGGAGTGAGGGGGGATCGCAGAACCTGATCTTCCATTACCTCTTCGGTAGGAGAGTGAATCAAGCTTTGTCTAGAGCTTACGCACACATCTTCAGCAACGAGTTAGGAGTCCCGGTGAGGGTTACCGTATCAGATAATGGCTTCATGCTAACACTCCCGGCAAACACGATCGACGATATCTCGGTAGTTAAGGAGTTAGTGGGTAGGTTGAGTAGCGCTAGACTCAGAGAAACGCTAATCAAAGCTCTTAGAAGGAGTGAGATTCTTAAGAGGAAGTTCAGGCACGTAGCTGAGAGATCCCTAGCTCTCCTAAAAGTTTACAGAGGTATTGAAACAAGCGTTAATAGGAGGGAGATAAACTCCGAGACATTGCTGAAGGTCTCTGAGAGGATTCCGGGCTACCCCCTACTACTCGAAGCATACAGGGAGGTTTTAGAAGACTCTATGGACATACAGCACGCTGAGGAAGTCCTTAAGAAGATAGAGTCAGGTGAGGCAACCCTGGAATTCATAAATTCACCTGAAGTGCCCTGCCCCTTCAGCCACAACCTAATAGTCCAAGGCTATAGCGACGTAGTCTTAATGGAGGATAGGAGGAGAATACTCAGCATGTTATACGATAAGATAGTAGCTAAGATGAGGGATAAGAGTAAGCGGTAGCCAACGTAGACGTGAGTGAAAGCGTTTGGAGTAACTTACTCAGGGTTTCTTCCAAACGTACTTCTTACTGATCAAGTAGTTGGCTATGAAGCCTACTATAATACCTAGTGCTTGAGAAAGTAATGATTCCTTTAATAGGAGGTAGTAAGCAAGTTGCGAGACCGTGTACTGTGCTAGGGTGCCTACAACTGTTGAGACATGGTATTTAAGGAATCTCCACCAACGCTTTCCAAACCTCCTCTTCCTGAACGTCCATAGATCGTTCCAGACGAAGTTGTTGATTAGTGAGGCCTCAATACCTATTATTGAGGCTATGAAGTGCGGTATTGATAGCATGTAGGCCAGCAACCACACAACGCCTAGGTTAACGAAAACCCCTGAAGCACCGACCACCGCGAACTTATAGTAGTCGGGCATGATCATGAGTAGTTGCCTCACGTAGCTAAGTATTTCTTTTTTGCCTAGCTTGGACTCCCCCCTAATCCTTGATTGGAAAACGTACGGTACCTCACATATCTTCAGGTTGTCGTGCTGGGATATTATCTCGAGAAGTATTTTATAGCCGCTAGGCACAGCTACCTCAGCTCCTTCTATGAGCTCCCTCCTAGCTAGGAAGAAACCTGAGAGAGGGTCTTTAACTCTTCTTGCTTGAGGCACTAATATTCTAGCCATGTAAGTAGCTCCTAAGGAAATAACGCGTCTAATCAGCGGGAATCCCGCGGTACCACCGCCTCTCACATACCTGGAAGCAATAACTATATCGCACCTACCCGCGTTTCGCAGAAGTTCCTTGATTACTTCAGGAGGGTGCTGTAGGTCCGCGTCCATCACCACCACGTAATCACCGCTACATAACTTAACACCGTCTAGAATAGCCGAGGATAGCCCGAGCTTACCGGCTCTCCTAACCAGCTTCACCGGATACTTACTCGAGAGCTCCATAACGCGCTCAGCCGTCCCGTCAGGAGAGTTATCGTCGACCACAACTACCTCGTAATCAACCCCGCTTAAAGACTCGTTAATCCTGCTCAATAACTCGTCAATATTCTCCCTCTCATTATACGTAGGGACAACAACCGAAACAATAGGTCTAGGAACCGTCACGCGACCCTCCTTACTAACATTATCGCGAGCCGAAAACATAAATCTTCTGAAGAACTACTCAAACCTCCTAACCATAAGGATGTCTTGAGTTCCTAGGCAGGGAAAGCTAGGTCTTCTCTTTCGTCTTTCTAGCCCACGGGATTCTCAGTCCTAAGACAATTACGTCTTTGTTGAATATCGCTGAAGCCACGTATATTAGGAGAGCGCACGTACCCACTGAAACGATTATCGAGTATAGCATCAGGGTTGTCTCGCCGGACATTAGTGAGACCGCATACATGTACGGTAGCGTAGCTATCGTTAAGCCTGCTAAGACTGCTGAGGCGGGGTTTGGCGGGAGGCCCATGAACATGGCCATGAATCCCACGCCCATGAAGACGAACATGACCGGCGCTGCCAACCCGCCGGCTATTCTTTCATCGCTGACTAGAGACCCTATCACCACGCCTATAGCTCCCGAGAATATTAATCCGAGAACTATGGCTAAGCCAATCACCCCCAGCATCTCCGGGCCTAGGAACGCCGTTATCGTGGTTATTGGAGGGGCTTGCTCAGCGCTTGCCGTGCTAGAGATCCCTCCGAGGAACATCGTGAGTAAGCCGATCATGTATACCGCCCCGAACAGTATTGACGCTATTGAAGCTCCGAGTATCTTAGCTAACACGATATCCCTCCTGCGGATGGGTTGAGCTAGTAGCATCTCGAAAGCTTTCTCAACTTTCTCGATAGCCACTATTTGTGAGGCGTACGTAGTGTTTATTCCTAGGATTATGCTAACGAGTAGCGGGGTGAGTGACGTGAAGGCTGTAATCGATAAGAACTCTTCCTGACTTACCTGCTTATTATAGAATGATATGCTACCGCTCACGAGAACAGGTTTCTGAGGCTGTAGACTCACGTTGTAGGTAGCGCTTATGGCTAGAGGCAACAACCTCTCCACAGCGCTTGAAATAGTCGTCAGCAATCCTGCTCTTGCCTGAGCACCTGTTAACGAGAAGACCGCTACCTTGACACTACCCCTCAGCATGATCGGCTTATTAGGTGAGGTAGCGTTCTCCGTGAAGCCTGTCGGTATAACCACACCTACCCCCGCGTCTGACACGGCCTTATCCAGTGATTCGTATACGCGGACCCTGCCCCCCATAGTAGTATTGAGTAGCTTAACTAACTCCTCAACCAATCTTGTCTTCTCTTCTAAAACCAACCCGACGTTCGATTCTATAACCTCCTTCATAGCTGACTCCACAGCCCTCCCAGTTATGTTGCCTAGCAACCCGTAAACACTCACTATCAGTACTAACCCTATTATGAAGCCAGGGTTCTTGATGAAGGCCTTAACCTCTCTCTTAATTAATTGTGTGAGCGTCACTCAACAACACCTCGCGTTGACTTCATTTTCATGAAGACTTCCTCCAAGTTTAGAGCGTTCAGAGATTTCTTTAACTGCTCCGGGGTTCCCTCAGCTATTAACCTCCCTTTATAGAGTATGCCGACCCTGTGACTTAAGTACTCTACCTCAAGCATGTTATGGCTGCTGAGTAGTACCGTGGTCCCGTACCGCTTATTGTAGTGCTTGATTAAGTCTCTAACGTAGAGGGATCTCTCGACGTCAAGACCTGTTGTCGGCTCGTCAAGTATCAGTAGCTTAGGCTTGGAAGCTAGGACCGTGCTGACCGCGAGTATTCTCTTCATTCCCTTACTATACGTCCTGACAGGTTTCCTCAGGTAGCTACCTAAATCAGCTATCTTGACAGCTTCCTCCACCGCCTCCTCCAACTCCCTACCGTCAAACCTGAGTGAGAGCATGAACTTCACGAAATCAAGACCTGATAAGTCACGGTAAGCACCTGCTTCCTCAGGTAGGTAATTAATCATGGACCTAACACGTAGTGGATCCCTCACGACGTCCACGCCATACACGTATACATTACCGCGTGTAGGCTTAATCAACGTAGATATAATCCTTAAGGTAGTGGTCTTACCGCTCCCGTTAGGACCGACCAACGCGTAAATCTCGCCGCTACCAACACTGAAAGATAAGCCGTCAACACCTACCGAATCCCTCCCGTAAATCTTAACAAGATTCTCCACGAGAACAGCTTGCTCACCTAAGCCAACACCCAACCCTAAAGTCCCCCACAACAGTTGTAGTTTCTTTTTGTTGTTGCTGGTATCTAAGGAATATTGTGTTTAGGATGTATTTAAGTTTGTGTTATTTTCTTGTTGGGGGGGAAGGAAACCCTAGCAAACCACTCCTGAATCGTTGAAGCACTCGTTAAATCTTTGAGTGATTCGCTGAACCGCACGTACATAAGGTTTTTAAGTTAGGGGGGTAACATAGTTAGGGGGGTGATCTTTGGGTTACTTCGACCCAGAACCTAAGAAGAGGAAGGAAGACTTGTTTAACATGGAGAGGGAGTTGCTTGACTTAGATAACGGTTTAAGACGTGGTAAGCTAGTGGTGGTTTCTGGTCTTAGGAGGTATGGGAAGACTTCGTTAATACTCACCTACCTTAATGAGTCGGGACTTGATTACGTCTACCTAGACTGTAGGCTACTGCCTCCGGGCATGATATCTCTGAACTCTTTCTTGAATCTACTTGAGGAGGAGTTGAGTAGGCGTAGTTGGGCTAAGAAGGTTCTTAGCAGTGTTGATGAAGTTAGCGTTAGCGGTTTTGGAGTTAGGTTTAGGGTGAGGAACGAGAGATCCTTGCTAAGCGTTCTCCGAGCTTTAGAGAACAAGGTCTTAGTTCTTGATGAAGCGCAGGAACTCAGGAGGTCTGGATACAGGTTCGACTCATTAATCGCTCACGCTTACGATCACCTAAACCTAAAGATCATTATCTCAGGTTCCATGATAGGCTTACTGTATAGATTCCTGAGAGTTAACGACCCTGAAGCACCACTATACGGCAGAGCCTTCACTGAAGTTAAGATGAGGAGATTAAGTGAGGTTGAGTCAAGACAGTTCTTGATTAAGGGTTTCGAACAGGAAGGTATTGACGTTAGTGATGAAGTGATTAACGAAGCTATCAAGAGGTTTGACGGCGTCATAGGGTGGCTCACCTACTTCGGCTTCGCCTTAACCACCAGCAAGGAAGACGTAGACTCTATACACGAGAAAGCCTCCAAGCTCGCTTTAAGCGAGTTAGAACACGCACTTAAAATATACGGTGTTGGCGAGAGGAGATATAGGGAAACATTAAAGATAATCGCGTCACTCGGTAAGGCCAGGTGGTCAGAGATAAAGAGGGGTGTGGAAGCGAGACTAGGGAGGATACCTAACAACACATTAGCTACGATAATTAAGAACCTCGCGGACTCAGGATTCATAAAAAGAGAAGGCGAGGAATACGAGATAACAGACCCGGTACTCCAACACGGCATCAGAAAATACTATTAGCGTTCTCAACGTCCCGAATAGTTTTATAAAGGTGTCTTAAGTAAATGATAACGCCTATGAGAGTTAAGCATATGCTTACTTTAATTATTTCCCTGCTCGCGCCTGGGTTGTAGAAAGGGTTCGCAACCAGTGGGTAGAGAGGTCTTATATCCGGATATAGTGGTGAGTCAAGGAGTACGTGGAGGAACCAGCCGCTAAATCCCGCTATGACGTGGCTACCTATCGTGTAATTCACTTGCTCCGTGAGCGCGAGCTGATTAAATATTTCGCTGAATCGATCTTTAATCAGCCACATAACCATACCTACTAAAGACCCGAGAAAAATCGCTGAAGCGAAGGTATGTAGGTACCCGTGATAAGGATAATCACCTAAATCGAGTAGGATGACCGCTAGAGGTTCTAAGTCAACTATGACCGAGGTTATTATTAAAGTAGGCCAATGAATACGGAATCTAAGCAGATAACCCAGAATTAATGCAGGACCTAAGTGTAGTGGTGTGAGTGGTATGGTTCACCCGCCCGGAGACCTTGCTTTAGAATCTCTTCTTGCTAAGTCTTCCGATTCTTTTCTCTCTGCTTTCATTTGTTTTAGGTGGTTGCATAGATCCTTGATTAGAGTGTTCTCGTCGAGGTACTTCATTACCGGGGCTAGCTCTCTGTGATCTAGGTATTCAGGCATTTTCTCGACGACGTCTGTAGGCATCCCGGTACCGACCAATACGTAGGATGGTTTGCCCTCGGTATAAGCAGTAACTAATTCTTGAATGCACCCAGCACCCCCGCCAAGAACCACTAAAACGTCTGAAGTTCTGGCTAAGAACACTGACCTAACCCTGTAGGAAGTCCCTGTCTTAACCACTATAGCTCCTTCAGGGAATTGCACGTCTTCCTGTTCTATAGGCGGTATTATGAGGACCTTAAACCCTAACTTAAGAGCTGAGTTAACGACTTCCTTCATCAAACCCCAGTAACCGCCGACAACGAAAACTAAGTCGTTAGCGTCGTAACATTCGCGCAAGCCTTTAACGATTCTTGAAGCTCTTGAAATTAATTCCTCGCCAACACTCCCTGAATGCGCTGCGAAACCAATATATCTAAACCCTCACCACCTCTGAAGAATACTTGAAACACCATATTTAAAAATCGTTGAGCCCCTATCAATAAATTAGTGCTGACTTCTTAGTTCGGGAGGTAGCTCATCTAAGGTTTTCTTAAGCCCGTCTTCGAGAGGGGTCGGCAATACCTTAACGAGTTTCCTTAACTTACTCACGTTGGCAACGCTGTGTCTTATGTCTCCGGGTCTGGGGGGTGCGTGTATTATCGGCAACTCTCTACCGACTAGTTTTATGATGATTTTAGCAAGTTCTTTGATCGTTACCGGCTCCCCTGAACCAACGTTATATACTTCATTGTCGAACACGTCCTCCGCGATAAAGAACTCGACGACTCTGGCGACGTCGTCGACGTATATGAAGTCTCTCGTCTGTTCGCCGTCCCCGTAAATGATTAGCGGCTCACCACCTAAAGCTTTCTCAAGAAAACTCGTTATGACTCCAGCGTATGAGGGGTTTTGGCCAGGCCCGTAAACGTTAAAGAGTCTTAAGATCGCGTGCTTCAAGCCGTAAACAACGGTGAAATTCCTCAGTATCTCCTCTCCCTGAAGCTTACTTAACCCGTAAGGTGATTGAGGTCTCGTCGGGTGTTCCTCACTTATAGGTAACTC
>JAJHQR010000044.1 GCA_020833255.1 Desulfurococcaceae archaeon | reverse complement strand
TCCTAACGGAGACTATGTGTGATACTAGGTGTACTCTGTGGCCGCCGTCACTTAAAGGCATTTGAGTATCCACTATCGGGTTGCTCGTTGATATGTACGTGTAGCACTTAGAAGCCATGACTTGCTGTAGCTCAACCACCTCCTCCAAGGTGTTTAAGCGTATATTCGTTTGTATGAAATCTAGCCGCGGGTTAAGACTCTCCACCAACTTATGCCTAACCCACACAGGGCCCGGGCCCTCAACACTCACGTCAGTGACGTAAGGGTCGTCGAGCAGTAGTTGTAGCTTCCTATAACCCGTTAAGGTCTTGAAGACGTAAGCTGCTGCAGGGACCTCACCACGCGGGATCCCGAGAACAGACGCTAGGACATCGCCTAAGTCGTTCCCCTTCTTAACGAGGAGGGTTAATTCCTCAAGCCTTGACTCAACCAAGGCAAGCAAATCTCTTGAGACACCCTCTAAGCTTGCTTGATAGAATATGCTCGAGCCGGAATCCACCAACCTGATAACGTAAGCACCTACGCGATACTCTGCAACAACCTCGCCCGCGTCAAAACCTGAATCACTTGAGAATGCTTCTCCACGTTCACCTACAACGGCTTCAGCACGGCTCACCAAGAGTTTCTTGAGGTTGCGTAAGCTCTCGCGGAGCACGGCGTGACCCGCAAGAAATTAGGGAGGTGTTTAAGAAGTGCCTCAAGGAACGCAGGAAAGAGTTAAGGAAACGTTAGTTTCAGGATCCCTCAAAAACACGACCACCTCGCTCAGACCCCCTAATACCTCAAGCCTCAGGTAGGTTGCGTCACCCGCTCTTAAGAATTGAGGTAGGTCCGCCCCCGAAACACGTCCTGGCGAGACCTCGACATCGTATAGGACGAACTCCTTATCGTTCGAGTTCTTCAGAAATATCGTGAGTTCCCCACCCCTCAAAGAGCATTCCAGAGTGACGACGCCCGCCACCAAGTACGTGTTTCGCGGCGTGGTGACGTTGCTTAAGGAATGATTCGTTAGAACGGCTACCGCCAGCAAGAAGATTAGGGGTATGAGCGAGTATTTCCTCATAAAAACACCTACTAAACGGGAATTGGTTTTGTGTTGGTTGATTACCCGCCGCTAGCTTTAATTACTTGCGTGGTTCCGGTAGCTGCGTCAGTGACTCTAACGTGTATGGCGGCAGGAAGTGAGGAAGGTCTGTTCACGGTAAAGTAAATCATGACCTCGGACTTGCCCGGAATGATTACTGAGAGAGCCGGGTTTAAGACGGCCGTAACACCGCCGGCCCCCGTTATCGTACCGAGAGAGTTTGTAGCGGTAGCCACGCCGGCAACCCTGGAACCGTCTGTAAGTGTTATGTCAACGCCCTCCAACCTGAGATCTCTTGGCAGGAGGTTCTGAACAGTCAAGTACAAGACCAGGTTATTACCGGCTACAGCACTACTATACCTAGCGATAGCTACCTCTGTCGTAGGCATCTTAGCCATGGTGCTATCTAGCCAAGCCTTAATACCGAAAGCA
This sequence comes from Desulfurococcaceae archaeon, assembly GCA_020833255.1. Taxonomy (GTDB): domain Archaea; phylum Thermoproteota; class Thermoprotei_A; order Sulfolobales; family NBVN01; genus Zestomicrobium. Next base: position 7,574 of record JAJHQR010000044.1, on the reverse strand, counting down.
GCCACCACAGCGATCAGTATCAATATTAAAGCGACAACGACCTCGCTAACACCCCTAACCCAGAAACCGCGAGACTTAACCATTTAATCACCTCACTAAGGAGGGGGAGGTCTTTATAAGGAACTCGCGCGGGATCAAACCCATACGATTGAAGGGGTTAGGCAACGTCTTAGAGGGAGTGCTTGTAGAGGAATCCTTTTCGTGCGCTACCCTTATCAACCGCTTCCTCAACCCGTATGGAGACTTTGCCTCAGTATGAACGAAAGCGTTTCCGCGTGTTTTCCAGCAGCTTTAATCACTTCCCTCACGTCGAGCTTCACGTTGTAACTCCAATACTTTCCTGAGTCAATCAAGATCTCGTAGTCATGACATAAGGGCATGTTAACCCGTGTCTCCCCTGGTTTCAGCTGTGTTGACTTGATCTCAGAGCACCCTACGATTAAAGCCCTCCCAACAACCCTGGAATCCAACCTTACCACCACCTCCCTCAACCCCACCTCTAACTCCACGCCACTTAGCGGGGGGATTTCCGGGAAGTCGGGGGATACGTAGGAGGTCATGAACCCTCCGTCCCTGCAGATCACTAACTCCCCTCTCTTAACGAAGGATTCCCGAACGCAGTCAGAGAGCTTGTTAGTGAGCCCTACCTCAAACACGTGATTGAATATGAAGTCTTCCTTCCTTGTCTTGACCTCCACCCTGGCGGGTAAGCGGCAATCACTCACGGTGCTTGTTAGCTCCTGACACTTGATGGAGCAGCATATCCTCTTCTCCAACACCTCAACCCCGGGCTCCGTAGTAACGACTACCTCACTAAACGATTCTTTATTCACGAGACCGACCCTGACTTCAGGCCTGGGAATCCTCACTACCTCGTAGGTAGCGGGGCCTAGGGAGATCGCATCCCCTGATACAGGGTCTAGAGCCCTTATGTTAAGGTCCGGGACGTAACTACTTAAACACATCCCTAACTCCATCCCAGGCGTTAGCTCGACGTCGTTTAAGTAGACCTCAACCCTCTCAGGCTTAACTAAGTCTTTAACATACCCTCTAAAGTAGGAGGGACCCCCGCACACGTGCGTCCCCTCACTAACGTAGAGTTTGGCTGGTTCCAGGGATGCCTTGATTTGAGGTGGTTTGGAGATTGCCTCAGCTTCCGTGTAGCTCAGTAGGTGTTCTAGTATTACGTTGAATTTATGCTCCCTCAGTACTGAGGCCCTCTCTTCAACGAGCTCGCAGCCGCTGGAACACTCGATGATTTCCTCCCCGTACCTTATCTTGAGCGGGGTGTTCGAGTTAATCGTTAGCGTGTGGGAGTATCTCACGGAGGTCTCTAGATCCACCGAGGCTTCCCCCGAAATCACTAGACCGCACCAGAGCTTCCTGCAGCACAACACCCCGTGCTTGGTGGCCCAGCATGAAGCTTCTAATTCTTTAGGTACTCGCAGAACCTCCTCATTTCTTAAATCAATCACCCTGAGCGTCTCCCCAGAATCCTCGACTATCAGATCCCATGCACTCACGTCTCCCTCCACGTCCACGTAATCTACTAAAGCTCCTGACTCAAGAATCTTAAGCTTCCTCCCCTCCCTGAACGCCGGAACCCCGTGAACGAACCCGGCGAAACGAGCTCCAGACTTGAGCAAAGGCTTCAAATCCTCGCCGTCCGCGTAGAGCAACCACTCACCAGACCTGAGGAGAGGGCCTTTAGGCGTGCTCGCCACCGCCTCAGCAGGGAATCCGACCTCGTAAGCCCTGCCCTCGCGAATAATTAAAGACCTTTCATCGCTGAAGACGCAGGTAGCTATCCTGAAACCAAGCGAGCACTTCACCGGCTCCTTATCGTAAGCCCCGCGGTAAACCACGTAGTCTTCGTAGCTAGCTAAGACAACGTGCGTCTCACCCCCGTCATACACTGCAGCGATAAACGCTCCAGGTATTGAGTCAATCACCAGGGACTCGCCGGCGAACACCCCTTCCTTAGTTATGACTTCGTAGTTTTTGAGGCCCCTCACCACAGCCACCCCGTGCTCGGGGTGTGAGAACCCTGCAATAGCCGAGCACTCGACCAAGTCTTTAGAGACGTATACCGGGTTCCCGCACTCGTCGCCGGCCTCGACGAACCCGCTGAAATCACTCCGTGAACCCGCCGTTATTTTAGGCTGCACCCTCAAGCCTTCAATAACTAAGCTCTCTAGGTCGTAGGGGGAGAGGACTACCCTAACACCGCCCAACTTAGTGAAGTCCGCGAACCACTTCAGCGTGTAAGGTATGACGATCTTCAAGACTTAACCAACCTCAACTTAAGCGTGAGTAACTCAATCAACGATAGTAGCGTCGCTAACACGAGGGATTCTAGAGAGAGTGATTTCCTTGGGTAGGTGGCTGAGGCGAGTGCTAGGAAAGCGGTCAAGACTGAGAACCCGAGTAGTTGAGGGATCCCTGACCAGAGAGCTCTCCACAAGGTGATGAGTGCTAGGAAAACGTATATCAAGTGTTTGAGTCTGAGGGGGCCGAAGACCCTCTCGTTAATTAATGAAACGTCATTTATTACCACGAACGCGTGATACCTCGCTTCGAAACTCAAGGTGCTCGCACCCCGATTAACTCGATATCAAGCATTAGCGTCGGGTCCTGAGGGTACTGGCCTGAAGGCAGGCTCACCGCGAACGCGAGCATTATTAAGACTCCGGCACGGGTTATCGAGTCGTCGATGACGAAGCTAACCACATCAACTAAGACTGTTTTCCCTACGTACTCCTTAACGAAAACCTTCTTGAGAGGTTGTGTGAAAGGTTTCGAGACGTTCACGTGGTACCTGTAGGACACCAAGTCCTCAACTCGGGAGTTAGGCGGTAGTATTAGGTAGTGGAGGGTTAGGTTAGCCGGTTTATTGAAGTTGTTTTCAGCGAACACTATTTTTAGGGTCGCGTTCACCGGTGCCTCAACCCACGCGTAAACACCTATTAAGTCGGCGTACAGTGCTGGCGCGTTGATAACTACCTTACGCTCGTTAGGGAATGAAGCGCTCAGCACGCCGACGCATTCGGTGTTGAGTGTTGAGTCGCAGACGGATTCTGTGGGTGAGGCGCTCGTCACTAATCCCGCGTATCTCGGGTAGCCGTTCAGGAAGCTCTGATACCTCGCCGCCGGTAGTAGGGTAATGCTCAACTCGCTGGGTACCCCCTGGTGCGGGGCCCAAGTTATTAAGTTTCCGTTCTCCGTGATTAAGCCTAGGGCGTAGCCGCCCTCAACCACAAGCCTAGCTAGACCGCCCTCAACCACTTTAGTCCACGTGAGGGGGCTTAAACCGATGCTCACCGAGCTGTTGTAAACCACGCTCGCAGGACCGTAAACTATTAAAGACTTTATCGAGGTCTTCACTGTAGGCCTCACGTAGACAGCGCCCTCACCCGCCTCATACCTGAAGTATATGTTCTCAGCTCTCCTCAAAGCATCGAGTCCCTGGATTTCCAGGTAGTAACTCTGTTGTTGCCTCACCTCGTTTAGGGAGTGAGCGTAGATCGCGATGTACGTAGCTAGGATTAAGGCCATGATCACTGAAGCGTAAACGCCTACCTCACCAAACCTTAACTTGGTCACGCGGTCCCCACCACCTATCCGGAAGTCCTTATAAGGTCTTACGTAACCCTCGAAACACTCACGACCTGACCTCCGGTAATTAACGAGTACCAATCACTAGCCGGTAAGCTGGCTAGGTAGCATGTCCTAGGTTCTAGTACGTTGATTACACGTATTTGATTACCTGAGTAATCCACGACGCGGACATCTCTCAACGCCCTGACGCCGTAGTTGCAAGCTACGAGGACGTCCCGATCCCCGTTCCTGAAGGCGTAGGCCGCGATAGTTATCGGCTGATTCAAGAACGCTTGATTCCTCGCTATGTCAGCGTATTCCCTGACCTTACCTACCAAGATTACTGAGGCGGGCACCGCGATCGATAGTAGTAGGAGGGTCACTACCAGGTTGCTTAAACCCCTCACCGAGGACCCCGTACGTCCCCTCAAGCTCCTTATAAGGATCTCCACCACTTCCGAGGGGTCGTGTATTGAGGTGGTTCAGACTCGAAGGCGTTAGCTTCGCCATATTATCTGATGTTGAGAGGGATTACGTCCTTAAGGAGTGGGAAGCCCTGATCTCGGCCGTTAAGTCCGGCGTCATACTAGCTAGGAGGAGGGTTGAGGGATTCTCTTACGGGAGCCACGACTTCCTGGTAGGCTTCACGGACTTCTACTTAGGCGTCGGCGATCGCTCGAGGACGTCGGTGCCTTACTTCAGCGCTGTCGAGGTCGAGCCGCCTCAGAGACCCGGTGTCAGGGGTCTCGCTGGTGTGAGGACCCTCTACTTGAGTGACGGGTCTTACGCTAGGGTGTTGATAGCTTATCGCTACCCCTCAGCACTCCCGGAGTCTTTCCTATACTCTCTCTTCGGCGACGTATGGGAGATCGCGCTAGTTTTTAAGTCGCTCCCCAGACCCAGAGCTTTAAGTCTTGTTGAGTCAGCTGTTAAGAGGAAGTCAGTCATTACAGGCTCTGTTGAGGTAGCTCACGAGGTTGAGGCGCTTAGAGAGCTTGGTGAGAGGGTTTTACGCGGGTCTGACCTAATAGAATTCTACCTGCTGGTAGTCATTAAGGCCCCGGGGTTGAGGGCCTTGAACGAGGCTGAGGAGAGGGTTAAGACGATGCTTAAGGGGTTTGGGGTGGAGGCTGAGGCCCCGCCTATCCAGCGCGAACTCTACGAGTTCAGGTTATGCGGTTTTTTAGCGTGTGTTGAGAGAGCATACGCCGACGCAGCCAGCCTCAAACCCCTCTTCTTCTTAGTGGATGAGGAAATGCATGACGTTGGAGGGGTTTTCCTAGGATTCTCAGGCTCCGGCAGCCCGGTGATGCTGGACTTATGGAGTAAGCCTAACTTAAATTTCGTGATCTTAGGGGTTACGGGCTCGGGTAAGTCCATGTCGGCGAAACTCTACTTGAAGAGGTTGAGGGAGCGCGTGAGGGAGGTCACGTACGTGGGCGTGGACCCGGAGTCTGAGTACACTAAGGTAGCGAAGCACGTGGGGGCGGCCCCGGTAGAGATAAGTGAGGGTCAGGAGCTGGGTCTCGACCCGATAAGACTGCTTCAACTCAATTACCTAGACATAAGTCAAGTGTCCGACGTGTTATCGGAGGTGTACGCTGTGCCGAGGAAGCTTCAGGGAGTCTTAAGGAAGGAGCTCTTCGTTAAGGGTGACGTGGTGTCAGGTGTTGAGGAGTTCGTGGCTACCCTTAGAGACCCTGTTCTGAGGAAGCTTCTCGAGGGTGCTGTAGCACCCCCGGACGTGAACGTGTTTAGGGGCGTGCCCCCCAAGCTCTCGGGTAGCGTGGTCTTCGGTTTAAGGAGTTTGAGGAGTAAGAGGTTGAAGATACTTATCTCAACCCTCATATCTACGTACGCGTACAACACACTCCTAGTTAAGAGTCGCGGGAGGAGCGTTTTCTTCGTTGATGAGGCTTGGCTATTCATGGAGACCCCGAGCATCGTAGGCCTCTTCGAGAATCTGGCGAGGAGGGGTAGGAAGCACGGCGTGGTGTTCATGTACGTGACTCAGAGAGCTGAGGATCTCGTTAGGAGTCCTCAGGGCAGGGCAATACTTGAGCAGTCAGCCACCGTCTTGTTGATGAGGCAGGAGCCTGAGGGTAGGGACGCGTGCAAGAAGATATATAAGCTCTCGGAAGCTGAGGCGGACTACCTGACTCGAGCGCCTGTGGGTTCAGGCATTCTTAAGGCGGGAAGGAAAAGAATAACTATTCAAGTAGCCCCCACACCGGAGGAGCTGGAAGTCTTCTCTACCTCAACGCGTTGAGCCCCTCTCCAGTAGGTCGTGAGGTACTTGATTAGGGTTCCCCGCTTCCTAACCCACCTCACGCCCCTCCCAGTAACTAAGTACTTAGCAGGTCTTCCCTTATTACACCTCCTCAAATAACCCAGCTCCTCGAGCCTGGCGAGAACCCTGCCTACCTCAGTTCTCGTAGCGTGGTCGTCAAAACCCAGGACATCCACGACCTTCTTAACTGTGATGGTTATAGCGCTCCCCGAGTTTTTCTCCAGCTTCTCAAGGATCGCTCTACACAACGCTTGAGTAATCCTACGTTTTGAAGTCCTCACATACTTCATGAGGCGCTATCCCCTCCCTACAGAATTCCTTAACGTATTTCCTCACCGTGGCAGGGCTTACGAAGAACCCTGCTTTAGCTAGGGCCTCGCAAAACCTACTCACTGAGTTTATGCTTGTTTTCTTTTTTCTTGTTTTTTGTCGTTTTCCGTTATACGTTTTACGTTCACCAATATATCAACGGTTTAAGAGTTAATAAATGTTGTTTTCCGTTATACGTATTACGTCTTAGCGAAGCTTATATTAAGGCTTAACGTATTGTATTCGGTGGTTGCGTGCCAGAGCTTGAGAAAGAACTCTTAACTACTACGGGGAGGCTCCTTCTCCTCCTAGGTAGGAGTGGCGGGTCAGCCACTTTCACCGACGCTAGGAGGGTCATCGGTTCCCAGATATACTACGCTTTAAAACAAGCCATTACCTTAGGTTTAGTCGTGGAGGAAGAGGAGGGGAGGAGGATAAGGCTTTCCGAGAGGGGGAGGGCGTTAGCTGAGTGCCTCGCTAAGTGTTTTCAGTAAAAATAGCTTCTCAGAAACTCTGATATCGTTTTATCCTCAACCTTCCTCATGTAAGCTCTTATAACTGAGGTAATCCTCTTACAAACCTCGCTCTCCTCAAACTCTAAGCAAACCGCCTCAACATCCCTCTCAATCGCTTTAAGCAACATGTAGAGATCAGATCTCGACACACCTAACCCCGCTAAGGAAACCTTAAGTCATACTATATGAGGGAGTAGGTAAAATAGTTACTCACAGGGAGAGCGCGCCGAAACTAACGCTCAGCAACCCACTCAAGCCCTCAAACACCTTAACGCTCTTATTCCCCGCAACGCTTTAGTTTCGGGGAATGTTCGGTTGGTTGGGGTAGGGAGGGTTAAGGTCGATAACACGAAGACATTCTACGCTTTCTCACCAGACTTAAAACCTGCGGTCAGGGTTAAGCCGGGAACTATAGTGGAGATAGAAACTAAAGACTGTTTCTCTAATCAGTTAATTAGTGAGGAACAGCTAGTTACCAAAATCGATTGGAGTCTCGTTAACCCGGCTACAGGCCCTATATATGTTGAGGGTGCTGAACCCGGAGATGCTCTGGTAGTCAAGATATTGAAGATTGACGTGAGTGATGAGGGTTTTCTAGTAACCGTTTCTCAGTAGGTGGTGGTTCATTGTCTTTCATCTTTATTGATTCTAGGGCTCTCCACCATCTACTTCTCAACGGCTTTCTTTGAGGCCGTCCCCGTGCTACGGGAGCGGTCGCCGCTAGTCGCCTAGCGGCTCATCCCACCCTCCCTCCGCCGAAGACGGCCCTCGAAGAGTCCCCCTCACCTAGCTCATCGAGTTCATCCACTACCTATTTTACAGAAAACTTTATAAAATTTTTGTAGCATCAGCGTACCTCACAG
>JAJHQR010000043.1 GCA_020833255.1 Desulfurococcaceae archaeon | reverse complement strand
TACCCTATACTCACTCATCAACTCACTCAACCACAGCGACCCCATACACACGTAGAGAACCCTGAGAACGTCCGCCATCACGCTCTCAAGGCCTTCCGTACTCTTAAGTAGGTCTTCCACCAACCATCTCCTCCCCACACAAAAATCGAATTAGCGCTATATAACTGCAGTGAATCGATGGCGCGCACACGTCCCTAAAGAAAGTTACGGGAAGCTCGACGTTAGGAAGCTTTGCTGACTAGGTATAGAGACCTAAACTTATCTACTACCCTCACTTCCCCCCTCGCGCTCAGCTCTCTTATAAGTCTCCTGGCAAGCGACATCCTAACCCCTAAACTCGTGGCTAGCTGGTAAGTAGTCACGACGTCAGAAGACTTTATCGTAGATAAAGCCTTGCTTAGAAGAGACTCATCAATCTCAGTAAGTCCAGCGGACGAGAGCTTCTCCTTCTTCTCCGGTTTCTTAACTTCCTTGACTTCCTCCTTCTTCTGAGCTTTCTCAGCCGCTGTTATAGTCTTCTTCTTTTTACCGCCACCCAAACTACCTCCCCCCAACACTCACTAATAAGATACGAGCTAAAAAATAAAAATTGCTGGGGGCGGGTCATGAGTGATGTGCGGCGCTCCCCCATCATCACCCGACCAATGATGTTTAATATATGGTATGCTGAATTAGTGTTAGGGGGTGTGCTTGGATAAGAACGCTGTGTGGTCTGAGCTAGTTTTAGAGATTTCTAATTGTAGGAGGTGTAGGCTGTCTGAGAGCAGGACTAGGGCCGTCCCCGGGGAAGGTTCTCTGAACGCTAAGGTAATGTTTATCGGTGAGGCTCCTGGGAGGAGCGAGGATGAGGCTGGAAGACCTTTCGTCGGAGCCGCGGGGAAACTGCTGAACGAGCTCTTAAGCAGTAATGGTATGAGGAGGGAGGAGGTTTTCATAACTAACGTGGTTAAGTGCAGACCCCCGGAGAATAGGGACCCGTTAGAGGACGAGATACTTAGCTGCTCCCACTTCACGAACTCGATAATTCAGTTGATTCAGCCGAGCATCATAGTTACCCTAGGTAATCACGCCGGTAGGTACGTTATCGAGTTCTTGGGAGGGTCTCGCTGGTACGGGGTCTCCAGGATGAGGGGTAACGTATATAAGATCACTTTATTCGGGAAGGAAACATTAGTCATACCAACGTACCACCCGGCGGCAGCTCTCTACAACCCCGCACCCAGGAAAGCGCTTGAGGAAGATTTTAAGCTAGTAACCTCAAAATATAGGGAGCTAACCCAGAATGAGGTTAAGGCTAAAGAACGTAGGAGAACCCTCCTAGACTTCATGAGGTGAGTTTTGTGAGCGAGACATCCAAACTAGACAATGAGGAACTGAAAAACTACGTGAGGAAGAAGATTGAGGAATTGAGGAGCGAGCTACAGTATCTTGAGGAACTGCTGAAGATCCTTGAAGGCGAGAGAAGCCTTGACGCCTCAATACTCCAGGCCACGAGAGTTGACGTGATAGCTGTGGGGGATAGCGTGATAGCTAACGTCATAGTCTCTAACGAGGGTCTCAGAGTAATACTCACTGAAGCGTTGCCGGCGAACCACCCACTCATCACCTCGTTCCTCGTGAGGATCCTAGAAGAACAGAAGGGGAGGGGGTTTGTAGAAGCGTATAGAATAAACGAGAAGAGAGGCTATATCTACGATATAGAAGTCAAGGGAAAGATAAACAACCTAGTGTATAAGGAGATCGAAGCCGCGATCTCGTACGTCTGGTCAAGCATGCGGGAGAAGAGCCCTACCTAAATATTGTTTGGCGTGCTTACGCGTCGTTCACGCGTGATCAGCGTAACACTGACAAGGCATCGGTACCTTCTTGCCGGGTTCTCATCATCATTAATTAAGTACCTTAAAGTTATTTAAACATTACGTAGGTTTCGCCACGGCGATTATTTAAATCTTGATAAGTATTTTCATGTGGGTGTGGAGCAACGGAGTTTAGGTTGGTTGTGGAGGCTCTAGACAAGATAGAGAAGACTTCATCTAGGAACATGAAGACCACGCTACTTGCTAACCTGCTTAGATCCACTCCTAAGGAGGTGATAGATAAGGTCGTGTACTTCATACTGGGTAAGATATGGCCTGAATGGATGGGGATGCCTGAGATAGGGGTTGACGAGGAATTACTGGTTAAGATCATATCTAAAGCTACCGGGGTTAAGGAAGCTGTGATCGACGAGAAGCTTAGGGAGGTGGGTGATCCCGGCTTAGTAATCGAGAACATAAAGAAGAGTGAGAAAGCGGTGACGAGGGACTTAACCAAGTTTATGGGTAAGAGCGCGGGTTCAGACACCCTGACCATGGAGAAAGTATACGACGTGTTCTCCAAGGTTGCTTTAGCTACTGGCGAGGGTAGTAGGACTCTCAAGATAAACCTGCTGGTAGGGTTGTTTAAGGAAGCCTCACCGCTCGAGGCGAGATACATAGCAAGGTTCGTGACAGGGGATATGAGGACGGGAATCCAGGACATGACGGTCATCGACGCTCTAGCCATAGTGTTCGGGGGTGACGAAAGGTACGAGAAATTTATTGAGAAAGCGTATTACGTGAGAGCGGGTGACTTAGGGTTAATAGCTAAGATGCTGGCTGAGCAGGGGATAAAGGCTGTAGAGAATATAAAGCCGGAGGTAGGAACCCCGATAAAGCCTATGCTAGCTAACAGAGAAAGCGACCCCAAAGAAATGCTGAGGCAGGTTGGCGGTAAGGCCATAGTAGAGTATAAATACGACGGCGAGAGAGGGCAGATACATAAGAAGGGGGACGAAATAAAGATATTCTCGAGAAACCTGGAGAACATAACGCATCAGTACCCGGACGTGGTAGAGCTAGCTAAGACAAACATATTGAGTAATGAAGCGATAGTTGAGGGGGAGATAGTAGCTGTAGATCCTGAGACAGGCTTCCTACTGCCATTCCAGGAATTAATGCATAGGAAGAGAAAGCATGAAATCCACGAAGCCGTTAAGAGCATCCCAGTAAGTGTCTTCCTGTTTGACGTGATGTATAACGAGGGTGAGGACCTCCTAGACAAGCCACTCCCCTACAGGAGGGAGGTCCTCAAAAAGATAATTAAGGAAACAGAGAACTTCAGGCTAGCTCACAACATAATCGTTGACGACCCGCAAGAACTAGAGAACTTCTTCCTTAAAGCTATCGAAGACGGTGCTGAGGGGGTTATGGTTAAGGCAATACACAACGACTCGATATATCAAGCCGGCGCTAGGGGGTGGTTATGGATAAAGTATAAGCGCGACTACAAGAGCGAGATGATCGATACCGTTGACTTAGTCGTCATAGGGGCTTTCGCCGGGAGAGGGAGGAGGAGCGGTAAGTTCGGGGCATTACTCATGGGAGCCTACGACGAGGACACAGACACCTTCAAGAGCGTCTGCAAGGTCGGCACGGGGTTCACGGACAAAGACCTCGAGGAAATGACCGAGATGCTGAAGCCCTACATAGTAAACTACAAACCCTCCAACGTAGACTCAGAGATGACTCCCGACGTGTGGGTATTACCTCATTACGTAGCTGAGATAATAGGGGCTGAACTCACGCTATCCCCTGCACACACATGCTGTAAAGACGTGATAAAGAAGGGTGCCGGGATATCGATAAGATTCCCGAGATTCATTAGGTGGCGCACGGACAAGACACCTAAAGAAGCCACAACCACTAAGGAAATACTTGAGATGTACAGGAAACAGTTAAAGAAGATTGAGGAAACGAGGATTTAACGCCGCTGAACAGGGGCTTCCCGAGCTGTTAGGGGTCGAAATTTTATTAAAGCTTGAACCATCATAGGTCTTGGAATGAGGAGTGTGGCGGACTCTGACAGGTGAGGACTTAGGAGCCCTCTGACCGCTTAAACAGTTTAACCTCATCACCGCATGTTCCGTGTTCGGAAATCGAATCAAAATCTTTTAAGACTTGCTTAAGTAGGTAGTATAGAGGGTGCTGAGATGTCTTCGAAGGCTTGGATGACGTTAGGAACTGGCGTGATACTTGGTTATAGGTTCGGTAATAGGGAGCAGAACCCTAATCAGGTTCTTGTAAAGATTCTCTCAACGATACTTAAAAACCCGCATAACCTAGTAGGTGCTAGGGTTTTGGTGAGGGACGGGTACGGGAACACCTACTACGGTAGGGTGATTAAGGTTCACGGGAGCGGCAAGAACAAGGTAGTTATAGCTAGGTTCAACAATAATCTACCCGGACAGGTAATAGGTTCCAGGGTTGATATCTTCAAGCTTAGGAGTTCTTAGGTGCGTTAGTCTTAAATTCTTCGTAGGATATAATGCGTATGTGGCTATCATGAAATTCGTTGCTGACACGATGTTGGGGAATCTGGCTCGCTGGCTGAGGATACTGGGTTACGACACACTCTACTCTAGCTCATTCGAGGACTGGAGGCTCTTGCGTGTGGCGGAGGAGGAGAAGAGGATACTCCTCACTAAAGACGAGTCTCTTTTCAGGAGGGCTAGGACGAGGGGTTTAAGCGCTCTCCTAATCACGTCAGACGATATCGCTGAGATGCTTGCTTACGTGGCTGCCAAGACCGGGGCGGAGCTTTCCTTCAACCCTTCAAGGACTAGATGCCCTGAATGCAACACCTTATTAATGAAGATAAGTAAGGCTGAGGCGCTCTCCCTACTTGGAGGAGAGTTAATCACTAAATACGATGAGTTCTGGAGGTGCGGTAAGTGTGGCAAGATTTACTGGCAGGGTAATCACTGGAGAACCATTAACTCAATACTTGAGAAAGCGAATAAATTAATAATAAACTTCTCTAGCAAATTTTAATTAGGTTGAGTGTATGTGTAGCTCGTATGTTGATCCAGAAGATCTGACGCTTGAGGAGGGAGCCTTCTTAGTGAGGCTTGCTAGGAGAGCTGTTGAGAACTACGTTACGAGAGGTAAAATCATTGAGTTACCTGAGGACACGCCTCAAAAACTAAGGAATGCCGGGGCCTCATTCGTGACACTCCTGAAGATCAGGGGTGTTGAAGCGCGTGAGTTGAGGGGTTGTATAGGGTACGTCAAGCCTGTCGAGCCCCTTGCTCTCAACGTAATACACGCCGCCATCGCGGCTGCTACGGAGGATCCTAGGTTCCTACCATTAGAACCTGAGGAATTGAGTGAGGTTATCTTCGAGGTCTCCGTACTCTCGAGGATGGTGGAGATCTCTAAGGACCCTAGGAAAAGACCCGGGGAATTCCTGATAGGTAGGGATGGCCTGATGGTGGAGTACGGGTTTTACGGGGGGTTACTACTCCCTGAAGTCCCGGTGGAGTATTGCTGGGATAACGAGACGTTCCTAGCTGAAACATGTTTTAAGGCCGGGCTAAACCCTGATTGCTGGCTTAACGAGAAAGTCAAGGTGTACAGGTTTAGCGCGAAGACGTTCAAAGAGGTAAGACCGGGCGGTGATGTAGTGATCAGGGACTTCCTGAAGGAATACGAGGCTAACTGTAGGAAATAGCGTGAAAGTCTTTAACGCGCTCCACACCCCGCGTTAACTAAAGCAAAACTTATAAGTCTGCTTCGTATCATAAATGGAGAATCCCTCGAGCAGTGATGGTCTTGCGCGTGAAGTTAATCGCGTGGACTGGAGGAGACTTCAAGGACTTGAGGAGACTCATAGTCCTAGCGGTGAAGACCTCGGCTGGTAAGCTGGGGTTAAAGAACGCTGACTACTACCTGAGGGAGTATAAGGAAGAAGGTGTGGAGAAGCACGTTATGGAGTCTCATAAGTACCCGTCAGTCTTAGAGCACGTGGTCTTCACGTTCCTTGTTGAGGGCATATCCAGGGTGACTTCCCATCAGTTAGTCAGGCACAGGATAGCTTCATACACTCAAGAAAGCCAGAGATACTCAGCTGTTGAGAGAGATTACGTGATCCCGGACACCGTGATTAAGGCCGGGTTCGAGGAAGAATTCAGGAAGCTCATGGATGAAGCTTACAGACTCTACGATAAGATGGTCAACGCCGGCGTACCATACGAAGACGCCAGGTACATAATACCTCAAGCAGTCACGACAAGACTGCTGATGACTGTTAATCTGAGAGAGTTAATTCACATAGCCTGCTTACGACTCTCACCGCACGCGCAGTGGGAGTTGAGAGAGTTGGTTAAGTTAATGATTGACGAAGCTAAATCACTCATACCGGAATTACCGCACCTCCTGCAGGAGATGTGTGAAGAGATTCAGGTTTGAGCCCGGAACACCTACCTCTAAAACTCCCCTAATATGACGCACCCCTGTACCTCTCAACAAGATCTATTAGCTCCCTCAAATCCTTGATTATGTGTCGTGGTTCGGCAGCAAGCTTCCTGCACTCACCCCTACACACGAGTACTGAGACAGCGCCTATTAAGTTAGCCGGCACTATATCGTACTCAGTATCACCTACGATAAAAGACTCACCCGGACTCACACCGATCTTCCTGAGCGCTTCTATGAACATGTCCGGTTCCGGCTTACCCCTATTAACTAAGTCACTACCCACGAACGAATCAAAGAAGTCTATGATATTCTTAGCTTTAAGTACCGCCACAATAGTCTCAACGTTCGTTGAAGAAGCTACCGCTAACTTCATCCCGTAAACATACTTAAGCTTTTCCAAGACCTCGGGGACTTCAGGGAAGAGCCTCACCTCATTAACTCTAGCTAGGTATATCTTCCTCTTTAGCCTAGCCAGCCTTAGCGCTTCACCATAATCACTCACCAACTTCTTAGCTATGTCCTCAGCCGATAAACCGACCAAACCCCTAACATAAGATTCGCTTACCTCCACACCTAACTCACGGCACGCCTCAACCCAGGTCAAAACATGCAGATCAACTGTGTCGACTAAGGTGCCGTCCAAGTCGAAGACAACCCCCCTCATCATCCCCGACACCACCCCCGTTGCCCCGGTAATTCCCGATCTTAGCTGACTAGGTAACGCGTTATGATCTCGTAGGTAGCTATCCACATTATGAAGGATGTCGAGTAGACCACGGAGACCCCCCTAGGCCTTCCCAACCCTCCCAACGCCTTATGTAGGGCCATGTATATCGGGTAGCACATGAGGTAGGTGATGACTAGCGCGTAATCTGAGAACGGGCTGGCTTGAGGTACGGCGGTTCTAAGCAAGTAAGACAACACTCCTAAGAACACTCCGAAGAAGAGGCTGTAGGTGAAGGCTCTACCGAACCACGTGTTAAGGAACCTCATCTAGACACCACTTAAGCACTTCTCGAGCTCACATTCTATACTCAACAACTTTCTTATTAAGCTATCATCGCATGAGAAGACCTCCCTCAAACTACTTAGGGTTGAGGTAAGCTGTCCTCCCGTGCTGGCTGGATAAGCCCTCACGTTGATGCTGTAAGGCGTGGTCAAGATCTCAAGCACTAACTCGACACCATCCGAGCGCTTAACGCATAAAGTCTTACCGCCCACGGCAACGCACCTAGTCACGCAAGACTTGATCAGAGCCAGCCTCTCGTTCACGTTCCCCGAAATACGTAGGTGGTTGACGTACGCGTTTAGACACTTACACGAACTAACCAGATCTCCCGACTCCCTTAAAAACCTGAGTACGTTACCGACGTATTCGTTGTTGCAGGGCGAGCCCCTGAACCGCAACCTCACGAAGTTTGAGGCGGTGTCTGAATGCGTTACCTCACCCTTAAGTTCCTTAACTAGCTTCAGAAACCTTATTAGGTCTTTCCCGACAACAACCACGAACTCGTTGGTGGCGACGCCCATCTACTAATTACCTACCTCAAAACTTAGGTAGCGTCACCCCTCTCTGACCCTGATATTTACCTTGGTAAGGTCTTAAGACTGGGTTAAGCGTTTTCGAGAATATTACGTGAGCGAATCTCTGGCCCTTATACAGCTTTATCGGGAAGGTAGATCCGTGGACTTCTAAAGTCACGTTACCCTCGAAACCCGCGTCTATTATCGTGGGAGGTATGGTGAGTCCTAACCTAGCGAAAGAAGATCTGAGCTCGACGAAACCCATTATATCGTTTGGTAACTTAACATACTCTAGCGTCGTTAAGAGAACCCTCTCGTTAGGGTAAATCACGAACTCATCACTCTTCAAGACCTCGTAAAACTCGCTCACCTGTTCCTCAGTAACGTTCCTGGTATCGAAGACTTTGTTCAAAGACTTCAGCTTAGCTATCTCACCACCAATCCTCAAATCTATGCCGTTCTCCCTAACTATCTCCTCATCGTAAGGAACGATCACTAACCTACCGGACTTAAGATACCAAGTCAGGTCAAAGTCGGAGAGTATCATTACACACACCACAGAACAAGATAATTTAGGAAATTAAAGCATGCTGCCTGAGACAAACACGCAACTACTTAATCCTAGCCACCTCTATTAGGTGGTTAGGCCACGGAGCTAGAGTGTATCTCTTAAGCCACTCAGTATCCAAGCTTAGCTTCTTCACCTCCTCAACGACGTTCTTGATTAATTTATGAGGTAGCTTACCGGAAGCTACTGCAGGACAATCTAGGTCTAAGTAAACAACTTTCTCACCTGTCTTGAAGTCGTAGTATATGATCACGGGCCATAACCTGCAGTCAAGAGGTCTCTTAGCGTATATAGAGCACTTACCGTGTTTATCTAAGTACGGGCACGGGAGACCGCTCCTCGACCCTATAGCTCTCACACTCCCGAGTTCCGTGTCGATCAGGAAGCTAACGTCCTCGAAATCCTTCTCTTCCTCCGGGAGGAGGACAGCGTAGAAGCGTCTACAACAATTAACTTCGCATCCAGAACACACGGAGCCGAAGTCCACGAAAGCGAATCTCTCAGAGAGTTTATTCATGTCTGGGCGTCTACCCGTTTCTTAAAATCCTTGCACAACTATAAATACCTAACACTAAACTATTTTCTTAGCAACCCTCTCCGCTTTCTCCTTAAGTATCTTAGAATATTCTTCAGCAACCCTACCCGCAACCTTCTCTAACTCAGAGGGTTCCAGACCCTCTAAAACCTTCTTAACGAATTTCAAGGCGCATGCCTTGCTATGAAAGCTATATGTGCTTCTCCCAAAGCTTATGAGGATCCCCTGCCCTACACTAAACTTCCTTCCGCAAACAACGCACGTGAGCTTCTCACCCAACATAACACACCCGGAGGAACTACTCAGACCTTCAAGATAATATCACCACACCACATATTTAACGTTAACGCGTTAGCGCAAACAACGCTGTATTAACCGTGGTTTCCTGCGTTGATCTCACCCGATTCAAGTAAGCTAACCTATGCGTTTTTATTAACTTATTTTAGTAACCACATCATGAGTTAGGGGTCTCTAATGGAGTTTGTGGATACGATCGTAGTAGGTAGGTATGTTGTGACTCTCGACAGGTTTAATCGAGTTATCCCTAGAGGAGCTATAGCGATTAAGGACGGTGTCATAGTGGATGTAGGTGAGAGCGGGGATATTCTCGGGAAGTACGCGGCAGAGGAAATCATCGAGAGGAAACACCACGTCATTATTCCTGGCTTGGTAGATTGCCACACGCATACTCAGCAATACTTGCTTAGATCAGCTATAAACGATTTGATGCTTCAGCTACCTCCTGTCTGGACTAA
>JAJHQR010000007.1 GCA_020833255.1 Desulfurococcaceae archaeon | reverse complement strand
TCGTCTAACTTACTCATTATATCTGATGATTTGCTGTTTATCAGGCCCTGTAGCGTGTTGAGCAGTGTTTGAGTGTCTACAGGTAGTTTCATCTTTATTTCGCCGATCTCAGTCTTTATCGTTGCTATGTCGCCTTGAATACTCGTTATGACAGGCTTTATTGCTGCTACGTCAGCTTTTATTGTCCCCACATCAGTCTTTATTGTCGCTACTCCGTCTTTTATCTCGAGGAGGAGTGCGTTGTTGTTCTCTACGATGGATTTGATGGTCCCTACGTCAGCTTTTATCGTTCCTACATCGGTCTTTATCGTTGCTACGTCGCCTTGAATACTCGTTATGACAGCGTTTATCGCGTCAAGTCTTGCTAGTATCGTGCCGGTTGCTGTGTCGATCTTCGCTAACACCTCACCCTTACTATCAACGATGAGACCTGTTAGTGTTGCGTTCATTGATTCGAGGTATGATTTGATGTCGTCTAGCTTGCCCTCAATAACGCCGAGCGTTGTCTGAATAGCAACCACACCGTCTTTTATCTCAACTATCGTCGCGTTGAGAGCGTCTAATTTAGCCATCACAATACCTAAAGCTGTGTCGATCTTCGCCAGCACCTCACCCTTACTATCAACGATGAGACCCGATATGGAGGCGTTCACCGCGTCGAGCTTTATCTTAATCTCACCTACGTCAGTCTTTATGACCGCTACTCCGTCTTTTATCTCAACTATTGTTGCGTTCATTCCTTCAAGGTATGATTTGATGTCGTCAAGCTTACCGGAAATCTCGTCTAGCTTGCTAGTTACCGTGAGTGTGGCTGTCCCTAGTACCTCACCCGTATCCATGTCCACAATGTTTAGTTCGTGATCGCCCGCTACCACAAGCGGTATGTTTACCTTGACTTCGAACGTTCCTAAAGCGTTGGCTCTGTAGTTCGATAACCAGTTGCCGTCTAGATACATCATCACTACCTGGTATGGGTATAGGCCGGTTACATTCACCTTCACTAATCCTGGAGCCGTTGTCTCGGTAGGCGTTACCACAGCCTTAACTAAGACGTAGAGTGATGTGTAGCCGTAGTACATCTCGTCCTCCGTGTACACCTCGGTTAAGTGCTCGCCACCAGGTATTAGAGGTACTGTGAACGTGAACTCAGCATACCCTGTCCCGTTACTTACCGCGCTACCAATTAATTTACCGTCTAGGTATATTAGGAGCGTTGTGTTGGCTGGAGCCCCGCTCACGTAAAGCCTTGCTGTATCACCTACGTGTAGGTACGGGTTCTCTAGAGAGACGTTCAGAGGCTTCATCATCACCCACTTAACCGCGTTGTATATTATGTTCCACGCGTCCGGCGTGAAGTAAGCGGGCGAGTTCCAAGAGGTTGGCGGGAAGCTCGAGAGCAGAACCCACTTAACGCCGTCTGGGAACACTTTCCAAGCTATCGAGTTACCCCACGTAGTCCCGCCTACGTAAGTGTCGGCTATAGACGTTCCTGAGAATCCTGAGAACCACGAGAAGTCGGCCCATGAATACGCGATTATCTTGATCAAATCTCCTACATTATACCCTCTCAGCACTGGGTGTGTTCGCGTGACCCTCACGTAGACATCGCCGTAACCCCACGTATAACCTATCGATGGCGGGTCTCCGAGACACGAGTAAAGTACTTTTATGCCGTAGCCGTAGTAGCCCCAGCTATCCATCCACACGACGCCGACACCGACCTGGTGTATAGCGTTCAGGAAGTTGGCGAAATCACTGCAAGACGGGAACGGCACGCCGTAATCACCGGCCCACACGACAGCGTCGTACATCCCGGCTAGGACGTCGTTAGTTAGTGTTGCTAGGTTGGTGTAGTCGACGGCGTATATGTCCATCGATTCTAAGAAGCTCTTTATAGAGCCAGCGTAGTCGTAGAGTATCGCTACTCTAGGTAATCTCTTAAGTACTAAGATCCCTAAATCCGTTGTCTCATTTACTGAGACGCTGACGTCCACCTGAATAGTCTTGTAGCCCGCGGCCTTCACCAACATCGTGTAATTGCCTGCAGGTAGCCACGTGAAGAACTGTCCTGTCTCGTTAGTGTATAGCTTGATCGGAGTCCCCAAGAACTGCACCGTAGCTCCTGCTAGCACTGCGCCGTCACTACCCATAACAGTCCCTGTCACGAAGCCGTACGGTAATCTCTCGAGGTATACGTCGGTTCTCGTGTATAGGTAGCTCTTAAGACCTCCCTGAACCGAGACGCCGGAACCTAGCCTACCACTCAATACCTTAAGAACCTCGCCGATCCTAGCCTTATCAATCACTCTGCTTGAGCTGGTGAAGCTCTGCCACCCTAACATCACGGCGTTCTCCAAAACCTTCTTAGTATTGCTCGTGTACATCCCGTCGGCACCTGGCTCAAGATACTGCATCCAGTAGCTCTCCGCCCAACTACCTAGGTAGTACCACGGAGCACCAGTATTCGAGATCCACTCAGCAACACCTACACCGAATTTCGGAGGGCTTCGAGTATCCCACACGTACCCGAGAACGGTGAACCTGCCTGTCGGGTCGGTGAAGTTATACACTACGTAATCAGCGTAGGAACCGGTAGCTAGGTAGAACCTGTTGGGATAGCCGGGTACGTCGGGTGTGACGCCGTCGAATATTGGGTGGGTCATGTTGAGCATCTCGACCTGCACATAGGTCGTTGAGGGGTACGCGTATAATCTGCTCACGGGTGCCGGATATCCGTAACTTATCAAGGTACTGCTATACGTGTATAAGACGTATATTCCCGGATAACCTGAGTATGAGGTGCATAACCATATCAAGGTTGCTCCGGTAGCGTCGGCTAGTTGATGGAACGCTACGACAACATCGCTTGGTGGGTAGCTGTAGGCCGAGGGCATGGTGTGGTCTATTATGATGACGGCTGGATTTATGTTACCGTTTATCCAGTCAATCAGTAACTTAGTCATGTTATTATATTCTGTGACAGGTAGTCCGAGAGCTTCCACTATTGTCTTGAGGTGTGGTTGTGTGTAGTAATGTACGTTAGCTAAGACCACGACTGTCGGAGGTATTGGCTGTAGGTAGAAGTCCACTACCACAGTCTCTAGCGGTGCTACAGTAACGTTCTCTACCTCAGCCTGCACGTACCCGGGTTTCCAAGCGTAGATTGTGTAGGTGCCTGAGGGAACGCTTAATTCGTAGTATCCTGAAGCGTTCGTGTAAGTATATACTGGCGTGCCGCTCACGAACGTCCACACTAGGGCACCATCTATTGGTTCGTTCGTTGTTGCATCATAGACGTGACCCGCTATAGTCCCGTTTCCTAGCGGGTATAGACCGAAGTTAACTATCACGACCTCGGCTTCGTCAACACTTACTGTCTGCGTCGCTGTTTGATACCCGCTTGCTGTGACTTCTAAGGTGTATGTTCCGGGAGGTACTGAAACCTCGTAAACTCCGTCCACGTCTGTTTGCGTGGTCATGTTTAATTCTAAGACCGTTACGTTAGCTCCGGCTATCGGGTTGCTTGTTAGAGCGTCGTAGACTAGACCTGTTATGGTGCCGTTAAGCAGTACTACCTCCACAGTCACGTTAACGCTCTCATAACCCCACGCGCTGAACATGAGTGTGTAGATTCCTGGGTCTAGAGGTATTCTGTAATAGCCTGAAGCGTTTACCGGGAAGGTCCTCCCTATCTCTAATACCGTGACTGACGCCCAAGGTATTGGCTCGCTAGTTACTGAGTCTAGCACGAACCCCTCAACACCGCTCTTCTTAGCGAACTCCATAGCTTTCCTAACGGCTTCGTACGCGTCTATCCTCCCCCAACCATACCTAATGTCCTGTCCTGGGTCGCCGAAGTCTATGGCGGTGGAGTTCAGCATCAAGTATATCTGCTCAGGGGTGTCAGGCACGTCATGCTGTAGCCAGCCAGCTGCTTGAAGCATTAACGCGACAGTTCCTGCAACGTGCGGTGTCGCCATGGAGGTACCGCTCCAAGCCTCATAACCGCCTCCCGGTACAGCGCTAGTGATGCTAACGCCGGGTGCTGAGACGTCAGGCTTTACGTAGGTACTCGGGTACATGTCGAAGAAGGGCCATGTTGGTGGCGGTGATGGCCACGTAACGATCTTTCCACTACTCCAGGACGCGACGTTATCGTTTATGTCTGTAGCGCCGACGCCGAAGACACCCCATATGTTTCCTGGGTTGCCTGCTGTTCCGGGACCTGAGTTACCTATGGCTGCGACAGGCACTATATTCGTTAGTAGCATTGCCTCAATAGCCGGGAGTAAGTCGTTCCCGTAGTATTCGTTCGCGCCGAAACTCATCGAGACTACGTGAGCTGGTAAGCCCGTGTAGACTATCTGTCCGGTAGCTGGGTCTATGTAGAACGGCTCCACGGTCCACTGCATTCCCGCCAATACCTGAGCGAAGGTGCCGCCACCTCCGGGCAGTACTAGACCGTGCATTAGGGTGGCGCCGGGTGCGACGCCTATCAATATATAGCTTGTGTCACCTCCTAACGCGGTACCACTACAGTGTGTTCCGTGACCGTATGTATCGTGTGGCGTGCTTAGTACCGGGTTTCCAGCTCCGTCAAACTCCATCCAACCGCCTGGGTAGTAGGGGCTTGTCGGGTCTAAGGTTAGCATCTTCCCAGCTAACGCAGGGTGCGTTATGTCGACGCCTGTGTCCAGCACCGCTATCCTGACTCCCTGGCCTGTGTAGCCTAGGGCCCATGCTTCAGGCGCTCTAATCTTGAAGATGCCCCAGCTAGAGACTTGATCGCTCTTCACGTCAGTCGCTTCTCTAGTGACAGGCTCTATTACGTGGACCTCGAAATTCTCGAAGATCCTCACTACCTCAGGTAGTGAAGCTATCTTGCTGATAACCCCTACAGGAACTCTAGCCAGCACCACGTTATCTAGCCAGAACTTGTTCAGTACCACACCCCCCTC
The DNA here is from genome assembly GCA_020833255.1 of Desulfurococcaceae archaeon. Taxonomy (GTDB): domain Archaea; phylum Thermoproteota; class Thermoprotei_A; order Sulfolobales; family NBVN01; genus Zestomicrobium. The sequence goes on along the minus strand of JAJHQR010000007.1, from coordinate 35,256 downwards.
ACTCAAGATTAAGTTGATTAAGTTTTTCTGAGTGTAATCAGCCCAATTCTTGAGTGCTTGAACAGCGAGTCTGTAATTACCTCTCACGTAAGTGCTTAATTCTTTAGGCATTGACTTAAGTCTTATGACAACCTCAACTACATCATCCTCCCTCATCCCTCCCAGCTTACTCAGCAAAGGCGGAGCTATCTTGTACGACGAGTCATTAGCTACCACGCTAATAACGACTCCAGGCAACCAACTTATTACGGACACGAACAGCAAGACTATTAAGGTAGTGACGAGTATATTCTTACGATTCATTAAGACACCTCAACATAGTTAATGAGTTGGGGGTTAATAAATTTTGCTTTATTTTTATTTCACAAATCAAACGCTATTTTTACAGGTATATAATGTTTTTATATAAACTCAATTTGATTTCATAAAGATATTTTTAGGAGGTTTTCAGAGCTCTAAGCCGATTTTTCACAAATTCATCTTTTAGTAAATGAGTATAATGAAAAATATTCGGAGATCACAGGACTTCAGCTACTCTAACCCCGGTCTCACCATGCTTCAACATCACCTAATTATTATTTATTGCTGATTAATTACTGAAAGAACAGATTATTACTTTTCTTGGTTCGTTTTGGTGAAGGTTCCGCTCTTTAGAGTGGGTAGTGTTTAGGGTTTGTAGGTCTTTTTGTTCTCATTGTTTACGTGTGGGTGTAGTTTCTATAGGAATCCGTTATTTCTATACCATTCTATCGTTTCTTTAAGCCCTTTTCTTAGGTCGTATTGAGGTCTGTAACCTAGTTCTTTCTTAGCTTTACTTATGCTGTACGCTCTATGTGTTGTCACGGCGCCTACTATGCTCCTCCTAAGTACTAGGTTTCCCCCTCCTCTTAACCTATCGTAGATTTCCGTGAACGTTAGTAGGAATTGGCTACTCTAGGATCTAGCTTTATTTTTGGGGTTCTTTACTGAGTAGGTGTGATAGAATCTCATATACTTAGGTATACGCTTTCTCATCACTCACTATGTAAGTCTGGCTTACCGAGACCTCGGGTTTTTCTAGAACTAGTGTGAATCCTTGAACTACGTCTTTTACGTGTGCAAACTGAACTAGGTACTCACCACCCTCGATCATGAATTTAGATAAGACGCCTCCCTTAGCTAAGGTCGTTATAAACCAGTAAGCAACGTCATCCAGGTTTCTAGGACCGTACATGCCTGAGGGTCTCACGATGGTGTACTCAAGTCCTGAATTACTTAAGTGGTTTGCTTTCCTTAAATCCCTGACCATCCCCCTAACGACATACCCTCTACCAACTAATTCCTCAGTTAGGTGAGTACCTAAGAAACCTGAAGCTCCAGTCACTAATATCTTCATGCGCATTACCTAGCATTAACTATTTAGGTAGGGATTAAAATACGCTAAGCTAATTACCCTCCTTCGAAAGTTAAACTTAATATTTATATTCTTAAGGATAAAATATTTACTTGAGGGATTATCAATGCCTACTCTTGAAGATCTCGGTACCACGTTATGGAATCAGTTAGTAGCTATGATTCCCGGAGTTATAGCTGCCGTGATATGGATTATCTTAGGCGTGATAGTGGGCATCATAGTGGGGGGCATAGTTACTAAGATTCTCAGAAAGTACGTGGAGAGACCCTTGTCAGTAACTCCTTTCGGGAAGACGCTCGCTACGATGGGTCTCGAGTTCTCGGAACTTATAGGAGGGCTTACGAAAGCGTTCATAATATCCATCTCCTTAGTAGCTGCCATAAGCTACATACCCTTAGGCGGGGATGCCGGCGAGCTAATATATAGCGTGGTATCCTACCTACCCTACTTGATAGGCGGTATAGCTGTGATAACGCTTGGCTTAGTACTAGCTATCTCGCTAGCTAAGTACATAGGGTCACTACTGGGTGCAGGCTTCGGCGAGACGTACAAGTCCCTCGTAACCTTGATAGAGAACCTACTACTCGTGGGCTTGATAGCGATAGTTTTGACCGTGGCCTTCACCCTGCTCAAGCTACCGTCAACACTGATATACCCGCTCTTAGTAGGTGCCACAGCAATAGCTATAGGCGTCATAGTAGTTATAGAAGTGTTTAAGGCTATAACGGAAGCGCACCCAGACTTCAGCAAACTCGCGCCCTTCCTGCAATTCATAATAGTGTTTGTGTTCGTGTTCGTCGGGCTCTCAGCGATATTCAGCGGGTACACGGCTGTAGGCGACGTGCTCAGATCATTATCTATCGGCGTCGCGATAGCGTTCGCTGTGATACTGATACCGGTAGCGTTCTACCTAGTTAAGAAGGTCTTAATAGAAGCTGAGAAGAGACCTACTAAGGGAGAGTGAAAAATAAACAAAACCTAAGTTTTTCACTATAAAGTGGGTCTACCTACACACTTCTCTTAACCCTAAAGTAGGATGTGTAGGTAAAGTAACGCGGTATATACTCGCCGTCATACGGGGTTTGGGTTTCATAGAGCTTGGTATTGTTTGATACCAAGCTCTCTACCCTTGGCTTCATCGCTCTCAGGACCCCTTTTCATCGGGATCCATATCATCGGGCTCCGCCCGCTCGGGGTAACCCCTACCCACAGCTCCTCCTTCATCGTCTTCTCAGGTTCATCGCTGTGGGGAAACCCCCGCATCTTGGAGTGTTTTAGGTATATGTTTATTGAGGCTAGCTTCTGCCTATCTAGCTCGAACCCGCATCTAGGACACTTGAATAACCTGCCCACTCGGGTCTTCACCACACACCCACATCGCGGGCAGGTTCGGGAAGTGTTCTTCGGAGAAACCTTTACTGTAATAGCTTTCTCAGAGAGCTTTTTCTGAATGAGCTTCCAAGGAGTTCTAGCATTCCTCTTCCTCCTGTCCTTCGGGGTTTTTCTCCTACTAACCAAATCCTCTTTTCCTAGATCCTCGAAGACGTGGATAGTGTTTGGGAGTAGCTTAGTTAACCCCTTAGCCAGTTTGTTCATGAAATCCTTCTCCCTATTATGCTCTCTAGTAACATACTTCTCGTAAATACTCTTCAAGCCCTTGCTCTGTGCTATTCTCTTCTTTCTCTCGTACGTGATCTTCATACTCTGCAAGGGCTTCAAGTCAACCATAATGAAGCCTGTCCTCGGCGAGAATCCGTCGAGCGATAGCTCATTGGAGTCCCACGCAACAACATTCCTCACTTCCATGATTCTCGTGGACTTGAACGGTATGAGTACCCTGTCATCTTTTAATACGACCTCTCCCACTCTCCAGCCCTCAACCCTCCTAGTAAACCACCTGCTACTCCAAGAGACCTCTATATACTCCCCCGGCTTAACTGTAATCCTGATTTTCTTCTCTTCATAATTCACCTTCATCAGGGTTATCTTGCACCTGGCAAATCTCTTCTTAGCTCTTGGCTTAACCTTCCTAGCTCTTCCTTTAAGGTATCTCTTCCTCCAAGTCTTCATTATGGAGTACGCTGTCCTAATGACAGCGTCAACCCAGTGCTTAGCGTAGGGGCACTCTCTCAGGAGATCGTCGCGGAGCTTCTTCTTGAAAGACTTACTCTTAGGTAGCTCGGGGACTTTAAGCTTATCGGGAACTCTAACTCTTAGTTTCCCTTTCTTCTCCTCCACCCTCGGAAACCTATACTTCCACTCAATGCTCTCCCAAATTATGTTTATTGCTTTCTGCAATGTCTCCAGATACCACGTTATCAGCTCACTAACCCTTGGATCGCTTACTGGTATAGAGTACATTCTGACTAGTTTAAGGGTCTTCAATGAGCTTCCTTGCACCTTCAACTACCTTCTCGTACTTATGACTCCTCATGCCGTATAGCTTCCCAGCGAAGTGAGAGATTATTGTGATAAGGTCTTCCACGAGCTCCTCCCTAGGATCCTTGTCCTCGTGGTTTAAGGCAACTATTTCCACCCCGAAAGCTCTCAGTAGCTCCTCGATTGTTTTGAAGCCGAACCTCGTTAGTCTATCTGGGTATGCTATGACGATCTTCGATATCTTCCTCTCGGTAGCGAGCTTTAGTATTTTCCTGAATCCCTTCCTATCATCGTTTAGCCCGCTTCCAATATCTGTCACTACCTCATATTCCACTATATTGTTGCTTCTAGCCCACTCCTCTAGTGCTCTAACCTGCCTCTCCAAGTCATCCCTTTGACTACTAGATGACACTCTAGCGTAGAGCATCACCCTCTTCTGCTTGACTATGCCAATCAACCTCTCGACATCTTCCTCTCTAAACCTCCACTTACCACCAGGAGTCAACATGGGTTTTATGTAGCCTTTCCTAACATAATCCCTCAAAGTAGTATAGCTAATACCGAGCCTCTCACAAACCTCCTTAGGTCTTAACACTTCCACTCCCAAATAAAAGAGTTAACATCAACCCTTATAAACCTTCATGAAAACCAAAGCAGTTTCACGACGGCTAGCCTTAACTCAGTAAACGAGGACTTACCTCTACTCACGACTATAGTGTGCGGATTCCGGGGTTGTTGAAGAACTTACTTTTACGTGCCTCAGAATATATCTCTTCTATAGTAGGTAACTCGTTAGTCAAGTATCTAACACCATTCAATGAAAAACTACGTAGTAGTTTTTATTGTTTCGACCAGCTCTTATCTACGTAAGGGTTACTTGAATACGCTTCAAGGAAACATCAGCATGCTGAAGAGTATTATAGCGTAGAGCGGTAGCGAGATATCCATGCTGTACTCGATCACCGCACCTCCCATAAACACCTCACCCCTAACCACCCCGAAATTCAGTAGAGTGAGTACTATGAGAGCTCCTAAAACCTTAGATAGGAGTCGGAGCGGTAATGAAATCGGGTGTTCCTTAAGTAACGAATTCGCTAAGCCTATGCCGGTGAAGAGAGCGAAGGCAAGTAACCAAAGTATAGGTGTTTCAAGGACTTCAGTGCCTGGAAGGATTTTAGAGAATAGAGTTGGGAGTAGTACGACGTAAACGAAGTAATAAAACAGCCCTGTGAGAATCCCAACTACTACGGAACTCACCACCTTCCTGACCTTGCTTCCCTCACTCACTACCCAGCACCCCTAATCCTTAATTCAAGACGGTAAATCCCCGCAATCTTCAAGCTTATTAAGACTTCCGGATATTCAGGAACCGAGCTAACGTTAAGTATTACGTATTTCGTTAACGTAGTGTTCTTAGGTAAGTCACCGAAGTATAGCGTGTTGTTAAGTACCTCAAGTCTGACATCGTTTAAGGGTACAGACCCTCTATACGTGATGCTGAATACCACTTTAACGTGTGTTTCATTAAGTTGCTCGTATGAGGTCTTAAAATCTATTAAGTCAGGCTTACTCGTTAACTCGTAAACGAATATTATTGCCGGGGTTATTAACCCGCTTAAGATTAGGAAAGCTACTAGACCTATCCCTAGCTTGAGGAGGGTGTTCACTTCTTAGTCTCCTCAGACTCCTTAGGTTTCTTTTCTTTAACGTAGAGAGCTTTGAAGAGGTCGACACCCTTCCCTAACAGTATTGAGCCAGCCCATATCATTGCCCCGAGAAAACCTAACTTAATAACTAGGTTAAGTAATTCGTAAACCGTGTTAGTGATAGATGTCTGCAGATCCCCTCCAGCAGGTAGGAGAGGCCTGTAATTGAGGTAAGCCTCGAAAGCTAGGAAAGCTCCGGAAACCACTATTAATACACCGGCTAAAAGTATCGCTACTCCGGTCACGAAGGGGGTTTTACTCGCCTCCATAAACGTATCACCTACTAATTTGTCGGCTAGGGTTAATAAATGCGAGGTTTTTCGAAACCGCGTGGAGTATTCAGTCAAGCAACACCGCTATCTCACTCAACGCAATAAGTAATGAGAATATCAACACTATTACGAGAACGAGAGTCTTAATAGATTTTCTTATTCTCTCGTTTCTTACATTCCTGTTTAAAAGTAGTAACGCGCCACCATAGAAATGAAGTATGGTTAGGGTCGCGGTCGCGATCCTTAGGAGAGGGAGTGTGTGGATTTTAGCTGAGGCAAAATACGTGAGTCCTACCAAGTTGGGGACTGGGGAAATCATTCCGTAACCGCTAAGTAAGTAAAGTGCGAGGCACAGCGTTAGAGGGATCGACGTATACTCAACTATTCTAAGACAGAAGTATGTTTCCCTAGCTCTACTCATCTTCTCAACCCGGAGTAGAGGTCTTGAAGCTCCCTGAAATCCGCTTTATGAGGTCTTAGGGGGACCCCCACCGGGAACACGTATAGTGGGCGCTCATCACGTCGAGCATTAACCACCCTAGCTACCTCATCGTCGTGGAAAGCCCCTATAGCGACAGTCCCTAAACCTAGAGCCGTGCTCATTAAGTAAACGTTCTGACCAACGTGACCTACCTCGATGTGGACGTACCTAACGCCTCTCTCACCGTATCTCCACGTAGTCCTCTCGTAGACAGCGCATATCACCAAACTTACCGGAGCTTCCCTAACCCAGTCTTGCCTCAGCGTAGCTTGCCACAAATCACTCCTGAAATCCCCGCTCTTAACCAGTCTTAACGAGTGCCTTCTATAATCATATTTGTAAACCCCTGCCTCCACGTAACCACCGTCACCTAGGGAAACACCTCCCTCACCTACAACCACGTAAATCTCTAGAGGGTAGGTAGCCCCCGCGCTGGGAGCAGCTCTCCTAAGCCACCCGTCCACTTCCTCGACCACGCCTTGAGAAGCCCAGAGAATCATCGATAATTGCTCGATAGTTATGGGGGAATCCCTCCACTCCCTAACACTCTTCCTGAGAAGGATAGCTTCCTCAACAGTAATGAAGCTCACTTTCCTAGGGAGGGGGAGAAGCAACTCACCACCCACGACTTCAACACCACCTAAATCTCCTTGCGGAACATATAAAGAAAACAAAACGTAAACAACTATTAAGACAGTAACTAAGAATGATAAAGCGAAGCCCAACCTCACCTAAAGACACCTCCCATAAATAACGAGTCTTACAACGCTTATAACCTGCGTGAGATAAGCTTAAAAACCCTTTCACGCAAAAGATTATGGCGGTCCCGGTCATAGCGGTCGGGAAACACCCGGACTCGTCAGATCCCGGAAGTTAAGCCGGCCGCGTTGAGGGGGCAGTGAGGTCCGCGAGGCCTCGCAGCCCTCTCAAACTGGGATCCGCCACTTCCTAACCCTCCTCACACGTTACCTCTATGACTACTTATTCACGTATGCGAGAATATTTTTAAGGTAGGTTATTATAGTAGTTATTGGTGCCGCCGTAGCTTAGCGGGCAGAGCGCCGGACTCATACGGCCCGTCCTGGGATATCCGGAGGTCCGGGGTTCGAATCCCCGCGGCGGCACCTGGGTAGCCGGGTCGTCTAGCGGCCAAGGATGCGGGGCTCTGGTCCTCTGGGGAGTGCCCCCGTGACCGGGGTTCGAATCCCCGCCCGGCTACCAATTCCTTTACTTAGGTGGGTAGATAGTTAAGAGACTTACTAGTATGGCTTCAGTGAGTGGTGATAGGGTCGGTGAGTAATCCACGTTTTTATTACTTAACTCTACGTCTAGACTTAAAACCTTCTTGAAGTTTTCTTTGTCTTCAAGCTTGTGCGGGAACTTAACAGCAGTGCCTAAAGCACTTAATAATGTTGAGTAGGAAGCTATCGCTGAAGCGTTGAGGTCGCCCTCCTTCTCGTATTCTTTGATGAACGCGTTCGAGGCTTCCAGAACGTAGTTATACTTCGTTGTCGCGAAACTCAGGTATTTGTAGTTGCTGGATAGGAGATTCAAGAACTCCTCGAGAGTTAAAGACTCAGAGATTATTTTGCTGGACGTTAAGCTCGACTCATAAAGCGCTCTACTCACGTCACCGCCGGCGTTTTTTAAAGCCTCGTAAATCTTCAGAACTTCTTGAGGACCTGTGTAACTTAAGAGCGACTTCCTAGCACTTATGTATGTCTGAACCACGAACTTATCCCTCATCCTCAAAGTATAGGACGCCGCGACACAAGCAGGTATCATGAAGATATGGAATTCAGGTAGGTGAACTCTCTTGAGGTAGGAGATATTGTCTTGAATAGAGTCTCTTATGAGGGTCCCTAAACCGATGTCGACGAAGCCTAGGGAACCTGCCGCGACACTAGCGCCTAGCTCAATAGATTTTAAGTAGTTTCTCAGAGAAGAAGTTAATAAAGCCACGTAAGGTCTTAAGTCCTTAAATCTCAGAGAATATCTGTGAGGCGCTCCGGGCTTGACGTAAGAGTAAACAGCTATGTCCACAGAGTCTATCAACCCGCGTAAAACCACCGACAAAACCGGATCCCCTCAGATATAGCTATGCTGAAATAATAAACGAAACGTTCCTTAAGCGAGGGTTACTTCTTAAAATAAATCAAGACCGCCACATAATATTAGGTGAGATATATTAAGGAAGTTACCTACCCTATAGTGACTTTCCTGCTTTTCCACGAGCTATGCCCGTTACTAGGCTTAAGTAGTGAGTACTCGATTTACTTACCTATAATATTCACGATACTGCTGTGCTACGGTGACAGAATCAAGATATTCTTGCTGAATAAAACGGTCAGCGGCGACTTACTGAAAGTGGTTGACTTGAGCTACGGTAGGTTAAGGACCTTACAGAAAATCAGGCTGAGGACTACTCAGAAGCTAAGAATCTACGCCAACTTGACCGGCCTGCTATTCCCGGTCGTTCTAGCCCTATCATTGAGTGCTTACTTAATTCGTCAATCACCTAACTACCTCGTAGCATACCTCTTACTACTCTCGTTTCTGACAGCCACTTACAACAGGTTCTCAGCAACCGTTTACGAGAAGGGGATACTCGTCTCACTAGCCTCCAGCATAGTAGTCACGGTCACGTCAACTCTTGCGGTAAGCATACACTACAAGCTGGGCGCGGACGCGACTTTCATGACAGCGTATTCCGTCAGCGCTCTAGCAGCTCTGATAGGTATAGACTTACTGAACCTGAGGTACGCGACATTCTTCAACACTAGGTCAATAATTATGGGTGGGTATGGGGTTAAAGACGCGATATTCCTCATCCCAGCCCTCTCCTCGGTAACGGCAAAGCTACTCTACAACTTAATAACTACTCTACCCTCCTATATTTAAGTCCTGCTTCCCTGAGTAACGAAGTAATTAAGTCGTTAATCAACACCAACTTCTCCGGAATCAACGTATCCACAGACACCTTAACTAAGAAGTATCGAGCTTCGAACATTCTGGTCTCGGCGCCGTAAGGCTGTGGGAGAATCTTAATTAAGGTATCTGAAGAACCGCAAACATATGAGTGTTCCTCAACACTGCAAGCATAACCTAACTTCTTTAAGCCTTCCTTCACTAAACTCAAAGTCTTAACTAGTAAGTCGTAGGTCTCGGGAAGGGATTCTATTAACAACGCGGTAGTAAAAACCCCGCGATTACTGCTCAAGTACCTCAACCCCGGACTCACGTAATTTCGTGATCGCGGTCTTAATCACCTGCTCGCTCGAGACCTCCATCAATATCTTGACCTTAGCGTAGCCGGGCTTTATATCTAGGTCGAACCTGTCATGCGTTATATCGAGGATATTACACCTCAAATCAGCGAGTATTTTCAAGACCTTCTCTAAGCTTCCTGGAACGTCTTTCAAAGAAAGAGTTATTCTAGCAACCCTGCCCTCACGTATCAAGCCCCTCATCAAGATCCTGTAAAGCGTTGTGAGATCAGCGTTCCCTCCGCTAACGACCGCCACGATGTTCTCGCCCGGGATCTCGTCACTCCTGGACAGTAGGGCGGCCACAGGAAGCGCTCCCGCCCCCTCAGCAAGCAACTTAGTCCTCTCCAGCAGTAGGTAGATAGCTCTAGCAATCTGGTCCTCCTCCACCTCAAGAACTAAGTCAACGTAGTTACGTATTATCTCGAAAGTTAAATCACCTAAACTCTTGGTTAAGACGCCGTCAGCTAGTGAGGGTTGCGGTAACACGGTCACCGGCTTGCCAGCACTTAAAGACAGCCTAGTCTTAGCCGCTACCGAGGGCTCCACACCCACTACCTTAACCCTCCCCTTACTGAGCTTCTTAACGGCTAACGCGATACCCGCTATTAAACCCCCTCCCCCGATAGGCACGACCACCGTGTCTACATTACTCACGTCCTCAACTATCTCTAACCCTATGGTTCCCTGCCCTGCTATGACGTAAGGGTCGTTGAACGGGTGTATGAGGCTCATCCCCCTCTCCTCACTAATCTCCAGAGCTTTCTTGAAGGCGTCATCATATATCTGACCGTACAGCAAAACCTCACTACCGTAAGACTTGACAGCGTTTATCTTGTATGTCGGGGCTGTTTCAGGCATGACTATCAGGGAGTGTATGTTCAGTTCCCTAGCAGAGTAAGCAACACCCTGCGCGTGATTACCTGAAGAAGCAGTGATCACACCCCTAGACCTGACCTCCTGAGGCAGCGTGTATATCTTGAAGTAAGCACCCCTAACCTTAAAAGACCCTGTTTTCTGAAGGTTCTCAAGTTTTAAGTACACGGACTTACCGGTGAGCGAGGAGAAGAAAGCTGAGTGAAACACGGGGGTTCTGTGAATAACTGGCTTAAGAATCTCTGAAGCCTTAAGCATTAAGTCAAATATCTCATCAATACCTCGACTCACGAAACCTTCACACCCTAAAACATTATGTCAGAACAAATTTTAAACTAGAACGTGATGAAATAGGAGGAGGTTTACGTATTGAGAACGCAGAGAAGCGTGAGGAACGTTAAGGAAGCTAAAGAATTATTCACTGAATTAAGCGACGCTATGGAGTGCGGGGAGAGAGTTAAGGTGTTGATTAAGGATATAAGCGAGATCCATGAGTACGTGGAGCTCGTGATTAAATCTAAGCTCTCATTAATAGACGTTGAGGAAGTCGGTAAAGATTATTACCTAGTAATAGAGAACAGGTTCGGTAATAGGTGCGTGCAGAATGACTGAGAACGTAGAGATAGATAAGCTAGATATCATGATACTCGCAAAACTACTCGAAGATTCTAGAATACCTTTCAGGAGACTAGCCCGCAACCTAAGCGTTAGCGAGTCAACAATATACTTAAGAGTTAGGAAGCTGAGGAATAACAGAATCCTCAAAAGTTACACGATCGACGTAGACTTAAACAAGCTCGGCTTCTTACAGCAAGTTTATGTGGAGATCAAGGCCATGCCTCAATACATCAAGAATATAGTGGAAGAACTTAAAGAAAAACCAAACGTTCTAGAAATCTACGAGGTAAGCGGTGAGTACCCGCTCCTACTCAAGATAGTGTCTACCAGCAACGAAGAACTTTCATCCACCATAGACGAAATAGCTTTAATTAAGGGAATTACCGAGATGAAGGTCAAGTACGTTTTCAAAACCCTGGAGAGTAAAAACATAGGCAAGGTATTCTCAAGACTAAGTGTTTGAATTTTGAGGTAACCTCAAACACTAACTCCCAGCTAAGATTCAGAAACGTATCTTACTGTTTTGATTCCCTCAACCTTAGAGGCCATCCCCGCCCCACTAACTCAATATAATTTTATTTCTTTAGTTTCCTCAGTAAGTAGTCTACTATCTTAGGAGCGGGATTCACTCCCGTGCCTGCGTAAAAGCCTTGCCAGTTAGGCATTGCGTTGACTTCGTAAATTACGTAACCATCCTCGGTTTCGCCTACGTCAACCCCTGCGTAGTCTAGCTTCAGAATCCTGGTAGCTTTTAAAGATAGCTCTGCTAAATCAGCGTCTACCGGCGCTTTCTCAACTCTCGCGCCTTGAGCTACGTTAGTTTTCCAAGTATTCTCGGGCTTATACCTGTATATCGCGCCCAGAATCTCATCGCCTACTATGAAGACCCTTATATCCCGCTCCTTAGCTCTAGTGTATTTCTGTATTAAGAGTGGCTGGCTATGGCTAAGCCAGGTCTTGCCTATTATGTAAGCTATGTCAGGGTCTGAAACGAGTAGTGAGCCGTAACCCATACTCCCTATCAACGGCTTAATAACAGTCTTACCCCAGGATCTCACGGTCTCGCTTAACACGTACACGTCCTCAGTAATCTTAGTTTCAGGAACTCTCACCCCGGAACTAGCTAGTAGTTGAGTTGCTCTATACTTATCGCGAGCGTTCAGGAAGCCCTCACTACTATTAACTAGTAACACACCGCTTATCTCAAGTTGTTTCAGTATGTTTACCCTCTTGAGGAGGGTCTCCATACTCGCTACGGAACCAACCCCCCTTACTAAGCCGCCATCTATCTCGACCAGGTGATCGCTACCGTAGCTAATCCTCAGACTACCGTCTTTTAAGACTTCGCCGTTAAGTCTCGATATTCTTAAGTAGAGAACGGAAACACCCTTCCTCAATAATTCCGTAAGTAACTCCCTAGCAGTCTGAGGAGGCACGGGGGCTTCATGAATTACAGCAACCCTCAAGCATCGTTACCTCAAGAGTATTTAGCTTAGGCAACTATTTAAGGACTACGCAAATAAACATCTAGAGTGGGGTAATGTGATTGAGTGGGTACTGATACCGGTAACGATAACGGCTACGCTAGCGTCAACCTACGTGATCATGAGTGTGGAGAAGAGTAAGGGGATGACGTCCCCGGACCTTCATAAGCCTGGGAAACCCAGAATACCTAAGACAGCGGGACCGGCGTTCATGATTACCTTGTTAACCGGGTTGATTCTCTCCCTAATAAACAACATGACGTTATTCGCGTGCCACGTTCTTGCAGCAATGATCGCCGGCTTAATAGGTTTTTACGACGACTTTAAGGGTCTTGGAGCTGTGTGGAAAGTCGTTTTACTCACACTCCCCTCACTGCCGGTCCTGCTCGGCGGTGCTTACGTGCCGAGACCTTATATACCGTTAGTTGGTTCTTTAAGGATACACATAATATACCCGTTACTCCTACCGCTAGCTTACAGCGTGTCAGCGAACGCGTATAACATGATTGACACACACAACGGTATTGCGGTGACGGCAGCGCTCACGTCATCGATAGCCTTACTAGTATCCACCGTTGACAGACCCCAACCACTGAGTGAGGGCTTCATATTCTCGCTATTCGTCATATCCTTCTTAATTAGTTACCTCCCCTTCAACGCGTACCCCTCAAAAATATTTAATGGTAACAGCGGTTCCTTCATGTTAGGATCATTAGTAGCTTCCCAAGCAATATTATTGAGGAGAGAGTACTTGACGCTAATGCTTTACATACCCTTAATAATTAACGGCTTCAGCATATTGACCAGCGTCGGCGGATTCAGGAATAAGGAGAGGATTTCAAGACCTGTGATATTAACGGAGGATATGAGGATAGCTCCGAATAAATCAAGTAAGGCACCGGTCACGTTAGTACAATTACTGGTGCTGAGAAAACCCCTCACTGAGAGGGAATTAATAAAGCTCTACACCCTACTCATACTCTTAAACACCATCCTCTCACTAATCGTTTACCACGTGTTAGTTAGTTTCTGATACCTGATTAACGAGTTAGAGAATGTAGTGCCCCCTCCCCGAAACCTCCGTTAACCAAAACCTAAGATTGAGGGATTTGCTTAACTCGTTCAAAGCCTTGATAACTCTCTCAATCCTCCTCCCGTCCTCGACGAAACCGTAGATTGCGGGCCCCCAACTACTCTGTCCTAACGCCGTGACACCGTTCTTACTCAGTGTTTCAGCTATTATCGAGGATTCCTCGCTAGAGTATATGCCGCCCTGATACTTACTGAAGTACTGGCCAGCAAGCAACTGTATTCTAGACAAAGCCTTACTAAAAAGCCTGAAATCACCTACTCTTACCGAGGTTATTAAGTGAGTGAAGAGAGTGTAGAGCTCTGCCTGATTCTCATGCGGTTCCACACTACTTAACGCTGGCTCCTCCTCCCTCTCATGAAAACCTCTAACACCTTCCGGTACTACGATCAAAACCTTCCACTTAGGAGGTCTTAACCTAACCAACAACTCAGGATACTTAAGAACGCCGTTCCCTCGAAACACGCCGGTATCCGCTATGAACCCACCGTATAGGAAAGTGTAAATACCTATGCCTGAGACGCGACCCACACCTAATTTCTTAGCTAAGTGATCTATAGGGTTGTTCTCCCTAACGTAATCGAGGGTTTTAAGTGATTTGAGCAAGCCCATGACCAGCTTGGTTCTCGATCCAAGACCTACGTGGTGTCTTAAGAAGCCGGAGATCTCTACACTCAAGCCTTCTTCGATGTTAAGCTCCCTTAGCGTTCCCGCGATTATTTTCTCAGATTCTGCGGTAGGGGTCCTTAATGTGAGCCCTCCCTCAGTTCTGGAAACCCTCATTATTAAGTAAGGTTCTCTCACCGCTACCCCGGTAGACCCGAAAAGGTAGGGCAAGTCCCTATACCTGTAAAAACCTAGGTGGAGTCTGTACGGTATCCTCAACCTCACGCTACGTGAGTTATCTTGCATCCCCAGCTCAACCTCATCAAGTCAATTAAGACTCTACACCAATAAAGCTTTCTACTCTTTACTGGGGTTGCCGGAACCTCGTTCTCTAGGTGTGGCTTAGAATACCTGCTCACAAGTCCTTCAAAATCGAAACCCACGAGCCCTACCTCAATCGCATCATTCGCGAGAGCTAAGTAGACAGCTCTATCCCCGTCAGTGAATCCCCCGGAGAAACTTATGTTGGATGTCGTGTACAAGACTTGGGAAGTACCTAAGACTCTCTTCTCCTTCAATAATGGGGTCCAGAGCCTCACCCTCTCCACGTTATCCCCGTGAGCATGTACCACGATAAATCCGCTGAAAGACAATAAGTCGTTTAAGCTAACGCCGTCAAGATCCGTAACCACTGCATGAGGCTCTACACCAACATGTCGACAACACCTTAGCGCACCATCAGCGGCTATCACTACGTCGTAGAGACTCGCTAACCCGGAGACCTTCACGCAGCTCGGGCCAGCACCGACCACCAAGACTCTTGAGTCTTTAACGAGCTTCCTCAAATCTCGCAATACCTCATCACGCCCCCTACTAAATCCCTGTAATATCATATTCAGGGTCTCGGCCGCCGCGAAGTCCTCGTCGTGGCTAAACCCGAACTCACGCCTAACGACGTCATGTAAGGAAGCCCACGCCAGGCTGTCCAATACCCGCACCAAAAAGAGATCACTTAAGTTAAATTTAACTTATCACCTTGATTGCAAGTATTTCTAAGGTGGTGGGGACGGGGGTTATTGATAGGTTCCTTAGGTTCGGCTATCACGAATCGATAGCTGTGACCTTAAGCGATGAATTAAAACCTCACGCGGCTCCTATGGGTGTAGAGTATGGTGAGCCACACCTAATACTCAGGCCTTACAGAAACAGCAAGACTTACGCAAACCTAGTTTCCAGACCCCCACTATCCCTGAACTTCACGAGTGACGCAAGATACTTTTTTAAGGCTATATTCAGTCAGAAAGAATTAGTTTTTGATTTCATTGATTCGAGCGAGGTACCGGTAATTAGAGGTGATTTTGATTTATATGTGGTGGGGCGAGCTAAGCTTTCAGACATGGTCGGTGAGAGAGCGGTTTTCTTGGTCACGGCTGAGAGGGTTTACGAAGGTCCTGGATCTAGGCTAGCTTTAAGTAGAGCTAATAACGCCTTACTTGAAGCGCTAGTTTATTACACTAAGGTTGCCGCGTTAGTTAACGAAGGATATAGAGACTTAACGGAGTACCTCAATTTATTAAGAATAAACCTCAATTTAGTTAGGAAGCTGGGGAGCCATGAACTAGTTGAGATGGCTAACATCGTTGAGGAGGAGTTAAATGGTTTGTTAGGTGATTCGCTGAGATGAGCTTAATTAGAGCGGTCTTTTTAGGGTTGTTGGTCGGGCTTCTTCAAGGGTTTGTCGATACCTACGGGTACGCTGTGACAGGCTACACCACAGCGGAAATAGCTGGCGTGGTATCAGCCATAATCTTCCTAGTTTTGTATAGAGCGATCTTCAGAAAAACACCGACAGTTTTTGAGCATTTCATAGGGGTTGCGGTAGCTGCCGGGATCTCTATTTCAACGACTATGACTGCAGGAATGTACATCACTTACACAATGCTTCACACCTACGGGGATACCGAGATCTTAGACCTCCCTTCATGGACTTACTACACGGGTTTCCTAAGTCTCGATACCGTACTCTTCTACTCTTACGCTACCGCAGTCTCTGTTTCAGGGTCTCTAATCGCTTACGTTTTCTACAAACACTACATAGAGAAGGAAAAATTGTCCTATCCTATAGGTTCCTCAATAGCCAGGGTCATTCAGGTAGGTAAGGTGCTGAAGAAAGAGTACTTAGCTTTATCGATATCTTTGGGTTTCTTAACTCAGCTCCTCATAATGTATTCTGGCGGGTTAACACTTGATGTAACGCCGGTTATGCAGAGGATAATGCCGGGGGCTGCCTTAGCTCTAACTCTAGACGTCTTTGTTTTGATGCTAGCTTTACTGATACCGCTCAATACCTCGCTCGGGATAGGTATTGGCAACATGCTGACCTACTTGCTCGTAACGCCCTTACTCGCATCACTGGGTCTCTTAATATCCTTGCCTTCCCTAGACAACCACGCGTTAGCTACGGCGGCCGCCCCGTACATAGCGTCACTGATTAGCGGTTTCTTGCTGGTAGCGTCCTCATATTACGTGGTCATGAGCAGGAACTACTTCAAGACCTCGCTGAGGTATGTGTACTCAAGCAAGTACCTTACACGCTACCTACTCTTATCGATACTCTTAATAAGTAGCTTAGCCGTCCCGTTAATCCTCTTACATGAAGTCTCCGTAATCACCCTCTCAGTAGTCCCTATCCTCGTGGTTCTTCACGTATTCCTAACTATTTTTACTTTAAGGGTTGCCGGGGAGGCCGGAACCGTATCGCAAGCTACACTACCCTTAGTCACCTTAACCTTGTTTTCTTCCGGGGCTAGAGGCGCTACACCCTACGTGTTTTTAGACCCTTACACAGGGGTTCCCATGCCTCAGTTCGTGGCTGCTAACACGCTCAACTACGTTAAAGCCGGCAAAACCCTTGAGATCAGGGCTGAGGTATCGACCTTCCTACCAGCGTTGCTGATGCTCTTAGGCGCGCCGATAACCCTGCTTTACGGGCACGTACTACTCAACACTTTCGGTCTCGCATCCCCTAAACTCAATCTTCTTAGGTGGGTGCCGCTCGTTATGTGGATGAATAACCTCTACAGCGGGAACATATCCTCCTTTAACGCATACTCCATACTCATAGGCTTACTCATGGCGTCTCTCCTAATAATCACGTTCAAGTTCTTAGGTCTCGGCGGTATATCTTTATTCGGTATACTGATCGGGGTTACTCTAACGCCTGACTTAGGCTTGCTCTTCCTGATAGCTTCATTAATCAAGTACGTGGCTTTTAGAATAGGCGTCGATGTTTACGAGTCACTGATCACGTACTCTAGCCTTATTCTAGCAGGCGCTGGCTTAGGGGTAGCTACTTCAGTATTAATGAGCTTGGTCGGGGTGATGTAGTCATCAACGCTGTATTCTTTCTCCTCATCTACTTCCTCGTTGCGATAGCTGTAGGCTACGCGGCCATCAAGTACGTTAGGGCAGAGTCCGGAATGACTAGAGAGTATAAAACAGTCATTAAGGCCAGGCTAGCGAGGTTAGTCGGTATTTATAAGTTGAGCTTACTAATACTCAGAAAACCCTTCACCTACTTAGTGATACTGGCGACAATCCTCTCAGTTATAGCTTCAGGACTTAACACCAAGTACGAAAACAATTTAGTGGTGGTGAGGGACCCGACAATCACTGGCGACCCACACACAATGCTAATCAGGTTCAGCGAACCTGTCGGCGTCGAAGCTTGCTCAACATTATTAAGTGGTTTAAGCTTGGAAGGGCACTGTACTTACTACTACAGGGTGATCCTAGATCACCCCTACCAGCTAGTGAAGAGTAGGAAATTAATATACGTGGTGTTAGGGGTTGAGGAGGAGGTCTTGAAGGGTTTAGGACTTGAGGACGGATTATCTGAGTTCTCGTTTGGTTATTCCGAAATCTCTGAAGAAAGCGCAACAGATTCTATGCTGTTAGACGGGAAGATCTTGGAAGTAACTTTAGTTCACGTGAACAGCAACTTGCTCGCGAATTACCTAATATTCTATAAAACCCCTATAATACCGGTTCAAGGCTATGTGGGGACAGAACCTGTCACAGTACCCTTACAACACGTCTTGATATCAACGTATGATAACGTGATGAGGCTTGCGAACGTGAGTGAACCGCTAGCTACGGACATAGTAGTAACTAACTTAAGCGGGTTTATCGAGCCAGTAAAAGTTTTCGAGTTTCTTGAGGAGAGATATCCGGTCACTGAAGTCGCTGTGACTGGTAACGGTTACGTGATGTATGTATCGGAGGTTCGCATACCAACGCCGGACTCCTTAATCTCAGCCGTTCTCTCATCAATAACCGCTTCAATCATAATAATATCGATATTCTCCTCCACCACACCCTACTTAAAGGAATTGAGGAATAAGATATTCCTCATGGGTTTTCAGCCGTGGGCGATGACCATAGTTATGGTCGGCTATACTTTAACATCAATAATGTTCCCAGGGCTGATCACGCTCACGTACGTCTTCATCTCGATGGGGGGAGCCTCAACGCTGAATTCTTTGGTGACCTTAACCACCTCATGGCTTACTTCAACTATCTACATAGTTTTAAGAACTAAGCCGGAGAAGCTAGTTACTGAAGCTTACATGCCCCCGACCTTCAGATACGTCCTCATATCTTCCGTGACTGACGTGAGGAGATTAACCGAGTTTATCGTTAAGTTAATTAAGACGAACGAGTTCTTCACGTCCGAGGAAGTGGAGTGGAGGGTTGAGGGTAATGAAGCGTTCATACACGCTAAGATGGACTACGTAGATTCCTGGGGTTCTGGGATAGACTTAACTATATTCGTGAATGTTAACGGCGAGAAATCGTACGTAAACATAAGTAGTGCGGTCTTCGGTGTGGAGGAAGTATCTGAGAGTATGAGTAGGAGCATTAACGCCTTAGCTATCTCTAAGATAGTGGGGGGTGTTACAGCTTGGGAAGCAACATCTTAATGATTTTCGTCAAGGTAGTTACTAGGGGTTCAGGACTTAAGGTCTCGGCGGTCGTGTCAATCAACCTGCTCGTAATCCTGCTCTTCAGGAATAACGCTCTAACACCGTACCTAACAATGTTACTCAGTATGGTGGCGTCAGCCGCGATAATAATAATTGATTTCAGGCTCCACTCACTACTTCTATACGTGCTCTACGTCTACGGTTCAAGACCTAATACCGTGAGAATACTCATATCTCTATACTCTTTATTGATAGCTAGCATACTCTCGCTACCATACCTAGCAATCGATTTAATGAGTTTTTCGTCAGCTCTGACGTCAACTTTCCTCATAGCTTTAAGTACTTTAAGCTTGATTTACAAGAACGTTAGGGGAGGCACCTCCATTGCCTTCTAAAATATAATTGACCCCAAACTTAAGTGTTTACGGTGGGGGAAGGTCGTGGGAGACGTCGTAGTGCTTTTGAAGGATGTGTGGAAGACGTATGATGAAGGCAATAATAAGGTAGTGGTACTCAAGAAGATTAACGCTTCGTTAATGAGGGGGGAGATAGTGGGTATTCACGGACCTAGCGGCTCCGGTAAAACAACTCTACTCAAGCTAATAGCTGGGCTCATAAGACCTGACAGAGGTGAGATAATCGTTGACGGATATAACCTTAACATGTTAGACGATAATGGGTTAGCGATGATTAGGAACACCGTAGTTAGTTACATACC
The DNA here is from genome assembly GCA_020833255.1 of Desulfurococcaceae archaeon. Taxonomy (GTDB): domain Archaea; phylum Thermoproteota; class Thermoprotei_A; order Sulfolobales; family NBVN01; genus Zestomicrobium. The sequence continues at coordinate 15,382 of JAJHQR010000007.1, read as the reverse complement.
TCAAGATTACGGCGTGATCGACGAGTTCACTGTTTTCGAGAACGTTGAGTTACCCATGTTGATTGCCGGGGTCGGCAAGGAGGAAAGAGTCAGGAGGGTTAGGGAGGTTCTAGAATACATAGGTTTATACAATAAAGTCAACGTGAAAACCAAACTCTTAAGTGGTGGTGAGAGGCAGAGAGTAGCCATCGCTAGAGCTCTGGTGATGACTCCCTCAGTTCTCTTAGCAGACGAGCCGACAGCGAATCTCGACTGGAACACCGCTTTGAAGGTCATAGAGTTATTTAAAAACATAAGAGAAGACTTTAAGACAACCATAGTTATAGTCACGCACGACCCAAGACTCCTAGACTTAATGGATAGATCGTTCACACTGATGGACGGCTACCTGAAAGACACGACCTACAAACGTAGAGAACTCTAAGTTCCCGTCTTAGGGGGTTGTAGTAATTCATCGCTCACGCAAGGAACTCTATTCTTCAATTCCGCGTAGTGCGTGCTACACATCCTGAAGTCTTTTCGATCCACGTCAGCTAAGCTATTACTGAAGCTCATGACGCAGGATTTGTTTCGGCAGTGTCTCAAGCCGAAGACGTGGCCTACCTCGTGCACCACCTCCTTCTTAATTCTAGCTATGAATCCACTCTTAGTAGCGTTGATTTTCAGTCTAGCCACGTACACTGTCGCTAGGTTAAGTTCCGGTAACGCTAAACCGAAAATAAAGTTTAGCGGGTCTACATACGCATCCACGTTTAAGACCCCGAGAACTACCGAGTCTTTCGCGGTGCGTAGGGTGTCAAGCCATTTAGCTACTAAGAACCCGTTGTATTGATGCCTTATTAAGTTGTAGGAAGTTTCCGGGACCTCCTTAAGAGCTCTCACCTCAATCTTTCTAGGTTTGAAGAAACGCAGTGTTTCAACCACGACTTCAGCGCTTTCAGAGTCTATGCCGTGGGCGAATACCTCAAAAGCTAGGTTAGAGCAACTGTTTGGGGTCTCCTCTAAAAATAGTTGGGTGGTGCGCTGTTCTCGCGTACTGGACCAGTAGCTCATGAAATTCTCACTACCTCTATTTCAGGCCTGTAGTCTTTAAGAACCTCGGAGAGTTTAGTGGTTAGTTTGGTCACGTCAGACGCTCTTATGGGTAGTTTAGCAGGCACTAAACTTACCACGATCTCAACTTTTTGAGGATCTATCATCCTGAGCAACACGTTCTCGGTCTCTACCCTGAAGAGCACATCCCTGGCTACTTCGTTCACTTTACTAACCACCTTGTTGCAGTCGAAATCGCCCGTGCTAGCTATTCCGTGTATAACGCTTAAACCAAGCCTTAAAACCACGTGTGGTTGCCTAGCCCTGTAGACGGAGTTGGAGAGCACCGTGTTCGGGACATATATCTTATTACCGAACACGTCCTCAAGCGTCGTGTTGAAAGGAGATATATCGAGTACCCTGCAAGTTATTGGTTTATCAATGCCTGGCAGGTACACCTCAACCCACGGGTTCCTCCTCAACTTCATTAACTGAATGTTTATGTATGCTGAGAACTCTTTCACCTCGTTATAGAAGAGGAGTAGGGAGAGTATCGCTATCACGAAAACTACGATGTAAGGAACTAAAGACGCCGTCACTATACCTGCTACGCCTATCAAGATCATCGCTACGATCACTATGTCAACTATCCTGGTAACGAGTATTCTAGTTCCTGAGGAAATAACCCCTCTCTTAGAGATGCTGGTGATTAACCAAGAGAAAATAAATCTGACGGCAACTGCAACCACTATCAAGATAACTATCAAGACGAAGTCCTGAAACGTGAGGGGCAAGTTAGAGAATATGTTTTCCAGCGGCCCGTCCACCACTTAATTACTTCACCAAACTTATATCCGGTGAGGGACCTATTAAATTACTAAGCTTATGGTTGAGGGACCCCTCCTTTACGCTGATCTTTAAGCCGTCAGCCTTTGAAAATCTCTGAAATAACGCTTATATCTGAAGTCTTAGCTAGCACGTAGAGTAAGTAGCCTTCTTTAATGACCTCTTCTTTGCTTGGGACGTAAAGCTTGGTTCCGTCAAACACGAACAATACTTTCACGTCTTCAGGTAATTGTAGCTCCTCTATCTTCTTATTCACTACTCTGTCAGTGCCGGTCGTTGTTAAGCAGTAAATCTTGTATTCATCCACCTCCCCCACAAGTCTTGGCTGAAGTAATGTCTGCAAGTAGGTTTTTATGAAGTTGCTCACGATAGTCGGAACTATTATAGGCACACCTAGCTCTAGCCTCGAAACTACCTCCCCTACCTTCACGTTCTTGACCCTGGCTAGCCTGACTGCCGAGCCGTAATGCCTAGCTATGGTTAAGGCAAAAATATTAACTTCCTCACGATCCGTTAAAGCTAGTACGGCGTCGAAGTCGCTGAGCGGGGTTAAGGAAGCGATCTGAGATTCGTAGAGGGATATATCCCTGGCATCACCCCTAACCACCACGACGTCGAATGCCTTACTAATCTCCTCCGCTCTCTCAGCATCTATCTCGACAACGACGACCTCATTCCTCTTCAATTCTTTCTCGGATTCGAAAGCCTTAAGCAACTCTTGAGTTACGGGCCCACCACCTATGATCAAAATCTTCATCACTACACCAAGATAATATTATATTGAAACACGTTTTTAAATGAATGCTGACTACGAAGACCCACACATCAAACTTAATACTTGCGCCGTGCTGCCAGACTCCTCAACACAAGTAGTGGGGTGAACTCAAGCCTCCCTATATACATCGCTAACGCTATCAAGACCTTAACTGCTAGCGGTGCTGTTGGTGTAATCACCTCCACACTCAAACCAACACAGCTCAAAGCCGAGACGGTCTCGAAGAGAGCGTCAATAAACGAGTACTCTGCATTGAATAGCGTTATAAGCGACGATATGATGAAAGCAGCCATGACATAAAGAGATATTAACATGAATGAGATGGACACCTCCTCATCACTCACTGTCTGACCCTGTATGACCACTCTCTTAATAACTGAGGGAGGGAGAACTATTTTCTCGGTATAGATACTCAACCTCTTAAGAAACATCACGAGTCTAAGCGTTTTTACGCCTCCTGCGGTAGAGAATGTCATGCCCCCTAAAAACATCCCGAGTATCAGTAATGATTTAGTAAAATTCTTTAAATTCTTTAACGAGCCTATATTGAATCCCGTGGTGCTCATTCCCGATACTTGGTTGAAGAACCCGGTCATGAAGTCCCCGCCCTCGAGAACGCGGTAGGTAACTCCGGTAATCGCTGAGAGGATAATCAACGCGAAAATAAAGTATCTTAACTCCTCCGATCTCAGAACCTCCCTGAAGTTCCCTGTGATCAGGTTGTAGAGTACTACGAAGTTTAGAGCCCCTAAAGTCATGAAAACCATGAATGGTATTGCCGAGCTCGGTGAGTAAGCGTATATGATGTTGTAGCCTTCATTATACGTGGACATGCCGCCGGTAGCTATGGTGGTCATTATGTGAGTTAGTGCGTCAAAGGGGGTCAGCCCCGTCACCACGTAAGACACGAAACCTATTAAAGTTAGCGTGATGTATACTAGGATCAGTCTCTTCGCCGTTTCATATAAGTTCATCCCTATCCTCAGAGGTCTCTCCAAGCCGTAAACCGTTCTCGCCGTCTCGTAAAAGTAGGGTATCACGATCATGGCGAACACCACTATACCTAACTCGCCAGTCCACTGCATTAGAGCTCTCCACATCAAGATAGATTTCTTCAGCGTGGACGGGGTTAAGACAGTGAACCCCGTCCCCGTGAACCCGCTCATGCTCTCGAAGAATGCGTCAGCAAAATCTATCCTGGTCTCTATTACTAAAGCTAAGGCGCTTAAGGCAGGTATGACTAACCACGCTAGAGAAGCTACTAAGAGCGACTCGATAACAGATAAACTCTCCGTTTTCTTAAAGGACGCGTACCCAACAATCACTAAGACAACACCTAATATCAGGAAGGAGTAGCTTAGTTCATCACCTGATAATACGTCGGTAAGCGGTACCAGAAGCATTAAGAACCCGACAACGACCAGAAGCCCGGAGAGAGCGAATAAAACGTTTTTTAAACGCATTCGCTAACCCCATAATAGCTCGCAAAAATCCCTTAAATAATGTTTCTCCAACATCCTCGTCAATAAAGTAGTAGGGGAGCTTTAAGAAAATAGCTGCCGTACTTGAAGATGAAGTTCTGATCCTTCGGAAGCAATCACTCACCCCCAGGTAGCTCCCAAACATGTGTAGGTGGAAGAATATAAAATTAACACTGAATATTTACTCAAAGTTAGTCTTATAGTCTTTCTTACTGAAAGATAATTTGGTGATGGAGTGATCTCTTCATGTGAGGAAGCCGAGGTTAAGATAGTGGGTAAGTCTGTATTCATAAAACTTAAGTCTGGAGCTACTGTTTTCATACCTATCGATCACGTTTGTCTAGCGTTCGAGAAGTTCAGGATTTGCCCTCCGAAAGATTTTAGGGTTAAGTGTGGTTAGCTACGTGAAGCCCCTAACTCTAAGATCTTCTGTTTTATTAGTAGTGCGTCATTTTCTAGGCTGGGTGACTCACATATTATGACTCCCTCGACGTTGTAGTTTTTCAGAGCTTTGATTACGTCAACCCAGTTAAACCTGGAGTCCTTGAAGTCTAGGTGCTTCTTCTCACCCCTATCGCCGTACTCGATTCCTGAGAGATGTATGTGCATTTCTTTCAAGGCTTCCCTACCAAGCCTGGCTTCAATGAATTCAAGGATTTTCTCGAAATCCTTCAGCTTGTTTAAAGCGCCCCTACTCCTCGCGTATAGGTGTGCGAAGTCTAGAGCTACGTGAGCCATCTCAACACCTTCAACCACGTCCACTATCTCTTCAAGAGACCCGAACTCAGCTAACCCGCCCATAGTCTCGGGCCTAACCCAGATCCTCACGCCCTCATCGATTAGTCTGGAAACCACGTTCTTGAGGATACTCCTCACCACGCTCGTCGCTGTCTCAGAACTTAACTTACCGTAGTATCCTGGATGAAAAACTAGGGACCGGGCGCCGGCTAAATACCCCACCCTAGCAGAGTTAAGTATTCTCTCAACAGACTCCGTGACAGTCTTCTCATCCTTAGACAAGAGATTCACGTAGTACGGCGCGTGAACACTGAGAACAACGCCGGTCTCAGAAGCCACCTCCTTAACGGAAGGCGCGTCCTCAGCCTTAAGCCACACACCCCTCACAAACTCGATCTCCATAGCGTCTAACCCAAGCTCCTTAACCACCCTAACCCCCCTAAGAATCCCTGAACCCTTAGCACTCAAGGGAATACCGGCAGGACCCACGAACAAACCGCCAAGACCCAAACAAACCACCACGATAGAAATAAACAACAAAACATAATAACTATTTCACTACATCCCACACCACTAAATAACTAGATTAAACAAGCGTGGTAGCGGGGGGTGGATTTGAACCACCGACCTCGGGGTCTCACACTACCCTCAGTAGACCCATCTATCATATGCCGTCACACCTTATAAAGTTTTTGCCCGCAAACACGTTCATGAAATCAAGCCAAATATTAACGTTCATAAAATAGTAATCAAGGGCCCGTGGCCTAGCCAGGATAAGGCGCCGGCCTCCGGAGCCGGAGAACCCGGGTTCAAATCCCGGCGGGCCCGCATCCCGGCTTAGCCGAGCCGATAATAATTATTTATTGTTGAAAATAACTATATTATTGAAGGAATAGTGATGAAAATCGAGTTGAAACAAATTCTCGCATATATAGAGCTGACTCGCCCCCGGCTCCACTGCTTACTGGAGTTGCAGTGGAGCTAAAAGCTTGACTTGCTTTTAGCTAATTGTATTATGTTAAATGCTATGATTAGTAACATGGCTATTGTTAAACCCCATATTATTGGTGTCATTATATTCGTTAATACTTCAACACTAATACCTCCTTGCTCAACAGCGAAGATCACTACAACTATGTATAGGAGCACTCTAAGATACTCTGCTACTGGCGTGAGTAACTGCATTTCTGTTCTTAACTCTGAGCTCTTATATATGTAGCTTATAAAAGCGTCAATTAATATAAAGCTAACAATCATAATTATTAATGCTTTAATAAACCCGGCAACATATAAATTAAGTAATGATAGTGAGGTCTTTGCGACATCATTTAATCCGATATAACTTGATGCGTAATATATTCCGAGTATTATGAACACTATATATATGATCCACGAGGTCATTATTCCGAAGAACTCGCTAACCATAAACCCAGCGCGCTTTATAGCTCTTCCAAAACTAAATCTCCTCAACCAATCCTCTAAGCCGAGTTTGTCAAGACCTTTAACTAATAAGATCTTAACACCCCTGCCTAGGACATACCCTATGATTATCAGTAATGCTGCAATACCTATACTAGTTAGAACCCTAGTAATGAACTCTACATTTATCTCTATCAATTCCCTCACCACATGGAGAATTAGAATTCGGGAATATATAATAATTTCAAAGTATTTAATAGCGTAGGGCTTAGAGATGTACGTTAGTTATCCTACTAGGTTTGAGACATATGGAGCAGTTAAGATATTCGAGTTAACGAAAGTACGCTCACTACTTGCTGTTAATGGAGAGTGGAAGCCCGGATTATACAATATACCTGATTTCAGAGAATTAGAGAAAATTGCAGAGACAACTGCTATAGTTGTGCCGGTGAGAGACGAGGATCTCATGGTTTTTGAGGGGGTTTTAATGGCTATACCAGTATATTCTCCACTCATAGTTATATCAGCTTCAACTCAACATCCCTTAAACATCTATAGTATTGAAATCGACTTAGTAAAGACTCTGTATAGAGTTACTGGCAGACCAGTAATTATGGTGCATCAGAGAGATCCAATCATAGCTGAGGAGATCAAGGAGTATTTACCCGGTATAATAGATGAAGACGGGCTCGTAAGATATGGTAAAGGAGAAGCTGTGTTATTAAGCGTCTTATTAGCTGATGGATTAAAAACAAAGAACATAGGATTTATAGATGCAGACAACTACATTCCCGGTGCGGTATTGGAGTACACGCTAATATACTACACAACTCTAAACATGAGTGAATCAGATTATAAAATGGTTAGAGTCTCATGGGGATATAAGGCCTGGAGCTCTAGCGAGCTATATTTTAGGAGATCTGGTAGAGCGTCAATAGTGGTAAATAATGTTCTAAACAAGGTATTATCCTTTAAGAGAAGAGCTGAAACCGACATTATTAAAACTAGTAATAGCGGTGAACACGCTATGAGTATTCAATTAGCTAAAGAATTGACTTACGCTAGTGAATACGGCATTGAAACACAAGAACTAGTTAGTATTCTTGAATCATGTTATTTAGGTATCGACGAAAACAAATGTAAAGCACTACCTCAAAACATCGAGATTTACCAGGTTGAGTCGAGAAACCCCCATATACACACTGAGAAAGGCGAATCACACGTCGTTAATATGATAATAGAAAGTCTCGCTACAATATATCATTCAAAACTCGTAGATGAGAAAGGAAAAACACTAATATTAAGTGCTCTCAGAGAATTAGCGTATGAAGCGGAACCTCCCCCACCATTGAGATACGAGATTCCACGAAACTTAAACACAAAGAACTTCTTAGACAGAATCATAAGTGAGAGTAAAATGAGTATTGCTTACGGAATATAAGCTCTCACATAAAATTAAAGATTAATTAACAATGATTATCTCAGTCTTAAAGCTAAGTGTTAATTAGTAGATAAGGATGCGTAACTTAAGGACGCGTATCTTAAGTCTCGCGCTTAGTGCCGCTACTCTCGAGTCGTTTATGTTGCGGTCGACCGTAAGGGTTTCGTTATAAAGCGCTAACCTATAAAAGATTAGAACGTAGTGCTTAAAGGGAAGATCGGGATGTATGGCTTAGTGGTCAAGGATTCTTTGGAGATCGGCGAGGTTTTCATTAAGGTTGAGCGTTTCGAAAGCTATTTGAAATACCGTCGAAGTATGAGAGGGGATGTTAAGGAAGTCCTTCTTGACAGGAACGCAGTGGTTGAGACAAGGCCTATCTACTCGTTATTCTACCCTTCCTACGTAACAGGCTACATACTAGTATCGTTTTCTAAACAGGTTGTGATAAGCCCTAAATCCTCATTGAGAATCATGTTACAGCTACCAGTTGACCTGGCGATATACGCGTATAGCGCGGATTTCTACCAGTTAATTGACCTGATACCGCTACATTCAAGCTATAAGTATGCTTTATATGGACCAGTAATATCCTCAGTGGAGGCTACTGGCTACATAGCCAGGCTTGTGAAAGAGGAACCAGTGGCTGACAACGTAGCTGAGCCCTTGGAGAAACATTGCTTAGCGAGAGTGTTAATCGTGAATAAGACCCAGGATTTCGCCAGCGTCTCGAAAATCCTGTTAGATGCTAAGCCCTTGAAAATATTTTACATTCCAGAGACATGGAAGTGCTACACGCAGGACATTAAAATGATTTTAAACTCCGGCGAGCATGCTTCAATCCTCTATGAGGAGAAGCCGTGTAAAGAGTGCGTCGAGCTCGAGGAGCCCGAGGAGTTTAAAGGACTCTTGAGAACCCTAAGCACTGAGATGCTCTGGGGGTATTAATCATGAGTATTCTCGACCCTATCCTAAGCTTTCTCAGCAACCCCCAGTTCCTCAGCATTATTATCGCCGTCATCATATTCGGCATAGGATACTTCGTAGCCATAGTTATTCGTAGAGTAGTCTTCAAGATAGGCGTACGCTTCTACGCTAGAAACATCGCAAGCATAGTCTCCAAAATAGCCTACTACGTAATACTGCTCATAGCCCTATCCACAGCTCTCGGATACCTAGGGATAGAACTAACCGGCTTGATAATAGCCGGCGGATTCGCAGGCATAATAGTAGGTGTAGCTTTGCAGCCTTTAATGGCAAGCTTCTTCGCCGGCCTCTACGTGATGGCTGAAAGAATCATTCAGCAAGGAGAAGTTGTTGCAATAGGAAACACCATGGGAGAAGTCGTCGAAGTCTCATTAATGTTTACCAAATTAAGAACGTTTGACGGGGTACTAGTCACCATGCCTAACAGCCAGCTCTTATCAACTGTTATCCAAAACTATAGTAAAGCTGTCGCGAGAAGGCTTGAGTTCACGGTTTCAATAGCTTACAGCGAGGATGCTGAGAAAGCGTACAGGGTAATAAAGGAGACCGTGGACAACCATCCATACGTATTAGCGGAGCCGGCTCCCGATATTTTCGTGTCAAAACTCGGGGACAGCGGGGTCGTTATCACTGTTAGAGTATGGGTACCCAGAACCCTTGTCTACCCTGTCATGAAAGACCTATTATGGAAGATTAAGAAATCCCTTGACGAAGCAGGTATTTCAATACCGTTCCCACAGCTAGATGTCTGGATAAAAACCCCCGTCACGCTCAAGAGAGAGGAGGGAAGCGGTTAAACCTTATAAACTCTGGCAAAACCTATCCAACTCTTGACGAGCTGGTAGCTTAGCCTGGAAGAGTGCTCGGTTGGCATCCGAGAGGCCTCGGGTTCAAATCCCGGCGGGCCCCCACCAACTCAAATACCTCGAACAAATTCCGCAATTCGTTTTCGCAGTTTACGCTCTCTCGATAGTAAGACCGCGTTACGATCTATTTTTCCTGGTTTACTTTATATAAGTCTACCTCAATATATAATTTTAGGAGGAGATAATGAGTTACGTTACTGTTTCTGCTAAGATCCCTAAGCGATTGAAGGAGTTGCTTGATAAGTATGGTATTAAGCCTGGACCAGTTATAAGGAAGGCTCTTGAGGAAGAGGTTAGGAGACGTGTTTTAAGTGAGCTTGAGGGGAGGGCTAAAGCCCTAGCTGAGAAGCTCTCTCATATAAGTGATGAGGAGATAGCGTCATTAATACGTGAAGATCGTGAGAAGAGGGATTAATAATTGTATTTATTCGACGCTAGCGCGATCGTTAATTTAGTTAAGAAAGGATGTCTTAAACCTCTTGCTGATGGAGTAACTCTAGACTTGGCCATATACGAGGCTCTGAACGCTGTGTGGAAGGAATATGCAGTACTTCAGCGCATAGACGCGGAGACGGCTGTGTCACTCATAGAGATCTTGGAGGGAGTCTTCACCATAATCCCACTAGAGAGCATTAAAAACCATGAAACCGAGGTATTCAAGCTTGCGTCTAAAGAAGATTTAACAATATATGATTCTTCATACGTATACGTTGCGCTCAAGAAAGAGTTAATCCTGATCACGGATGATAAGAAGTTAGCTAGGAAAGCATCACATTATACGAAAGTGAAGGAATCCAAGGATCTTATACCGTTATGCTAACCTCTCCCTAGTCGGGAGATTTTTAGGAGCACCTTTTAGAGGGGCTGTACCACCGGTAAAGAGGTGGAGGAGAAAACTTCAAGTGATGATTAAACATGGATCAACAAGTGTTGCTAATCTTTTCCTACCAAACTTGAAAGAACTAATGGTTTAGGGGTTTTATAGCGCTTTTTCCGTAGGGGTCTGTGAGTATTACTGTGAAGTTTATTTCGTTATTCATTGCTTTCTTGATTTTCTTCACGAATTCGTTGCATTCGTTGTTTTCGTCGAAGCATTCGGTCGGTGTGTTCTCTAATATCCTCTCTAGGAGTCCCTCGACCGTGGTTATGTAGCCTTGTGCTGCGGGGCCCGGGGATACCTCGACCCCTAGCTCAGGTATTTCTATGCTTGCTGTGGAAGACTTGATGACCAGTGCGTTTAAGTCTTTCTGTTCTCTTACTGGGAAGACTATCCTGACCTCGCCTCCGTGTTCAAGAGTTCCTACGTCGGATTTCCTGTAGCCGCACGCACCGCATCTCCACACCTCAATCAGTATCTTGCCGAAGTAGGGTACTTCATAGACGTAGGTACTTATCTCTAAATTCTCACTATCACATACCGGGCACTTACCTACCGAGCTGAAGATTTTCTGCGGCTCCATTATGCACACACTAAAACATAATCGTTTGAAGCGTTTATTAAGACTTGATCTAGGTATATAGGAGGTAGCGCAGTGGTAGGCTTGAGTGATATCCTCGAGCTCCTGAAACCTCTTGAAGCTTCTTTCCTAGGACCCTTCATAATCAGCTTAGTATGTAATTCCATCCCCTTCATATCACTCCCCTACCTGCTAGTGATAATAGGGCTTACCTTCAAGTACGTGACCCTGCAGGACAGGATCTTGCTAATACTTTCCTCAGCTTTAGGCGCTACCGTAGGCAAGGTTTTAATATACTTTATCGGGAGAGGTTTCTCCAAACTCTTAAGCCAGAAGAGTAGGAAGAATCTAGAACTCTTTAATAAGATCGCTAAGAAATCCCTCGCTCTAGCGATATTCGTTTTCGCTGCATTACCACTACCTGACGACGTCCTCTACCTACCTCTAGGACTAACTGGTTTTTCCTTGATAACCTACTTCTTCTCAGTCTTTCTAGGTAAGCTTTTCTTAAAGAGTGTTGCGGTATTTTACGGGAGTCTCTTAACGTCCTTAAGTGAGGAACTAGGTTATCAAGCAATACCTGTCTTCGTGATAATCTCGATAGTTTTCTCGTACTACATCATAAGTATTGACTGGTCTAAGATAGTTGAGGCTCACGTGGAGGGAGGTCTTAAATCATCAGTGAGGTGTCTCATACTAGAGTTAAGCCTCGTGAACAAGAAAATCGCGGGAAATCTTAAAAAAGTGGTTACCCGGATTTAAAGAACTCGCTGAGAAACTCTCCTAGAACGTGGCGCGCTTCCTCCACAGATCTCCGCGCGCGAGCGAGTTCCCCATCCTTAAACACTAGGGAGCCTGAAACATATACTTCCTCAACGATGGAGTCACCCCAGCTCACGGAAGCTACCGGGTCCCCGGCGACAGGGCCTTCAACAGACCACACGACTAAATCCGCGTCCTCCCCCTCAATCAACTCACCTTTACCGAAGCCTAGCCCTCTGTACGCGGCCGTAGTCGCGAGTGAGAAAGCTTCTCGTAGGTCAGGAACCCCCTCCCCCTCGTAGTGGAGGAGGGTGTAAGCTCTTAAATCCTCTCTTATGTCGTAAGTCGTGGCTACGTCAACCCCTATAGTCACGTTTGATAACCTCCTCAAGTAATTCCTTATCGGCGCTCTCCCATCACCTAAGAGGACGTTTGATCTCGGCGGATGAGATATCACGAAATTACTAGCTGATAGCACGTCAGCTATCTCCTCAGCCCACACGGCGTGAGCTACTATAGCGTTTACTTTATCTAAACCAACGAATTTAATGAAGTCTCTGAGACTCATCGAATACTTACTCTTAAGCCATACGAGATCCTCGAAAACCTCCGCTAGATGCGTGTGAACACCTAGCTCACGCTCCCTAGCCAACTCAACTACTTCCTTGAAAGCATTAGGGTCAAGTAATCTGGGAGTACACGGCCCTAACCTCACCTTAACTTTAGGATCATCAACTATCTTGAGTAGTCCTAGGTTTTCCTCCAGCGCTTCCTCGTAATTCTCGAAAACCCCGTGATTCATTATGGGGGTGCTTAAGTCAGCTTTAACACCGCTCTCCAAAACCGCCTTATAGACCATTCCCTCATTAAGGTGCATGTCCGCTAAAGCGGTGACTCCTGAGGAGAGGAGTTCTCTTATGGCTAGGAGGGACGCGTAGTAACTAGCTTCCGGATGCTCTCTTAAGAACCTCTCCCAACCCCACACAAACTTCCTAACCCAATCATCTAGGCTCAAGCCCGAGATTACCGTGTTCCTTATCGGGTAAAGACCTAGGTGAACGTGCGTGGTAGCCAACCCGTGCGTCACTACCCTCACTCTACCTTTTCCCACAGAATCTCCTGAGACCCTGTAGATATCCTCAATCCTGTTACTGAAACGCACGCAGGCTTGAGAAAGCCATACGTGAGGATTTATCACCACGTAATCTCCGCAAACCTCGTTCAAGAGCTTCAGCCACCCATCTTATAAACAGCTACCACCACGTACACGCTACTGCCCTCGTAGAGCTGGCTCACAGCTATGTGCGCGGGCTTGAATACCGTGAGCACGGGCTTCTCTAGCCGCGGAGCGTACTGCGGGTATTGGAGCGCGCCGTAAAGGAATCTCACAGGGTAGCCTGTAACCCCGAAGGCTTCGTGGACTGCGTGAAGGAATAGCTTATATAACGTAGCGTTAGTTAGTGTTGGGCTGGTCCAGTTAGGCATGACGTAGTTGTATTGTCCTATGGTAACGGTGGTGGTCGGGGGTTTCCTACCGGCAATCTTGTAGATAGCTGTGATTCCTTTAGCCATGTCCGCGCCGATGAACGTCCCTCCCTGGAAAGCTAGGGGGCCTACGTAGGTTGAGCTGAGTTGCTCAGAGAATAAGACAACATCGTATAACACGACGTAGGTCTTGTCAGGCGGTACGCGGAAATACTTAGTGAATATCTCGTAAGCTTCTTCCTCGGTACCTGTTAAAGCCTTAGCAAGCAACTCTATCTGTGTTGCGTTTAGTGTGGCGCCGTCAGCTACCGTAGCTCTCTCCCCTAAGACGCTCAGCCAGTAGCCGTAATCCCACCACGAAATAACTACGGAGTCTTTAGGCGTGTTATTCCTAATCCATTCCAGGGTATCCAGCCATGCGGGCACGTTCTTCCCGACGCCGAGGCCTGAGTCTAGGATCATGGGTGTCTGAGCTCTGTAAGCGGGTGCCCAAACAGTCACTCCCTGAAGTAGCGTGGTGAATAGGTAGGCGATCATTAAGGAAGCACTTAGCAGAGCCAGCACCAGGTCTTTCCTCCTGGAGAGGTATGGGACGAGCAGGGCGATGAAGCTACCCTGCGATATCGATATCACGCAGTTCAGGTATGGGAAGAAGTACGATACGTTAGCCGTAGCGTAAGTCGCTAGCAAAACCATTATACCTATGAATAAATCCAGCACACTCTTCTTCATGAAAGCTCTGTAAGCGAAGTACACGAGCATTAGGAGCGATATAATGAGCGGGGCCCCACTACTCCATATGAAGTTCTGAGCGCTAGCCGACGCGTACTCCTGAACAGTACCGACCAACACATGCGTCATCTCACCTAAACCCATCGCTGCCAAGCCCTTACCCTTTAAGTGGAGGACGCCGGTGGTGAGTCCTAAGAGGCCTCCCACACCTATCAAGACTATCAGGAGGAAGTAAATCACGCGCCACTTAGTTAAAAGCGGGTACTTTAGCTTGACCACCCTCCGAGTGGACACGTACTCTAAGAATAGCGCGATACCTATTACGGCAAACCCTAGCGGTATCAGTATACCAACACTTAAGACTAGGTATAGGGGGCCGTAGAAGGGTAGTATGGCTATAGTTAACGCGAGAGGCAATGTCTCGAAGCCCCATAATATTAAGTCTTCCTTAGTGACTCTGACTATCAAGGGTTGTAGGACTATCTGCAGGAAGATAGCTGCTAGGAGTAGGTTAAAGCCTGCCCAGCCGGCAGCAGTCAAAGAGCTGAAAACACCGCACAGTAAAGCGTCTACGTAGTTCCTCCTCTTCCAAGTCCTTACGTGGAAGTACGTAGCCAGGAAGATAAAACCTAGTCCAGCAGAGTATTTAACGGTAAACCCTGCTAACTGCCTACTATTAAAGATTATCGCCGCCACCACGGACGAAACAGCTGCTGGGATGTCGCCCCACAATTCCCTAGTGGTTAAGTAAATGCCTACCAAGGAGAGTATGAAGAAGATTACCGGCACGTACACCATCCACTCATATAAGGTTAGCCCAGGACTGAATAAGCGTGCTACATAGTAAGTAACCACGGAAAACATCGGTGTGAGAGGTAGGGAAGACTTAACGAAGTCTCTCCCCCAAGGATACCAGAAGATGTGTGTTTCCTCATTATATCTGTTTAAGCTAAAGAAGTATGAGAGTCCCTTCTCCAAGAGCTTCTCAGCAGTCCAGTACTCGGAGTAAGGATCTAGCTCATTCAGCATAGGTCCGTAACCCGCATCAAGAGCGTTAAAAACCGGGTAAAGCCTGAGGTACGAGCCAACTACCGCGGAAGCTAGTAAAACTATTAGCGACACCAACGTAATGACGTGCTCCCTCCTCAAACCCTTAAAACCCAAACCCAACCTCATCTAATCACCTGCTAAGACTAATTAACTAAAGCTATAATAATAAATGTTTATCAACATACAGCCCTGAAGAGCTTCCCTAAAGATGCTTACGACACCACATAACTGCTTGGAAGGGTCTGAGACTTAACTATCTCGCGTTCTACGTTCTTCCGTAGATTATGCGTTCCTCGTTGAAGAGTTTTATTGAG
>JAJHQR010000006.1 GCA_020833255.1 Desulfurococcaceae archaeon | reverse complement strand
TCCTGCCCAGTATTCTTATCATGGCTTCCTTACCAACGTCCCCCGTATCGTATATGATGTCCGGGATTCTCCCGCCGCAACCCTTAAGCGCTTCCCCCACAACCCACTTAAGAGAACTTCCCTCAACCTTCTTAGATTCTTCAGGTTCTTTAGTTCTATCAACACCTACAACTAAGTAACCTAGCTCAACCGCTTTCCTCAAGTATTTCTCGTCATACCTGATATTGATCGCTGACCTAACCTCGGGGTCCCTCCTCAAGAACTCGAGGACTAGTCTAGCGAGATGGGATGACGCGCCGAACCTGACCGGGCCTACCGCCTTAATGCCGTCCCCGTACCTCACAACCCTGCCCATGACCCCCGCGACGTCTTCAACGCTCCTCGCGTAGTGTGCCGGTATACTCTCCACCAGGTTCATCCCTACCTCAGGGATTGCCTCACGAACCTTCCCGGAATTCCTGAGTAACTCCTCCAGAGCTTTCTCAACGCTTACTAGGGTTAGGTATTTGTGTGCGGGTATCTCAACCCAAGCTACGGGGTTGACGGGGCAGTGACCCCTACCCACCCCCACCCCGAACTCTATAGCTTTAGTCACGAATTCCTTGGCTTTAGCCACTGCCTCAAGCACGTTCAAGCCCTTAGCTAGGTACGCGGCTATAGCCGCTGAGAAGACGCAGCCCGTTCCGTGAGTGCACGCGTCCCTAATCCTCGGACTGCTTAGTACGTGGTACCCACCCCTCCAGTAGAGAACGTCGGCTGCCTCACCACCCCCCAAGTGCCCTCCCTTAACCACCACCGCCTCACAAGAATACTCCTCAGCTATCTTCCTCGCCGCTAGCTTAGAGTCTTCTAAAGACCCTATCTTAATCCCTGAGAGGACCTCTGCCTCAGCCTTATTCGGCGTTACTACCTTGGCCTGAGGTAGTAACTCCTTCTTCAACGCCTCGACAGCCTCTTCCCTAAGTAGCCTAGCACCGCTCTTAGCTATCATTACTGGATCAACGACTAGCGGGAAGGAAAACTCCTTGACAGCCCTCGCAACGGAACGTATTATGTCGCTATTGCTTAACATGCCGGTCTTCCCCGCGTCAATACCTATGTCCTCAGCCACTACCCTGACCTGCTCGTAGACCACGTCCGGCGGTATGTCGTGTATTGCGGTAACTTCACGTGTGTTCTGAGCCGTCACGCTCGTGATAGCTACGGTCCCGTGAACCCCTAGAGCTGCGAAAGTCTTCAAATCTGCTTGAATCCCCGCACCACCACCTGAGTCACTGCCGGCTATCGTGATAGCCACCCTCCACAAGCGAGTGCTCATACTCTCACCACACTCAATTATCACTAAAGAATAAAAACCTTGATAATTAGGTTTTATTGGTGGGTTAAAATGGAGCCTCTTGAGTCAAGGATTTCTAAAGCTATATGGAGGTCCACGGCCGAGGACTGGCTAAAACTAATTAACGCAGATGTCGTGGTGGTTGGTGCGGGTCCCTCAGGTCTTACGGCAGCTAAGTACTTAGCGAGCTCAGGTCTTAAGACGGTGGTTTTGGAGAGGAGGCTGAGCTTCGGGGGCGGTATAGGGGGTGGCGGCATGCTACTACACAAGATAGTGGTTGACGCGAGAGCTCTCCCAATACTCAACGAATTCAGGGTTAAGTACGAGTACGTGAGTGAGTACGACCTATACGTGCTGGACTCCTCCGAGCTCATGGCTAAGCTAGCGGCCGGGGCGATAGACTCCGGTGCTAAGATAATTCACGGCATCACTGTCGAGGACTTGATAGTGCGTGAAGACCCTTTCAGAGTTGTCGGCGTTGTCGTGCAGTGGAGTGCAGTGCCCTTAGCAGGACTCCACGTCGACCCCCTATTCATCTACTCTAGAGCGGTGGTGGACGCTACAGGACATGACGCGGAAGTCTTGAAGATACTTGAGAGGAAGAACCCGTCCGCAGGCATTAGATTACTGGGTGAGAGATCAGCTTACTCGGAATTGAGTGAGGCAAGAGTTGTTGAGATGACCGGTAAGGTAGTTGAGGGGCTTTACGTTGCTGGGATGGCTGTAGCCGCGTTAAAGCATATTCATAGGATGGGGCCCATATTCAGTAGCATGCTGCTTTCAGGTAAGAAGGTAGCTGAGGAAATAGTGAGGGAGGTTAGGTGAGGCCTCAGCCATGGGCAAACCTTCAAAAACCTTGTGGGAGGAAGTAAGCAAGGTTTTCAACGCGATAATCAAGCACCCTTTCATAGAGGAGTTGAGTAAGGGCACGCTAGACGAGGGAGTGTTCAAGTATTACGTGATTCAAGACGCGCTATACTTAGACGAGTACTCACGCGTGCTAGCAACACTTGCTGGGAAAGCGCCTAGGGAGGAGTGGGTTAAGGTATTCGCTGAGGACTCGATAGCGATACTGGAGTTTGAGAAAGCACTGCACAACGAATACTTCCGCGCCTGGAACCTCACGCCCGAAGACCTTAAGAAAACACTCCCAACACCTACCAACATGGGGTACGTAAACCATCTATGGAGGACGGTGCTACTGAGCGAGTTCCCCGTCGGCGTAGCAGCGGTAACCCCCTGCTACTGGATATATCTCGAGGTCGGGCGCTACCTAGAGGACGTGGGGTCGCCGCACCCACTCTACAGTAAGTGGATCTCGCTCTATTCCTCTAAAGAGTATGCTAAGTACGTTGAGAGGGTTTTAGAAATACTGGACGAGGTCTTAAGTCACGCGAGCGCGGATCTCTGGTCTAGAGCTTCAAGAGCTTTCAAAATAAGCTCAATCTACGAATACATGTTTTGGGACTCAGCATATAGGAGGGAGCACTTCATTTTCAGGTATGACTAAACACCGAGTTCTCCCCGCGTTCCAGGGTATTGCCGACGATATCCTTAAGTGTGTTAGGGGTCGATACTTAATAAAGAAGCTTGCCGAGAATATATTCGGTGTAATAGAATTGAGGGGTTTATCTCTCGCATGCTTAGTTGCAGCGAGTCTCGTGTTAATAGTTGTCTTGCCCGGTATTGGCGTAGCTAGTGATGCGAGCGGGGATCAAAACACTTTCTCTGACTTGATCTCAGAACTCATGTCGAACCCGAAGTTCTACGCCTCAACACTCATTCAGTTCTTGATGGGGTTCTTGCTCGGTTACTTCTCCTTCAAGATAATAAAGTACGTGATAGCGTTACTCATCACGTTGGTTGTAGGGTCCTTCCTCTCAGTATGGAGTCTTGGAGACTCACTCAACACGTTGCTAAGCAAGCTCTTCCCCGAGATAGTTAACGCCATGCCCTACATAATCACAGCTCTTCAAGTACTGGGAGTAGTGATAGTGGGCCCTATCGCCACGGGCTTCATAATAGGGGCGATCATAGGGTTTTTGAGAAGGTAACTCAATCCGTGAGTTAAGCACGTCTTTTTCCTCGTCAAATGCTGTTGTTCAAGCACTCACTCTTCCGTCTCCAAGACCTCATTCAATACGGTGTCAGCACTCGGTATCTCTACGGGTATCTTGCCAGCGTATTTTCGGAGTTCTACCTTATTCAGGACCGGGTTTACCTTATACTCCCTCACACCATCTAATACCACGTCTCTCGGTATGCCTACCTGCAGAGAGTACCAATCAACCCATCTCTCAGGCGCTTTCCTGTACTCCTCTAAAGACTCTCTGTAAACCTTGCTCAGCACGCGACGCGTTTCTTCAGGCACTGCTGTGGAGGCGGCTAATGTGCAGCAATACATAACCTCAAGATCCTCGCTCCTCAAGACCTCCCTGTACCCAGCCCTCTCCAACCTCCTATATATCGGGTGCCAGACAACAGCGTACTTAACGGCTTCAGCGGAGATCGCTTTAAGAATTTCTTCAGGGCTCCTGAAATACCTTGTTAATGTATCCGCGGGTATTATCCCCTCCCTCATAGATAGGGACCTCACCAAGTCCATCGTAGATAACTCGCTTGAGTATGTTGTGTGAGCACTAGCCGAATCCTTCACTAACACCTTAGAGCCACCGTAGGCACCCCCTCCAATAATCCTGAAATTCTTGAACGCTGAGTAGAAATGTAGTTGCGTTATCGTGGGCGTCAGAGCTAGCTCAAGATCCCCTAACACCAACGCCTTAGTAGCTTGTATGGAGCTAGTGAAAACCACCGTCTTAATAATCGCGTTGAGTTCTTCCTTAACCTTCTTAGCGAAGATCGTTAGGAACGGGTACTCACTAGACCACACAAGACCTACGCGAAAAACCCTCAACCTACTGGGGGGCTCCCCCCTAAAATCAAGTAACTTGATCAGGTATTGATTACCTACCTTAACCCTAGATATCAAGCCCTCACGCTCAAGCTCGCCGAGGATCTCCGATACCCTGCTTCTAGAAATCTTTAAAGACTTGTGTATGTAGCTTTGAGGCACTAACTCACCAGCACCCATCCTCAGAGCTTCTAACACCTTTTCCCGAACTACGGATCTAGGAGGCATCTTCCCCAATAAGCACTGTAAGTTAAAGCTTATATTTTGTTATCGAACAATTGTTCGGGGAAACAAATGAGACCTCGTAGGTTGAGAACCCCCTACACGATATTAAGTATCGTTGTGATAGCGCTCTTCTACGTAGTGCCGTACGTCACGCTCAAAGAGTCTCGAGGGCTTGAATTAACCCTCTTTTGGTCCCTCACCACCTTGATCTGGTTAACGATAACTAACCTGCTTTTAGTGAGGGACCTCATATGAGTGACTTACTACTCGCATTCTCCTTGATGTTGGTAGCGTACGTCTCGCTAGGTTCCTTAATAGCTTACTTATCGAGACGTTACGGTGTTAAGTCTAGTAAGGATTACTTCGTCTCCGGTTATAGGCTGGGTTGGTTCCTGGCTTCCATGACTTACGCAGCGACGACATACAGCGCGTTCATGATGGTAGGCCTCGTCGGACTCACGTACTTTAGCGGGGTCGGTGCTCTAGGCTTTGAACTAGCTTACCTGTTGGTGACCGTGGTAATACTGGCTGTTCTAGGACCTACTGTGTGGGCCATGGCTAGGGAGAGGGGGTGGGTCAGCCCGTCCGAGATGCTCTCAGACCTCTACGGGTCTAGAGCGATAGGGTATGTCGTGGTAGGTATATACCTAGTCGCTATGATACCCTACGTCACGGCGCAGATGGTCGGTGTTGCCGCGATTTTCGAGAGTCTCGGGGCAGGGTATGAGGCAGGCATCGTAGTAATGAGCGCTCTCACGTTGGTATGGACTGTTTTAGCTGGTATGTGGAGTGTTGCTACCACGGACGCTTACCAAGGTATTTGGATGCTGTCCGCCGCGGCAGCCCTGATATTCTCGCTACTATACAACGTGGCGCCGTCATCAGGTACTACGGTGAATCAAGTCATGAGCGTGTTAAGCGAGAAAGG
Organism: Desulfurococcaceae archaeon; assembly: GCA_020833255.1. Classification (GTDB taxonomy): domain Archaea; phylum Thermoproteota; class Thermoprotei_A; order Sulfolobales; family NBVN01; genus Zestomicrobium. The sequence goes on along the minus strand of JAJHQR010000006.1, from coordinate 35,512 downwards.
CTTCCTAAGCATAACTAGTTTCTGGACCCTACCAACCTTCCTAGCTTACACGATACCGTGGGTATTCTTCGCGGCCACGAACCCTCAAGTAGTTGTGAGGTTGTACGTCCATAAAGACATGGGGTCTTATAAGAAGTCCGTCGTGCTATTCTCTGCATACGGCTTCATATACACGATCGCGGTCGTCTGCGTTGGACTCTTAGCAAGGGGTCTCACAGAGTTAGGTCTTTTCGGGTTCGTCAGTAAGCAAGACTCGGTGACTCCAACACTAATATCTAGGCTTCACCCAGTGCTGGCTTCCTTCATATACGTGTCGATACTGGCCGCGGCCGTCAGCACGGCCGACTCAATAATACTCACGGTGGCTTCCTCCTTCGTCAGAGACCTAATAGAGAAGCGCGGCGTGAGCGGCGTAAGCGTCTTCAAGCTATCTAACACCGTAGTAGCGTTGCTAACGATCGCCTCAGCCTACCTAGCGTATCTGAGGCTAGGGTTCGTCGTAGACCTCTCAGTACTCACCTCCGTCCTGCTACTCCCGCTAGCTCCAGTAACCATAGCTGCTTGGTTAGCGCCTCACGAGAGTAGGGGGAGGGTTCAGAGGGGGGCTGCGTTACTCTCACTACTGGTAGGGGCTTCCACAGCTTTCGGCTTCGCACTAACTTTAGGACCTAGGAGAACCTTCCTAACCTCTTATTACGGGTTACCGGTCTCCGCACTAATACTCATAATAACTTCGATTACCACGTTAGCGGGTTACGTGATCCCTAAGCTGGTGAGACCTAAGACCTAAACGAATTGATTCTCATGAAGTCACGCGCTTCACGACATACAATACGAGAGCGGCAATACCGACTATCACTAAGCCTAACCCGATTAAGCTAAGTGAGGCATTATTGTTTGGTTGAGGGGTCTGGGAGGTCTGTGTTTGAACGGCTTTCTCCAGGTCTGAGAGGAGTTTCGCGAGCGACTCATTAGGTAACACGACATTATGCTTGTTGCTCCCGAGATAGATCGGGATCTCGCCCGTAACGTCACTCGATACTAGCTGGTTCCAGAACCCAACATCCGTTACCTCCCCTATAACCACCGCGATAGGGGCCCCGTCCCTGAGTACTAGTGTTTGCGGGACCGCGTATGCGTAACCTTGACTTAAGCCGTGATTGATCTCCACAGTATATAACTCGTAAAAAAGTCTTGAGCCGTCAGAGTCCTCAACCCAGAAAAAGCAATACCTACCTTGGTAGTTTTTGCTGAAGAAGTCGTGCAGGTTCTTGCAGTGGGGGCATGTCTTAGAACCGAACGTGATGAAATTATAGTTCGTTAAGCTGCTTCCCGCAACTATTAACGCGTTAACCGCAATGCCGCATATTAGGATGGTCGCCAACAGTAGTGTGAGATTCCTTCCCGGGGTCGTCTTGTCGTGCAGTGATCACTCACCGAAGTTATTGAGTTTTCGAGGTATTTATTCTTGGATTACGTCCCGTACTCCCACGACGTTAAGTACCTTATCTGCTCCTCCGTTAGCTTATCTATTTCTATATTCATTGACTCTAGCTTAATCTCAGCTATCCTCTCGTCTATGCTTCTCGGCAATACGTGAACGCGTTTCTCAAGCTTCTCCTTGTTTAGGACTATGTACTTGGTTGCTAGTGCTTGATTAGCGAAGCTCATGTCCATTACCTCGCTGGGGTGTCCCTCAGCAGCTACTAGGTTGACTAGCCTGCCCTCACCTATTAGGTAGAGCTTCCTGCCGTCGGGGAGTGAGTACTCTTCTAGGTTGGGTCTCACAACCCTCTTACCTACCGAAATCCTCTCCAGGTCTTCAACGCTTACCTCCACGTTGAAGTGTCCTGCGTTACACAGTATTGCCCCGTCCTTCATCACCTTGAAGTGCTCCTCCCTAATCACCCCCTTATTCCCGGTAGCGGTGACGAAGATATCCCCTATCAAGCTAGCCTTACTCATAGGCATTACCTCGAAACCATCCATAACGGCTTCTAAAGCTCTCACAGGATCTACCTCAGTCACAACCACCCTAGCGCCCATGCCACGCGCTCTCATAGCTATTCCCTTACCTACCCACCCGTACCCGGCCACCACGAAGATCTTGCCTGCTAGGAGAACGTTCGTAGCCCTAAGTATCCCGTCAATCGCTGACTGCCCCGTACCGTACCTATTATCAAACATGAACTTAGTTAACGAGTCGTTAACAGCTATCACAGGGTATAGGAGCCTCCCACTCCTCTCAAGAGATCTCAACCTATTAACTCCTGTAGTAGTCTCTTCAGTCCCTCCCCAAACCCTGGAGCCTACGTCTCTGCGCTCGCTGTGTAAGTACGCGTGCAGGTCCGCACCATCATCTATGACTACGTTAGGTTCCGAGGAAGCCACCCTAGATATACACTCGTAGTACTCCGCAGGCGTCTGCCCCCTCCAAGCGAACACGTGCACACCCTCAGACGCTAGGGCGGCGGCCACGGCGTCCTGAGTGGAGAGGGGGTTACTCCCCGCTAACCAAACCTCAGCACCGCCGCTAACCAGAACCCTCACTAAGACTGCGGTAGCTTTAGTCACGTGGAGAACGGCGGCAACCCTAACACCGCTTAAGGGTTTCTCCCTCATAAACTCGTTCTTAAGCCTCATTAAGACGGGCATGTGCCTCTCAGCCCACTCAATAATCTTAAACCCGGCCTCACTTAACCCTAAATCAGCAACCTTAAATGCTACCATAACTCGAGAGCCTCGTCATTTATGGTGTGAAACAAGCTTATAAGTTTTGCTTGAGGAAGGGGAAAGCATCGATTCGTGATTCCCTAGCACTGATTAATAACTAAGCTAGAAATAGTTTTAACCAGTGTTAAGAGTGATTAAGTGGTGATGAGAACCTCCGACACGGACGTCTGTGAGGAAGCCCTGCGAAGCTGAGTCTCTTCAGACTTTATTTAAACGTTCTCCACATCTTTATAGTGGTTGGGGTGGCGCGTCTAGGTTTGAGGAAGCGTTGGATCTACTTACTGGCTTTGGCGCTGGTTGCCGCGTTACCGGCAACCTATGCTTACTTGACGTATAGTTACGTTGCCGGGATAGATGATTACATATCTGATGAGTGTTGGTACGTGAGTTCCGCTAGGAATACCCTCATAAAATACTTAGGCTTAAGACCTGCCTCGATATCTGCTGACAAGATCGTTGTGACCGTGGAGTTGGTTAGGTCTTCCATAGAGAGTGAGTATTTGAAGACTGTTGCAAGCGTTAAAGAATACGTGGTGTTAAATCTTAGCGGGAGCTTGGTGAAGGACGAGTCATACTATAAGTTTAGGTCTGACGGGAAGTTTCTCCCGGCGATCTGCGCGGAGATTAACCCGGCAACCCTCAGCAACCTAAGCTCATACCCTGGTGTTAGGAGGGTTGTCGTAGGTTATTGCTACCCGAACGCTGAGGGTATTCTAGACTACATGAACTTCGAACACCCACCACTAGTCAAGTACCTTATAGCCTTCACGATGTTCTTCGTCGGGGACTCCCCCTCACTATGGAGGATACCGTCAGTGATTGCGGGCTCTTTGGTTTTGCTGGTTATATTCCTCGTATTCAGGGAGGTGATTAAGGAAGATGTCTGGCCTTTCCTGGGCTTCACAGCAGCCTTAATAACAGCTCTCGACAAGACTTTCAGGTCTTTAAGTATGGTGGCTATGCTGGATATCTTCGTGTCTCTATTCACTGTCTTAACCCTATACTTCACGCTGAGGGGTAGTCTAGGACTCACTGCTACCTCAATAGGGTTAGGCTTCGCGAGCAAGTTTAGCGGTGCTTTCCCCGCGATACCCGCGCTCCTGCATTGGGTTAGGAGAGACAAGCCAGCTAAAGTTCTCCTATTATTCATTTACTTGCCTATAGCTGTGCTGATCGTTTTAGGCATTCCGTACATCCTTAAAGACGGCTTCCTTCTGTGGTGGTCTTCCTCCGTTGAGGGAGCGTTCAGGTGGCACTTAAGCGTTAAGACTACTGAGGGACCCCCGCAAGCGATGCCGTGGGACTGGCTGATAGGTAGGAACCCCTTCCCACTACACTACGTGTGGGATCAGAGTAGGGGGGAGTTCGTGGCCGACTTAATAGCTTCAGGCAACCCCATCCTATACCTCCTCACAGCAACCCTCTCAATCTTGGTCATCCCGGTGATAAGGGAGTTGCCGGACAGAGGCGTTAGCTACTCCTTCACCTGGCTCACCTACCTAGCGTACGTGGCTTTATGGTTCCTGGGCGGTAAAACGCAGTACAGCTTCTACGCAGTGCAGGTAGTCCCCCTATTCTACATAACCCTAGTAATGCTGGTCTACTACCTAGTAACACCGCACACGAAAATACTTGAGGTTCTGAGGAAGTGGAAGGAAATAATAAACACTATCAGCATGTGGTTAGCCGGTGAAGTCTCCGTAAGCCTAAAGCTAGTCGTGAGTAGAAAGAGCTGACGTCCCTCCACAGCGGATAGCGAGGTTCTGCGTCTTCTAGGGCTTTCCCTCATCAATTGGGAACTACTCAAACCGCTGAAACATCATGAAAAGAATCATAAGCTTTGAAGCACTTCCAATAAATAGGTGGGTGTTATCGTTGCTGGAGTGAGCCACGGATTTAATTTTTCCTTTCAGTAAGCTTTATCTGAGAGGTCGTGGTCACTTGCTTGATGAGGAGGAGTTGGGGGAGTGCGGTAAGATCGTTGAGGTTTTGGTTGTTAAAGCTTCGGATGTTGCTAAGTTGCTGAGTAAGCCTCCTGAGGGGGATGAGGTGTCGTTAAGGTTTGGCAAGATCTTTGAGGAGGAGTACGCTCTCGCTAACCACGTATATCGGTGGGCTTGGTACGCGCAAATATCTAAATGGTTTATTAGGAAGGTCGCGGCTAGGTTGAGGGCTGAGGGTATCTACAAGCGGGACTTAATCCTTAAAGCTTACAGAGCTTACGCCGCACTCCTTAAAGCAGGTGTGGTCGGTGAGAAGCCGAGGACTAGGTTTAAGGAACTCACTAACTCTTTATTCGTAGCTGCTCAGCCAGACCTCTACGACGAGACTACAGACACTTACTACGAGTTCAAGCTTTACCCGATAAACGAGTACGCTAGGAAGCAAGCCGAGGTATTCGCTTGGGTTTTGGGGAAGCCCGTAGTGCTCGTAGGACTTAGGGAGGACCCGGGAGGTTACGTGAGTGTTGAGAAGGAGGTCATCAACCCCCCTAAAGACTTGGAGGTAGACGTTAATGAGTTGCGGAAGGTTGCGGTAGCGGAAGATTTTTGCTCAGACCTCATGATACCCGTACATCAATACGATAAATACTTCACGGAAGAATACTACGACATATACGAGGAGTGAGCGCCTTAAACGATGTCTTAGCGAGTTCTTGAGTGATCGCTAGGTATTACGTTACCCGCTAATAATACGTTGATTGAAAGAATAGAGATCCTCAAGTGTTTTATTGGTGTATGTAATTAAATCGCTTGCAGGAGTGGGGAGATTAATTTATGGGGGCTTACTTGACGGAATCTATGCTAAAGGATCTTGAGTCTTTCGAGGGTCTTGAGAGTAGCTTGGAGGATTCTGCGGTGGAGTACTTCACGCTTACGTTATCGACTTACTTGGTCGTGAAGCGTCTAGGTTACGAGGACTTAGCTCAGGAGATAATGCCTCTGGTTAAGTTGAGTGTCGGCGAGCTCGTAACTAAGTTAAGCACTAACAATTACGTCAACGGCTTAGCTAGTGAGTTGGGGGTGTGTGCGAGGAAGTTGTGGGAGGTAGAGTATAGTGATTCGGAGCTTGCCGATATACTTAGTGAGGCGGTTAGTCTGAGGAAGAAGGTTGATTTAGGTGTTGCTAGCGTGGGGGAGGCTCGCGACCTGCTTCACAGATTCCTCAACTTGATAGGTGTGGACCCGCGGGAGACGAAGGTGGTTAGGTCCATACTCGAGGATCCTGAACCGTCGAAAGTCCTTCAATTAATAGCGACGGCGCTAGCCGTTTGTGTAGGTGGTTTAAGTGGGTCTTAACGCTTCCAAGCTAGACCCTCTATCGGAACGCCTCATAGACTTCCTGGCTAGGAAAGCGTCAAACAAGAGCATAAACGTCGATAAGTTAAGGGTGGTGACGGGCTCCTCAATAGCTAAGATATCTCTCGAAGTCATAGAGTCCGTGGCTAAGGAGGTTTCCAGACTTGAGGGCGCGTCACTATACTGCAACATCTGCGGTAAAGGACCCTTCACTAAGAAAGGCATGTACCTACACCTAACGAGACTACACAAATACGAACTCAAAAGCATGCTGATTTACGAGCTCAGGGAGAAGATACTTAAGAGTAGTTACTGAATCACGCGAGCCAAATCCATAAAACAATTAAACGAACACCAGCTAAGACAGTAAACCACGAGCACCCACAAAATGAGGCAATGACCACATCAAGTTATATGAACTCATATGAGAGCTGAACCCCTCCTCTCCCAAGGTTCCACGTCTCCAGGAACTAGCTTGAAGAGGGGATGTGGTTCTATGTCTCTAAGCTCCTTTATCACACCATAGTGGGTTGGGGAACGCGTTCTTAACTTATTTAGTAAGTGTTGGTGCTCGTACCTCAGCTGACCCACCGTAACAGGGATTCTCTCTAGAGTTAGGTCGTACGCTCTTATCTTGCTTGAATTAAACATGTACCCTCTTCTAATACCTTCTAGGTATACGTAGTATAGGTACGTCCCAATATATAGTGGAGGATTCGTAGTCCGCTTAAATCTGATTAGCTGTGGGTGATTCACGTAACCCTTGGTAAGTCCTAACAAGACTTTCTGAGCTAGTAGGCCCTCCCTCCATAATGCGAGAAGTCCTTGAGTATCTAGGTATTTTGGGTGTATGGACCATAACCTCAACTTCCCGCACCTAGGTGGCCTCAGCTAGTAGTTTCTTCAACGCGTGCATGTCTATCAGCAACTCTATTATGTCTCTTAAGTGGGCTGAGATTCTTATAAGGTCCTCAGCGCTTATACCCAGCGTTGCTGAATCCCTACCTACCTCTGCTTCAAACCCTCTTAACTCGCTAATCAAGACACCGAACTTGCTTAAATCCTCAGTTTTTTGTTTGAGTAGCAGGTTCTTGGTTACTTCGTCATACTTACTACGTAATGACTTAATATACTTAAGTAGTGTTGCTGGGTCTGCGTGCCTTAACTCCTTGATATTCTTAGCTATCGTTGCTAAGTGGTCAGCTATTCTCTCAAGGAATCTGAATATCATGGCCCAGTAAGTCACCTCAGCAACGCTGCCTAGACCTACTGACGCGTAGTTAGTCATACCGAGTAAGACCTCGTTTAATTGTCTTAGCCCGTAGAGGTATAGCTTGTCGATGAGGCTATCTCTCTCGAGAACCTCGTCAACCCGGTTAAGATCCCCCGTGGATATCATGTGTTCTACGTCCTCGAAAGACCTGATGGTGAGTCTAGTCAAGGTATTCAAGGCCTCCGCGAGGGATAGTGTTGACACGTCAGCTAAACACCTGAGAACCGCGTATCTCTCACTCTTCTCAATAACTTCTAAACCTATGGTTATCTCAGTAACTCTCTTGACGAGTGCTTCCAACCTATCGGGCGAGCACCCACCGCACGCTATAGTGAGCTTCCTATACCCGACCACGTACGAAGCAATCAGCATAGCGACGCTTAACTCAAAATCATCGCTAACCTCTAACTCAGTCTCTAACTCAAATCTCTCACCACCCTTATCGCCTGAGTAGATCCTTAAGGTTAGGTCAGGCATTACCTCAATAACTACCTCCGAGCCGTGCTTCAACCCAGTATCCCTAACCCACTCCTTAGGTAGGGAGACGACGTAGGTAGACCCGCCGACTACCTGGACCCTCCTCCTATACCTCATTTAAACACCCCGACATATATCCCTATGTAAAATATATAAATGAAATATTGGTTTAAGCACTCAATATATTACGTGTTTTCCGTATCTATAGAATATAAAGAAAGCCGGAAAACAAGTCTCGGTGAGTAAAACGAGTAGGTTGGCTAAGGCCTTAAGCAAGACCTCAATAATAGTGGTTGCATCCCTGGTAGTGGTTGCAGTTGTCGCGGTAGTGGTCTATAACTTCATGAGCGCGCCTCAAGTAACCCCTACAACCACACCAACTACGACGCCCACGACCACGCCAACACAGTCTCAAGTACTCATATCAGGAGCTGGTGCTACATTCCTAGCACCTCAGATGCTCGAGTGGGCTAGGTCATTCACGGAGATCAAGGGTATTAGAGTGGAGTACCAGAGCGTGGGTAGTGGTGCGGGTAGAGACATGTTCTTCAACAAGGTAGTTCACTTCGCCGGCAGTGACCCGCCACTATCTAAGGAACTCTATAGTAGGTATAGAGGTGAGGTAATGCAGATCCCGGTAGTCGTAGGATCCGTAGCGATCATATATAACTTACCGAACCTACCGGAAGGAACTACGTTGTGCTTGAGTGGTGAGGTGATAGCCTTAATCTACAAGGGGGAGATCAGGTATTGGAATGATGAGAGGATCTTAGCCATCAACCCAGGACTTAAAGACGTCTTACCGAGCGAGGAGATCGTGGCGGTTCATAGGTCGGACTCCAGCGGGACCACCTCAGTATTCACGACATACCTTAATAAAGCCGCGCCGGACACGTGGACCAACGACCTAGTAGGTCTGACAGTGGACTGGCCTGTTGATAGGGTTGGTAGGGGTGTCGGCGGTAAAGGGAATGAGGGAGTGACTCAGGTCGTGAAGACCACGCCGTACTCCATAGGTTACGTTGAGTTAAGCTACGCCATAACTCAAAGACTACCTACAGCAGCTATCAAGAATCTTGAAGGTGTTTGTGTTAAGCCTACGGAAGAAACCATTAAAAGCGCGCTCATCAACGCTGTCGGGGAACTTCCTCAATCCCCTCTAGATGATTGGAGTGACGCTTTATACCGCATGATGAATACGAGAGGCAGTAACTCATACCCGATAGTCTCGTTCTCCTACATATTCGTGTACAAGAAGTACGCGGACGCCCAGCTAGTTCAAGCGTTGAAGGAATTCATAAGATGGATCCTTACCGACGGTCAGAAACGCATGGTCCCCGGTTACCTACCACTACCCAGCGAGGTAGCTAGTATAGGCCTTAAAGCTGTTGAGTTGCTTGAGGTCGGCTAGTCAAGACTTTGGTGAGTAGTCATGTTTTTCTCTAAATCAGATAAGCTCCTTTTCTACTCAACCCTCCCCCTAATAGTGGGGGTTCTAGGGATTCTCCTAATCCTTTCCTACATGATCTTATCTCAATCCTGGCCGTCTTTCCAACGCTTCGGTTTCGCAGTCCTCACGACTAGTGCGTGGAGCCCGTCAGACGACCCGCAGAGGGAGTTCTACGGGCTTGCCGCACCGATAGCGAGCTCCTTATACGTTTCGATCCTGTCAGTCCTGGTTTCACTACCTATCTCGATCTGCTTAACACTCACCTTGATCGAGATACTGCCTAAGTATTTGGGGGCCCCACTAAGGTACGTTACTGAGGTCATGGGCGGTTTGCCGACAGTGATTTACGGGTTGTGGGGTTCCACGACTTTAGCGCCCTTCTTAAGAGATCAGGTCATGAAACCCCTCCACGACTACCTAGGTTTCATCCCGTTATTTTCTTGTAGGCCCCTCACAGGGCACTCTATGCTAGCTGCCAGCATAACGTTGGCTGTTGCTACAACTCCTTACGTGACTGCATTACTCATAGAGGGCTACTACCTAATACCGAGTAAGTATAAGGAAGGGGCTTACAGCTTGGGAGCAACGGATTACGAGGCTTACAAGATAATGATGGGGATATTGAAACCGTACGTAATCGCGGCATCTCTTCTAGGCTTTAGCAGAGCTTTAAGCGAGACAACAATCGTTGCGTTGACCGTGGGTAACTCGATGAAGCTTAGCTTATGTCTTTTCGACCCAGCCTACACGATACCGTCACTCATAGCCAACCAGTTTGAGAGTGCCAGGCTCTACGAGTACGCTCTACCAACGTTGTTTGCCGGAGCTCTCACACTTCTGCTCATTAGCTTAGCGGCTAGCTACGCCGGGATTAGGCTAGTCTACGGGTGGAGGGAGAGGATACATGTATAGGTCAATGACTTCAAGGAAGGTCAGGAACTACATCATGGTGATCGTCATGGTTGCTGTCTCCTTCCTCTACGTAACCCCCTTAATATCGATAATCTACACCGCCGTGGAGAGAGGTGGTGCGGTATTAGTGGAGACTGGACTCAAATTCCTCACCGATTTACCACCAACCCCTCTCAGCACTAGCGTGGGGGGCATAGCTCCCGCACTAATCGGGTCTCTCTTAGCCTCGGCTCTAGCGATACTGATAACGACACCTATAGCCTTCCTGATGGCTTTCTACGTCACTGAATTTCCGAGGCATTCTCTCAGCAGGGTGTGCGAGGTGGTGGTGAGGGCTTTCTCCGGGGTACCCTCAATAGTAGTTTCTATGTTCATATACTCCACGGTAGTCATGAGTATGGGGACGCAATCCCTCCTCGCCGGCTCCCTCGCACTCGCGATCGTGACCCTACCTTACACCTACGTCTACTTCACCTCGGCGTTCAGGTCGATACCGGAGAGCTTGAGGGAGGCTGCCATGTCTCTCGGCATGAATAGGGTGAGGGCTTTGATCCACGTCTACGTAGGTGTTTTGAGGAGGAGCCTGCTCACAGGGCTCCTAATGTCTTACGTGAGAGCTTTCGGGGACACAGCCCCCCTACTATTCACGATGGGTTTCTTGATGAACGCCGTCTTCGCCGGGGTGCTGCAGCAGAGTAACGCCGTGCCTTTGATGATATTCGTGTATGCTTTATCACCCTACGAGAATTTCCACAGGGTTGCTTGGGGGGCTACCCTAGTCCTCCTAATAATATACCTAGCTTTGTTCACGGTGTCCAGAGTTCTTGTGAGAGGTGTTAAGTTATGAGTTTATACGCTGTTGAGGTGGAGGACCTCCACTTGAGGATTAAGGGTGTTGAGATACTGCGTGGTGTTACGTTGCGGGTGAGGCGTAACACCCTATTCGTTTTGATGGGTCCGAGCGGCTCAGGTAAGTCTACTTTTCTGAGGACTCTTAACAGGTTGATAGATTTCGTGGACGGTGTTGAGTTGAGTGGCTTGGTTAAGGTTTTAGGTCAGGATATCTATAGTGTTGATCCCTACGATCTCAGGAGGAGGGTCGTGTTAGTGTCTCAGGAGCCTAACCCGTTCCCTCACATGACCATATACGATAACGTGGCTTTACCGGCTAGGCTGAATAAGATTGTGAGGACCAAGCGTGAGTTAGACGACTTGGTTAGGTGGGCTTTAGAGAAGGTGATGCTCTGGGAGGAGGTTAAGGATAGGCTTAAGAGCTACCCACACGCACTGAGTGGTGGTCAGAGGCAGAGGCTATGCTTGGCTAGAGCTCTAGCAGCTAAGCCCGAGATACTACTACTTGACGAGCCCACAGCTAACATAGATCCCGTGAACACTATTAAAATAGAGGAATCGTTAAAGAGTTTAAGGGATGAGGTCACGGTCATTATGGTCACGCACATGCCGCATCAAGCGGTTAGGGTAGCTGATCACGTGGCACTCCTCCACAGCGGGGTCATAGTTGAGGAGGGTCCTGCTATGGAGGTTTTCATGAGTCCTAAGAAGGAGGTAACTAACGAGTTCTTGAGGGGTGCTCTGTGATGAAGGGTGACAGAGCATCTAATCTGGCGAGTCTCGAGAAGAGAGCGAGGAGAGTGCATGAAGTAACTCTAGAGTTGCTTAGGAAGACTCATGAGCTGGTTTGTTCGGGGGACGCTGAGGAGCGTGAGAAACTGATTAAGGACGTGGAGGACGGGGTCGCGTTACTCGACGTCCTCAAGAGGGATGTTACGGAGGCTTTGCTAGCGTATGCGGTGAGGTACCAACCACTAGGTAATGACTTCAGAAGGGTTCACGCACTCCTGGACGTACTCTACGATATGTTCAGGATAGGTAGGTACTGTAGGGAGATAGCTCTCACAGATAAGTACGTTTCAAGACTTAGTGACGAGTCATTGAAAGACTTAAGAGAGCTCACGGAGCTCAGTATCAGAGCTTACGAGAAAGCCTTCGAGGCTTTCTTTGAGGGGTGTAGGGAGTGCGTGGACGTGGTTAAGGAGATAGACGAGAAAGTAGATAAGCTCTACGTAGACTTCCTCAAGGAAATAGGCAGTATGCGGGTAGTGGAGAGTAAGATCGTGGCTAAGACGCTGGCGCTAAGACATATAGAGAGGATAGTAGATCACTCAGTGAGCATAGCGATGGGGTTCAGTTCCTATGTATGAACCTGACCTCCTCCCCGTCCTGAAGGGTGGGGGTTCCCTCGTGGCGATTCATTGGTTTGGGGGGCTGCATCTCCCTCTTCCCGAGGGTTTAGCCCCGGAGGCTCAGGGTTATGTTTTCATCATCTCCTCGAGGGCATAGGCGTTTAGTCGCTAGAGAGTAGCCCCCGGGACTCACACACTACCAACATCATCAAGAAAACTAAAGCATACATAACCTATAAGCTCTCCCACCCCCACCTTAAAAAGCGAGGCTTTCATGTAACGTATGGCTTGATTAGTTTTCCATTGCTTCGTTTTCCGCTCCTCATCCGCTTCACGCACTCTTCTTAGTGAATGTGTCTAGGCTTACCCTTCTCCCAGTCTTGGTTTTGCTGTATGTTATTAGCGCTTCCCTCAACTTAGTGAGGTATTCCTTCCAGCTAATCTTTTCCTCTACTGCCCACTCAACTATTAGGTCTGAGTGTTTGCTGATTATGCTTAAGAACTCTCCCCACTCAATACCTAACTTCTTTAATTCTTTGCTCCAGGAACTCCATATGTATTGAGGCAACTTATTGTATACTAGCAATCCCTTACCCCTCCCCCTAGCACCGCTAGGGCCTGTTCCCAAGACCGTGTTAAGGTTTTTAATCATTTGTTTTAATTCTCTTGGTTCCTCAAGCTCTAATAAACTCAAGTCAATCCCCTAACTAAAGTATTGTGTTGAAGCATAAAAAGAGGGTTTTCTATTTATAAAAAGCTCATGACGTTAGTTTATATCCTAAGAACTTAGTTATTAGGACAGTGCACGCGTTATCTCCTGAAACGTTGATGGCAGTCCTTATAGCGTCTGCTAAGGGGTCTATCACCAACATTATGCCGACGCCCTCGAGAGGTAGGCCGGCCACAGCTAGCACGTAAGCGAGCATTATGGTGCCGCCGCCAGGTATTGCCGCCGTGGCTATGGAGCCCACTATAGCGGCTAGTATTATTAAGCCGTAATGGTAGGGTGTTAAAGGAATGTTGAATAATTGAGCGACGAATATAGCGCTCATAACTTGATATAGTGCCGTCCCGTCCATGTTGACAGTGGCTCCTATAGGTAGGGTTACCCCGAAAACCTCCTCGGGAACCCCCATCCTCCTAGCGGCCTCCATGTTAGCCGGTAAGGTAGCGGCTGAAGACCTGGTCGTGAAAGCTATTAAGAACGGGTATATCTGAGCTTTGAAGTACTTAATCGGGGATAGACCACCTAACCACACGATGATGGAGTATATTAGGAAGAAGTGTAGTAGAGTGAATAAGTACTGCCCTCCCAGGAACTTAGCGTAAGCACCGAGCATTTGAGGGCCGTACTTAATCATCAACCAAGCAGCATACATGAAAACAGCTACCGGCGCATAATACATTATGATCCTAACGAAGCCTATCATAGTCTTAGAACCTAGGGAAAGTATGTTAGCTACCTTCCTCCCCTCATCACCTAAGAACACGACTGCAAGTCCTAGAATGATAGCGAAGATTATCATAGTCATAGCGCCGCCAACAACTAGCAAGTTGCTGAAGTCTGGCTGGAAGAACGAGAGCAAGATATCGGTCCCTGACGGAGGAGTCGGGGGTTGCTGCGTTGAGGTGAGGTTTAAGCCAACGCCGGGCGCTAAGGCAGTAGCCGCTATGGTACCCCATATAGTGGCTATTAACGTCGTAATAATGTATAGGAAGAGCATTAAAGCAAGTATCTTGCCAAGCCTCCTAGCGTTAGCTATAGAGGCCGTGGCAGCGGCTATAGTAAAGAATATGAGCGGTGGTATGACTATCCTGATCAACCTCACGAAGATATCGCCAAAAGCTTTAAACCAATCGCTCACAGGCCCCTTAACCCCGGGAGGAGCCATACTCACTATCCAACCGATTATTATGCCTAGAACGAACCCTATCGCTATGTAGAGTAAGAGCCTATAACCAGCTCCACCCCTAGATGACGTATTAGTCACCGTATATATTATTAATCAAGAGTTTATATATTCTTTGGGAAAACATTGTTATAATTTCATTAACTCCCTTCCTGGAAGCGCACCTAAGCTACGGGAGCCTCGAGTGTAGGTCTCTTTTAAAATGTTGCGATATAATTATCTTGGTGTGTTTAATGTCTGAGAACTTGAGGGTAGTTATTTATGGTGTGGGCCCTATAGGGTCTCTTATTGTCAAGCTCCTTAGTTCTAGGAAGGGTGTTGAGTTAGTTGGAGGGGTGGATGTAGATACTTCCAAGGTCGGTGAGGACTTAGGGATTGTGGCTGGGTTGGGTAGGGGTTTAGGTGTTAAGGTAGTTCATGACTCAAACTCATGGGGTTTCTTGAGGTCTGTTAAGCCTGACGTAGTGATTATCTCTACCGGTACCTACCTAGACCGCATATACCCTCAAATCGTTAGGGCGGTTTCCGCAGGCGCTAACGTGGTGTCAACCTCGGAGACCCTGGCTTATCCCTGGTATAGGTATCCTGAGCTGTCTTTAATGATTGATGAGTTAGCTAAGAAGAATAAAGTTAGGGTTATTGGTACGGGAGTTAACCCGGGGTTTGTGTTCGACGCGTTACCGGCTTTCCTGACGTCTGTTTCCGCCGAGGTACGCAGGATACACGTGGTCAGGTCTTTAGACGCTTCTAAGAGGAGGTACTCGTTCCAGAAAAAATACGGGTTATCCTTAACGCCGGAAGAGTTCGAGTCTAAGCTGCGTGCTGGCGAGATAAGCGCTCACGTAGGGTACGCGGAATCAATAATGCTTTTAGGATGCATCCTCGGCGTGAGCATAGAGAGGGTTGAGGAAGGGCAGGAACCCATAGTAGCTGAGGAATACTTAGAGACACAGTACTTCAAGATAGGTCCTGGCAGAGTCTCAGGCATTCACGGGTGGGGTGTCGGCTACGTCAACGGCGCGGAATTCGTTAGGTTAGACTTGCTGGCTTCCGTGGGTAGGGAAGACTACGACGAGGTGCTAATAGAGGGGAACCCCACAATGCGTTGGAGGTGTGAGACGGGGGTTCCAGGCGACATAGCTACTGCTTCAATGGTCGTCAACATCATACCGAGAGTCCTTCAAGCACCTCCAGGGCTCATAACGATGAAGGACGTGATAACGCCCTCAGCGTTTCTAGGTGATTACAGGTGGTTCGCTGGGAGGACCTGAGGGGATCGGCGAAGATCTACGAGGAAGCTAGGAAGTACCTCCCAGGAGGGGTCTCCTACTCTTTAAGGTATTTCGACCCACACCCGATATACATAGTTAGAGCGAAGGGGTCTAGAGTATGGGATGTCGACGGCAACGAATACGTTGATTACTGGATGGGTCACGGAGCCGTAGTCACGGGCTTCGGGTATGAGCCCGTGCTCGAAGCGGTTAGGGAGCAGCTAGCCTTAGGCACCCACTTCGGGTGGTGTAATGAGTGGGAGGTTAAGTGGGCTGAGGCAGTGACTCAGTGGTTCGGTCTAGACATGGCTAAACCAACCAACTCAGGAACTGAAGCCAACATGTACGCTATCAGGCTGGCCAGAGCTTACACCAAGAAAAAGAAGATAGGTAAGTTTATCGGTGGATGGCACGGCGGTTACCCGGAGCTACACGTAGCCGTGAATTACCCGTACGATCACCCATCCTCACTCGATATGCAGTACGTGAAAGCCGATTACACAGTCCTGCTACCTTACAACGACTTAGACGGTGTGAGGGAGGTGGTGAAGAACGAGGATTTAGCGGCCGTCATCGTTGAACCAGTGGTCGGTGTGGCCGGGTGTATCCCGGCTCAGAGAGATTTCCTTAAAGGACTTAGGGAATTAGCTGACGAGAAAGGCTTTCTCCTAATATTCGACGAGGTTATAACGGGCTTCAGATTCTATAAGGGTGCTCAAAACTACTACGGCGTGAGGCCGGACATAGTAACGGCCGGGAAAGCTGTTGGCGGGCAGTATTTCGCTGGCGCGGGAGCTATAGTGGGTTCTTCAGAGTATCTAGAACTCATGAATCAGGTGGCGAGGCCTAGGTTTTGGGAGAGAGCGTTCCACGGAGGCACGTTCGTCGGCAACCCCCTAACCATGAGGGCTGGCTACACGCTAATCTCCGAACTCCTCAGTAAGGGGGAATCGTTTTACGAGAAACTCTACGCGTTAGGGAATAGGTTAATTAAGGGCTTGGAAGACTCTGTAGGGAGAGCTAGCGCTCAGTGCCACATAACAGGCCTCGGGTCAATGATAGGGATACACTTCACTAAGGAAGCACCTAAAGACCCGCTAACTAGCGAGAAAACCAAGAATCTGAGAGCGTGCGAGCTCTTATTCAAACACATGGTGGGGAGGAACACCCTCTACCTATCACCAGCAAAACCCCACTTATTCCTCTCAATAGCTCACACGCCGGAGGAAATAGATAAGTTCGTTAACGACTTCGAGGAATTCCTGGTTAAGAACGCTGAGTTGCTTGCTGTGAGGTAAGGCCTCATTACGAAAACGATTCGCTCGATCATCCTTGTGAGGTGAGGATAATTATTTTCCTTCTAGGTTTTAATATTTTTTGGTTGTTCCAAGGGTTTTTGTGAGTTCTTGAGTAAACACAGTTAAGAAGCTGGCTGAAGGTTTTGTTGTCTTATGTGTGCTTACTAAAGCTTAATAGATCTTTGGTTTCGTTATCCTTGGAAGAAATAAGATGGAGGAATACCCGTTTACGATGGGGGAAGTAAAGAGTCTTGATGTAAGCCGTAGAGGGCTTCACGACCTCTTATTAAGGATGGGTGACACAGCTTTTCAGGGTAGGGCTTTAGGAGAGGCTTATCAAGCACTCATCGAAATGTTCAAAGACGACGACGTCACGATATTCCTGGGTTTGGCAGGCTCTATGAGTACCGCAGGTATGTGGAGGGTTATTAAGTGGTTGGTTGAGAATAGGTATGTGGACGTAGTGGTATCTACGGGTGCTATAATAAGCGAGGATATTTTCGAGGCTATGGGCTTCAAGTACTTGAAGACATACCCCTGCGTTGACGATAACGAGCTACTTAAGTATAAGCTTGACAGGTTCTACGACACGGTAGCTAACGAGCTCGATTATAGGAAGATGGAGAGACTCATCATGGAGTTCGTTGAGAGCCTGCCTAACGGGTCCGTCTACTCTACGGCGGAGTTCCTATATCTGTTCGGGGAATTCCTCGATAAGCGTGGCATAGACTCGATAGTGGCGGCGGCTTACAGGTCCGGCGTGCCCGTCTTCTCCCCGGCACTGGTTGATAGTGGTTACGGCATGGCGACCCTGCTGCCGTACCGCAGGGGGCATAGGGTAGTCTTGGATATGGTGAGGGATTTCTACCAGATAGTGGAGATTGGTAGGCGCTCAAGCAAGCTTGCGGCAATATATGTTGGGGGAGGTGTTCCTAAAGACTACGTTAACTTGGTGACGGTAGCTCAAACATTGATAGCTGAGGAAGAGGGTCAGCACGACTACTACAAGCCTTTAGAGTACGTGGTGCAGTTCACTACGGACGCCCCTCAATGGGGTGGCTTAAGCGGTGCTACTCTCGAGGAAGCTGTTAGTTGGGGTAAGGTCTCGCCGAAAGCTAAGAAGAGGGTGGTGTATGTGGACGCGACCATAGCGTTACCCATAATAACACACGCTCTGGTGGACGGAGGTGTTAAGAGGTCGCGTAAGAGTGACCTCTCATGGCTCTTCGAGGGCGTGAGGAGGTGATTCAAGTGAGCGGGAGCGAGGACTTCGTGATCGGGAAGCATTACTACGCTAACCTCTACGACATAGACGTGAAAGCCGCTGCGAACGAGGAGGAACTCAGGAACGTTGTTGTTAGAGCTGCTAAAGAATCTAACATGAAGTTGGTGGAGGTTAAGTCTTGGAGTTTCGGCGGTAGGAAGGGCGGGGTCTCGGTCATAGCGTTGGTTGAGGAATCACACATAGCTGTCCACACGTGGGTTGAGTATCGCTACGCTACCGTCGACGTGTACACTTGCGGCGAGCAGAGCGATCCCTTGAGAGGGATAGAACTCATAATAGCTTACTTGAAACCGAGGAAATACAGGCTAGCGTACGCCGACAGATCGCAGAAAACGGAGGAAACCTTAATAGTGCCAGCGTCTTAAAGTCATTAACTTAAGTCCCATACCCCTCACTAAACCCACTACCTCATCAGGGGAATCAACCGCTACAACCCCGTAAACGTGGATTTTATTCTTGCTCAACACGTCCGCAACGTTCCTTAACTTATCCAGCTCCTCAAGTATTACGTCAACTAATAAAGCGGTAGTCTTCTCTCTTAAGCAACTCTTAGGTAGAGCGACGAAGCGTGTTTCGTTATTGTCGTTATAGTACGCGACGACATACCCTTTCCTATCGTGCGGGGGGTTCTCCGTGAACGGACAGACGAGACTGGGTAGCTCGGCAGCCACGTAACTACCTAAAACTATAGCGGTAGTCGACATAGGCACTACTAAGTCTATCTTAGCACCGCCCACGAAATCTTCCGTGACGTATGAGAACAGCTTAAGAAAGCCGGGCTTGCTTAGGACGGTGACCGGGTTTTCCTTGAATTCCTTAATGGAGTTCTCTATCAGCTTATCAATCAACCTTAACTCACCCACCTTACCGATTATCTTAGCCACAGTCCTCTCCTCAGGCACCGCAACTAAGTTCACGTACTTCCATATAGTCTGAGCGGGTAAGTCGAGAATTTTCTCTATGTCTCTTAAGCTGTAGTAATGCCTCATAATGTTCAGTATCTTAAAAACATACGCTTTACCAGCGTCTCTATGAACCCTCCTACCCTTACCTACAGACCCGCACACCTTGCATCCACTTAAATCGTTCTCGAAAAGATAATAAGTCATTCTCTCTTACACGATCCCTGACGCGACTACGCGCAAGCGTTGCGACGAGTGTTGCGGGCTGAGCGTGCGTTGAGGATAATAAGATTCCGTGCTGATAGAGCATCACGTAAAATTCGATGTTTAAACTCTATGTTAGGTTTTTATTTCTGTTCCTCAAATACTCAAATAATTATTTGAGGGGACCTCATGAGTAGGGATTTGCGCGTAGTCGTTGTTGGTTTCTTGATTATCGTGGTATCTCTTTCTTTACTACCCTTCGTTGTTCGAGCCGTTTTCGGTACTTACAACCCTTACTACACGTTCAGGGACTCTATACTGGCTGGTCTCTTAGTCTTGGTGTGGGTGGGTGTGATCACGTTATTGATCGCTACGGTGAGGATTTACAAGTATAGGAGTGTGGAGGACGCGGCCTTAAAGAAAATAATGGATGGTTTGGCGGGAATTCAGGAAAGACTGAAGGCTTTGGAGGGGAAGGAGTTGAGGGAGACTACGCAGGAGAGGCTGGGCAAGATCTTCATAGAGCTGGATAAAGCGCTTAGGGAGAGCGCGGTAATCCTTAAGTGTCCTCAACACCCGGACGCGGAGGTAACCATATTATCGGACGGGTCGCTATGGTGTAAGGCAGGGCACTACGTCTGGCTGAGCGAGGATCTAAAGCAAATACTTTCAGAAGCCTTACGACCGAAGACTTAAGTCGTTTTCTAGAAGTTAAGAACTGCCCTAACTCCCCCCACCTGGAGGCGGGGGCTTTCATTTGTGAGCAAAGAGATATAAGCTTTGATTAATCTATTCTATTTGGCGTGGGTAGGGCTGGGAGGGTCGTCGCCTCCCCTAGCCGAAGGCGTGAAGCGGGGCCAGTAACTCTCCACGGCGTGGGAGGCCTCAGCAACCACCCTGAGGTTTGCGATGAAGCCCGCCCCGTGGGGTCGGCGGTGACGGAGCGTTCCCTGGAGGGGGAACGCCAACCGTCTTTGCAGGGGGAATCGGCCAGGCCCGGAAGGGAGCAACCTAACTCCTGACGCCGACGTTCACGGGTCACCGGGTGGAGGACGGCCTCAGGTGCTGGTTGCCGAGGTTTCCCACGTTGTGGAGGGGGCCACGCCTCCCGATCACGAGCTAGTCGCGTGATAAGTGATTTCCTGTATGCACGTAGCATCGGGTGTTTGGTTTGGAGTGTGCTCGTTTGCTGAGTTACCCGGCATTAAACGAGGACTTGATTAATAGGAGGCTTAATAAGTTGAGTTCCTTAGGGTTTAGGGGTTGCGTTGATTTAGGTGATTACGAGTTATGGGGGTTTAAGGTTTTAGGGAGGGGTCATTCGTCGGTTGTTTTAGCCGCTGAGTTCGCCGGGATAGGTCTTGCGGCGGTGAAGGTCTTGAGGACTGACTCGAAGAGTTCTTCATTGCTGCGTGAGTGTGATTTGATGAGGAAGGCCTTCCCAGTAGCTCCCATGACTTACTACTGCGACGATGAGTTTATCGTCATGGAGTTGGTTAGGGGTGTTAAGCTAGGGGATCTCGTACCTAGAGTAAGCTCGTGCAGAGACTTAATCACTTTATACCTCAAGATACTGGCGAGCGCGCGCTACCTAGACTTGAAAAACGTGACACATAAGGAATTAAACGTGTTGAGGGAGCACGTGATAATAGATGTTGAGGGCAGGGTCAGGATAATCGACTTCGAGTCAGGTTTCGCGGGATTCACGTGCAATGTTTGCAGGGTTTTCTCAGCGTTGTTCGTGAGGGATCGTCGGATCGTGAAGTGCTGCGATATTGGAGAAACGCATAGGAATCTACTCTTTGAGTTGCTGAGTTCTTATAAGGAGAGTAACTCTGACCACGCTTTCGCGAGCCTGGTTAAGACTATAATCGACTTATGCGGAGGTAGTTCGTGTGAATGCGTAGGTTAGTGCCTACAGCACCCCTCCCTATATACTCGTTTAATTCATCGACCCGCATCCTTCTTAAAGCATCCCTAAACCTTATTAACCCCATCAAATCCTCCTCCGTGAAGGGGCCTGATCTAACCAAGACTAGGTAACAGTCTCTTGATATGACTCCTCCTCCAATCCCCCTATACATTAACGTATTACTTAACGATCTCACATCATGAGGTGACGGAAGGCAGTTGTTTGGGTGAGTGTGTAAGCTGAAGAGCGTTCTACCCATGGGAACCGCGATCTTGTTTTCCTCACCCTCAATCAAGTACCCCTTCCCATTATTCAAGACCGCCAGCAAATACTCAACGCCTGTCTGGTTAGTGATGTAGGTGTATGAGGTTAGCAACCCTATGGATCTACTCAAGACTTCCTTAACTATCTTCTCGTTGAGTAGGGCGTAGGGGTCCTCCCCCACCGAACACGCGTCGTCGCCGTACTCGTAACTCGCTATCACCTCATTCTCCACCCCCTCCTCTAAACTCATTAACTCTTCAGGCTTCTCACCAATCTTCACACAACAATACTCTACGGATGGAGCGGCGGGCTCGCCCCTAACCCTAACTTTCGGGTTCACGCACTCGAAATCCTCAATTAATTCGTAAAGAGCTCCTTCAACGTAGTAGAACGTGGCTATTAAGTGGGTCCACCCTTCATCGATTTCCACGAACTGCTTACTCAAGACATCACCTCAGTACCTAAAGAGATGCATTTGCTGATTGACGTATGGGTCGTGCTTAGAGATCTTCTCAAACAGCTTATTAAAAGTTTTTTCCGCGAGGCTCAGGTCTTTAGATAGGTAGCCGTTGAGGACTAGGTTTGACGTGACTATGTCCGAGTACAACCCCCTATCTATCAACCCCTTATCTAGAGCTATTGAAGCTAGGTTGGTTAAGTCTAGCTCAGGTAGGTAGAGACCCTTGAGTAGTAGGATGTAGCTCCTGAGGAGGGATGTTAAGGCGTGCTTTAAGTCGCTAACCCCGCCGTCCTTCCTGTACTTGAGGTAGTGATCAACGGCTTCCTTAATTAAGCGCAACGCCTCAGAATAGCAGGACGTGGACAACGAGGGGCCCTCACTCGATGTTCGCGTGTCTAGACCTCAAGTCCTCCTCCGTCTTACCTAACCTAGCCATCAACTCAGCTATGACGGCGTCTAACATTACTAGAGCGGCGATCTCGAAGAGCGTTCCTAGAGGTGCTAGAGGTTCGTAAATCCCCATCAACTGCCTGACGTTGTAGTCGTCCTCACCGCTTATCTTCGTCCTCCCCGGAACCCTGACAACGATGTCTGAGAGCCTGCCAAGTGGTGAGTCCGGGTACGAGGTTATGCTAACTACGACAGCCCCTAAGTTCTTAGCTACCTCAGCCGCGGTAACGACGAGTTTGGTTCTCCCGGAACCGGAGATAGCTATCAACATATCCCCCGGATTCAACGGGGGGTTTATGGTCTCGCCGAACACGTAGACGTTGTAGCCTAGGTGCGATAACCTCATAGCGAAAGCCCTGCCGACGAGACCTGACCTCCCAGCACCTAAAACCAAGATCTTCCTAGAATCGTAGTAGATACTGACCAACCTATTAATGAATTTCTCAACCTCCTCTAAAGAAAGCTCGGTGAGCGAGTAATTCAGGAATTTCGAGATACTCACGAAAGCTTCCTTAAATACCTGCACCCACTCCCTTACAAATATCTTGATATCAAGGTATAAAAAGTTATTAATTCAGCTACGCGAATTATATCGTGATGATGAAGGAGGTGAACTCGGAGCAGGTGATGAGCGGCTAAAGAACTGACCAAACTCCTCCGAGAACTCGTGGAGGCCGTGACCCCGCAAGCATTAAGTAACGAACCTTCGTTGTCGGGGAGCACGCAAGATTCCCTCTTCTCTCAGTGGGCTTGAACCCCCTGCAAAACTTATATAGATGGGTAGAGTATTCGTGAATGGTGGCACGACGTTCTCTCCGCGGTGGTGTGGGGAGGCAGGGTTTGATTGATTCACGCGCGCGTGTTTGGCTTTCGTTGATGCGTCAGGTATCGGGTAGTGAGGGTAGGTGTCTTGACCGAGAGTTAGTCATCGTGTATTCTGAGACGCTAGATTTGGCCGGTATTGACGGCGTGTACGCTGGGTTGAGGGGTGAGTTATGCTTCAAGTCGTTGCTACCCCTAGCTCTTAAAGCTCTTGAGGGGGGTGCCGACATCTACGAGGTATCGAGTCTTCTGAGCTGGAGAGACTTCGAGGAACTCGTCTCTGAGTACCTGAGGCTCTCAGGCTATGAAAGCGTTCAAAACCTTAGGACTAAGCCGAGGAGGTACGAGTACGATATAGTGGCGGTAGACCCTGTCTCTAAGATAGGGTTAATCATTGACTGCAAGCACTGGTCACCCGGCTACAGTAAGAGAGGGAAGCTTAAGTACGTGGCTAGCGATCACGAGAGAAAATGCGTGTACTTGATTAAGCAGTGTCAGGCGCTGAAGAACGAGTACAGGATACTCACTAAAGCTAAGTGGTTCGTCCCGGTGATCGTCACGTTAACGGACGTGTTGAAGGGCTTTTTAGAGGGGGTTCTAGTAGTCCCTATAGGTACCTTCAGGGATTTCTTAATCAACCTAGGACTCTACGTAGACTTAATGAAAATGGGTGAGCGTTCCCCGAAGATATTGAATGAGTGCTTCTCCGAGAAACCCGCTCCTCAGGGCGGGGGCGGGTAGGAAGGTTTACTCGGGTACGTACGGAGCCTCACTCGTAGTCGTGGTATTCGTTGGGGTCGTTGTAGGTGTCGTACTAACGCTCGGGCTGGTTGTGTTGGTGGGTGTCGTAGTGTTTGAAGGTGTTGTTGTAGGGCTTGTGGTCGTGGTCTTAGTAGTGGTTCTCGGCGCTTTCTCGACGTAGTACCCGTAAAAACCTAAAGCTAGTGAAACACCTATCAATATCGTGAAGACTAGTAAGCCTCCTATGACGTTTTGCTTAGCTACGCGAAAGTTTCCTGACCCCACGTCCCGACACCTAATTCATTAACGGAGTGACTCTTAAAAACTATATTTGCTTTTAAGTATTGTTATTAGGTCGTGGGCATGAATAGCTCGTACGCGTACCTAGTTGCGTTGCTCTTGATTGAGGCGTTGCTGTACGCCTTAGTTAAGGCGCGGAAGGGTTTGCGTGAGGGGTTAGTGAAGCGTAGGGTTGACGTAGGGTTCTTAACGATCTTGGTAGATGTTGGTACCGCGTCTAAGTTACGTAAGATAGCTTCCCCAAGCAGTAAGTCGCTGAGGAAGGCAGTCCTCGTGGCGGGAACCCTGAACATGGCTTTCATGATAATCTTCCTCTACTTGACACTGATTAACGCTGTTGAAGGGTTGTTTAGGGCTGTCTCAGTTGGTGAGACCCCCGTATCGCCGTTCGTCCCGGTAATCCCGGGCGTCACCATAAGTCTGGATTTGATTATGCCTCTGGTCTTGTCGATAGGGGTTGCTATGGCTATTCACGAGTTCATGCATGCCGTGGTCGCTTTGATGGAGGGCGTGGGGATCGAGTCTTGGGGTATCGGGTTATTCGCTATCTTCCCTGTAGCGTACGTTAAGCTCTCCGAGAACTCGTTTAATGAAGCACCTAAGAAATCTAAGGTCTCGATACTTAGTGCGGGCATACTAGGTAACTCACTGATCGCTTTACTCGCGCTAGGAATCGTGAGCTTACTGACTACCCAGATAGTCTTGGCTCCGGTGATAGTGGATCTAGATAGGAGCAACCCTGAATTACCCGCGCTTAAAGCCAACATATCCACGCCCTCCATAATACTGGAGGTAAACGGCACGAAGATAAATAACCTGGAGGAGTTTAGGTCATTCCTAAGTAAATTAATTAATCAGAGCGCGGTCCTAGTCTTGAAAACACGTAGGTGCGTTATTGATGGTTACAGGATAGTGGGGACGGGGCCCGTAGAAACGTACGTGTTGCGTAAGCCGGCTGGATCTAAGCTAGGGGTATACTTGAGTGAGTTGGTAGCTCCGGAGACCCCACCCTACACAGTCGAAGCGTTACTATACGTCAACTGGATCTTCATAGTTAATCTTTCCTTAGCTATAATCAACGCCGCGCCGATCTTCGTGAGTGATGGGGGGAGGATATTCACGGAAATCTTGAGTAAGTATAGTAAGAAGCTTAATTACTTGGTTCAAGGGATTACGTCAGCGACCCTAGCTATCTTGTTAGTGATAGGCTTCATCAACTACGTTTGAACCACGTCTAATTCAAGGATATTTAAACCTATCGCCGAACCCGGTGTAGCTTCTCCCAGCTCTTTAGTTACGAAAGCTTCGCGCACCCCGACCCCCTCAGTGTTTCCACGGATTTATACTTTTTAGGTAGGTGATCACTAGGTTAAAACTCGTGGGTGAATATATAAAAAGGTTTCCAGCAAATATTAAAGTGGTGGTATAATGTCGTATTTGGAGTGGATGTTAAGGGTTTTAAAGAATTCTGTTGAGTTAGCTGGGTTGCCTCAGGAAGTCTACGATTACTTGAGCAAGCCTGATAGGGTGTTGATGGTTAAGATACCTGTTAGGATGGATGACGGGAGGTTAGTGATATTCGAGGGTTATAGGGTGCAGCACAACAACGCTCTAGGTCCTTACAAAGGCGGTATTAGGTACCACCCGGAGGTCACTCTAGACACAGACATCGCGCTAGCTCTCGGAATGACCTTGAAGAACTCTTTGGCTGGGATACCGTACGGCGGCGGGAAAGGAGCTGTTAAGTGCGACCCTAAGAAGATGAGTATGAGGGAGTTAGAGCAGCTGAGCAGGGGTTACGCTAGGGCTATAGCCCCCATAATAGGTCCTGAAATCGATATACCGGCGCCGGACGTCAACACGAATCCTCAGATAATGGCTTGGATGGTTGACGAGTACAGCAAGCTGAAAGGCTATAACGTCCCAGGAGTCTTCACAGCCAAGCCACCGGAGCTTTGGGGTAATCCGGTAAGGATATACTCGACCGGGTTCGGCACTGTAGTAGCAGCTAAGGCCGCTGCGGAGAGGTGGTTAGGAGGCTTTGAGGGTAAGGTCGTGTCGGTTCACGGGTTTGGTAACGTAGCTCAGTACGCGGCTTACTGGGCGAGCAAGTACGGCGCTAAGGTGGTTGCAGTAAGCGATACTTCAGGAACCGTGTACGACCCTAACGGCTTGGACGTCGAGCTAGCTATGAAGGTCAAGAACGAGACAGGCAAGGTAATCAATTACCCGAGAGGGGAGAAGATAAGCGATCCTGACGCATCCCTCTACGTAGACGCCGACATACTCATGCCCTCCGCTATCGAGAACGTGATAACTGAGGCAAACGCTAATAAAGTGAAAGCTAAGCTAATCGTTGAAGGAGCTAACGGACCCACAACACCTGAAGCGGAGAAGATCCTGTACAGCAGGAAAGACTTCATAGCGGCGGTGCCTGACATACTAGCTAACGCCGGCGGCGTCATAATGTCATACCTAGAATGGGTTGAGAACCTCCAGTGGTACTTCTGGGATGAGGAGGAGACTAGGAATAGGCTGGCTTCAATAATGGAGAAGAACTTTATGAGAGCTGCTGAGAGATGGGAGAGGCTGAGGGACGAGAGGAAGGATAGGTTAGTCACTATGCGTGACGCCGCCTTCGTCCTAGCTGTTGAGAGAGTCTACAAAGCGATGAAGTTGCGTGGCTGGCTATAAGCAAATTACCTAAACATTGTTTTTCCCGCTTAAACACATAAGCTAAACCTTATTACTCTAAAACCCAACTAATTCCCGGTGGTTTCGCGTGCTCAGCAAGCTTGCTAAGCTAATCACGGAGTATTGTACTAGCGTTAAGCAAGGGGATGAGGTCCTCATAAACTCGACTTACGAGGCGTACCCCCTCATACGTGAGTTATGGAAAGAGATAGTTAGGAGGGGCGGTTACCCTCGGTGGAACATTAACGACGAGGTATTGAACGAGATATTCTATAAGTACTCTACGGAGGAGTTACTGAGGTATTATTCAAGGATTGACGAGTATATCACTGAGAACGTGGACGTGAGGATCTCGATACTGTCTTCAACACATTCTAAGTACTTAGTTAACGTAGATCCTGAGAGACTTAAGTTGAGAGCTCAAGCAACGCGTAAGCTAACTGAGATATTCATGAGGAGGGATTCCGAAGGCGTTCTGAGGTGGGTTGTCACCGCGTACCCTACTAGAGCTATGGCTCAGGAAGCGGGTATGTCCCCGCTTGAGTACGAGGAATTCGTTTTCAAGTCTTTGAAGCTTTACGAGGACGACCCTGTGGTCGCTTGGGTTAATCAAGCAAACACTCAGCAAAGGATCGTGGACGCTTTAAGCAAGGTTTCTGAGTTGAGGATAGTGGGTCATGACACAGACATAGTGCTTAGGGTTGATGGTAGGGTCTGGATAAACGATGACGGGAAGAATAACATGCCTGGCGGGGAGGTCTTTACAGGACCTCACGAAGACTCAGTTGAAGGAGTCATAAGGTTTGATTTCCCGGCCGTGTGGAGGGGTGTTGAGGTAAGGAACGTGAAGCTGGTTTTCCGTAGGGGTGAGGTGGTGGAAGCTGAGGCTGAGCTGGGTAGCGAGTTCCTCAAGAAAATGCTTGAGACTGATGAGGGTGCTAGAAGGATTGGTGAGGTAGCTTTCGGGCTTAACTACGACATAACGAGGTATACTAAGGAAATCTTATTTGATGAGAAGATAGGCGGGACTATCCACATGGCTTTAGGAGCTTCATACATTAAGACTGGAGGGACTAACAAGTCCTCGATTCACTGGGACTTGATAAAGGACATGAAGAAGGGGAAGGTCTTCGCGGACGGCGAGCTCATCTACGAGAACGGCAGGTTCTTAATGGAGGTACTTAAATGACTGTGAGAGTAGGCGTGGTTGACACTACCTTCGCAAGAGTTGATATGGGCTCCCTCGCCGAGAGAACACTGAAGGATTTACTGCCGAGCGTGATTGTAGTAAGGTATACGGTGCCCGGAATTAAGGACATGCCAGTAGCCGCCAAGAAGTTGATTGAGGAGGAGAAGTGCGACGGAGTCATAACCTTGGGTTGGGTGGGTCCAACACTAACAGATAAACTCTCCTACGTGGTCTCTAGCCTAGCTCTTCAACTAGTTCAGTTAACGACTAACAAGCACGTCATAGACGTCACGGTGCATGAGGATGAGGCGGCGTCGCAGGAAGAGCTAGCTAAGATAGCTATTGATAGGACAGTTAAGCACTGCAGGAATTTGCTCACACTGATAACCTCGGGCGGGGAGGGGTTGAGGAGATACGCTGGGAAAGGCTTGAGACAGGGTAGAGAAGACGTAGGCCCTATCGAATAACTAGGTCATTACTCGCTTAAGGGAATACAGACGTTATTTATTTGTTGTAAGCGCGAATTATGCTTAGAACGGTGTTTAGGGTGTTTAGGAAGGGTATTGATTACTTGAAAGACCCTTACAAGACTGTTGTTGAGGAACTCCTCAAGGAATTACTCAAGTTTTTTGGTGGGAGACTAGTATCAGTGGTTGTCTTCGGCAGTGCTGCCCGCGGTACTGCCAGGAGAGATAGCGACTTAGACATCCTTATAATTATCGAGGACTTACCTAGGTCACGTCTCGAGAGACTAGCTCAGTACCTCAGAGCCGAGGAGAACATAGATCCACTACTTGATAAGTTGCTTACAGAGGGCTACGCCGTCTCAATCACGCCAATACTTAAGACTAGAGATGAAGCCAAGAAAATAAGCCCATTATATCTCGACATGACTGAGGACGCGGTCATAGTATACGATAAAGATTCTTTCTTCGAGAACATATTACTACGACTTAGAGAAGAGTTGAGTAAGCTAGGCTCTGAGAGAGTCTGGCTCGGCAAGAAGTGGTATTGGCTACTTAAGAAAGACTCCAAGGCTGGCGAGGTGATAAACATTGAATAACATCGAGTTAGCTAAGTCAAACCTTAAGCAAGCTGAGGAACGCTTAAAACACGCTAGAGAAGCCTTAGAATCAGGTAACTACCCGTATGTGGTTAGGCAGTCTCAAGAAGCAGTCGAGCTTTCTCTAAAAGGTGCTCTAAGGTTAGCCGGGATCGAGCCGCCTAAATGGCATGATGTGGGACCTTTATTAAGGAGGGAGAGAGCGAGATTTCCGCAATGGTTTCAGGAACTCGTGGATGATTTAGCTTCAATATCGCGTTCGTTAAGGAAGGAGAGAGAATTAGCGATGTATGGAGATGAGGAAATAGGTGTCCCTCCCGAGGAACTCTACACGAGAAAAGACGCTACACAAGCACTTGAAGACGCGTTAAGAGTTGTTGAAGTAGTTAAGCGTTTACTTAATGAAACATTCGCTAAGCAGACTTAGCTAAATTATCTTGTGTTGGACTTTATATTTTGGGTTGGTGTTATGAGGAGTAGTCACGTTGGTAGTTTTCCGCTTGAGCACGATCTTCGGAACGTTGAGAGAGTAGTGAAAGACTTAGCTATTTTGGGGGTTGACGTTCCTCCATATCCTCAGCTGAGGGGTTTCATTGATATTTACGTGAGTCCCTTGATTGAAGCAGGTGTGGTGAGGTATGCGGGAAATTTCCTGAGGATGGCTTCAGGCATGCTCGACAAGCGAATCATCGGAGGTCTCAGCGTTCCTGAGGCAGAATACACGGTACGTTTAGTCAGGGAGTCTAATTTAGTGTTTAGCGGGTTAAGAGCTCCTGTAACAGGGGTTTTCACTCTTGCTTCTAGACTCTACCTAAGTATGAAGTCCACAGATCTCGCCTCAACCCTCCTATCCAGTAAGGAGTTAGTTGAGGGTTTCCTCACTAACTATGTGGCCGGCTTCGTGAAGTACATGGCGTCTTTAGGGTTCACGGTCGTGTTCTTGGACGAGCCCTTCCTGGGACTCATGGTAGGCTCTAGGAGAAACCTCCTTAACTATAGTGATGACGAGATTGTAGGGGTCTTAGAGAACGTAGCGAGAGCTGCTGAAGGGGTTGAGGTAGGGGTTCACGTGTGCGGCCGAATTCATAAGAGGCTTCTAGAACTCTTAGCAAGGGTGGGTAGAATCAGGTACTTGAGTTTTGAGTTTCACGACAACCCCAAGAACGTCGAGGTTCTTGATAAGGGATTACTTGAGTCTTACGATAAGATTATCTCGCCAGGTGTTGTGAGTTCGAGAAAAATTGAAGTGGAGGATTATGAGGAGGTTCTAGAGCTTCTTAAGAAGGTGTATGAGGTGAGTGGTGGGAGGGTTGACTTAGTTTCAGCTGACTGCGGGTTCGCCGGGTTAAGAGGTTCTCTAGGGGGTCGTGAGGAAGAGTATGAGGTAGCTCTCTCCAAGATCGAGAGGGTCGTGAGGGCTACTAAAGCTTTTGAGAGGTACGTGACTTAAACGTACTTAGGTTCGGAACCCGCCCCTCTCCACAGCCTCTCATAAACCTTATCTAGCTCTGCTAGAACGTCAGGGCTTAATTCGTGGTAGGGGCCTTCCTTAAGTAATTTAAGGACTGTGGCATGCGCTTCCTCATACACGCTCCTCATGCCCCACCTAGATCTAGGGGTTGCGTCCCACACGCGTGGTACGTGCACCTCCCTCCTAAGATACCTCCTTGTGTGAGGGTGTAGGAGGAAGTTGCCTCCTTTTCTAAGCACTGTTTCCTCAACAACCTCGACAGCTATCTCTTCAACACTCATGCCGAAACCTCTTGAAACCCTCTTAACCAGCCCGCACACCTCATTATCCAGCACTAACTTCTCAAGAGACTGAACACTCTCAAACTCTAGCATGCCGGGACCTGAGACCACGTCAAAGCCCGCTAGAGCGGCTGCGAGCGCTGAGTAAGCTTCCTCAGCACCTGCTTGATAATCAACTAGCTTAGAGTCGCTTAATCCCATATAAGCGTGTGAGGGAAGTTCCAGGAATCTCGCTAGGTCTCGGTAAATCAAGGACACCAGGAGAGATTCCGGAGCTACTATTAAGGGGGTCCCGTACCTCGGGTGCATGAGCGCTGGTGACCCGCCGTAAATAACTGGAGCACCCCTAGAAACCGCCTGCGCTAGAACGATACCGCTTAAAACCTCGGCGTGGTGCAGGGTTGCAGCACCTACTATAGTGACCGGCGCCGTAGCCCCTAAACCAGGCATTGAAATAATCTCGGAAGGGATCCCGGCCTTAGCTAAATCAACGACGTTCCTCGACGTTACTCTACTCCAAGAGAGAGGGGGTGATGGGCAAGCGTCGAATATCGTGAAAGGTCTTCTCCAAGCATCCTCCCTAACCACCTTAAGCATCTCGAGCATTACCGGGAGGTTCTCCACGGTGAAGGCCCCAGTAATTATGGGTTTCCTAGAGTATCTCAATATAGGGTAGAGTCTGACAGCGTCCCTAATCTCTATCGGTGTGTCGCCGGGGACTAGGGCCGTGCTCTGAGCATCCATAAATTCTAGGTTCTCAACAACCACAACAAGGTTTTTAAGATCTTCTAGTGTGGGGGTCCTGGGCTCCGTAGCGCCGTAATCAAGGATTTTTATTGCTGCCGAGCCCGGGTTGAATATTAAGGCGCCATCACCTAGCGTAGCAACCTTCTTCCCGTCCCTATCGTATAAGTCAATCTTCTTAGGCACGTTCTTCAACGCCTCGCCAACCATCTCTTCAGGAATTAAGACCCTATCATCGGTTCTCACCGCACCGGCATCTAATAATATCTTAGCTACTTCAGGGTCCTCGAACCTAACACCAACCCTGCTGAGCAGGTCTAGGGCTCTGCTATGTATTTCTAGCGCCTCACCCCTACTCAAAGTCGTTAAGGAGGGTTTGGGCATCACACAACACCTAGTAATTCCTTAACTTTCTTAAGTGCTTTGAATGCGTCATCACCGCATATGTCAGCACCTATCTTCCTCACCCAATCCTCAGTTACAGGGGCTCCGCCAGCGACGACTATGACTCTTTCTCTAAGACCCCTACGCTTAAGTTCCTCGATAACCCTCGCTTGCTCGACCATAGTGGTCGTCATTAGCGCTGAGAGACCGACTACCCTAGCTTTCCTAGACTCAACCACCTCAGCGAATCTCTCCGGAGGCACGTCAACCCCTAAATCAATGACTTCAAACCCCTCAGCCTCGAATAAAGCCTTAGCTATGTTCTTACCTAGCTCGTGAATATCCCCTCTCACGGTTCCGAAGACCGCTACGACACCCTTACTAGCAGCGCTTGAGGATAGCCTGGGTTTAAGCACGTTATCAAAAACTTGCTTGAAAGCTTCGGCAGACGCGATTAGGTCAGCTATGAAGTACTCACCCCTCTCATACATCTCGCCGACAACCCTCATCGCCGGAGCTAGCACGTCAGTAACTATCTGTTTTACGTCAAACCCTGTGTTAAGAAGTTCCCTAGCATACCCCAACGCCTTCTCAGGATCCCCCTCAATCACCGCCATATACAGGGCTCTCTTTAAATCCTCAGCTAACACCTCACACCACACATAATATTAAGGCGGATAAGATAGATAAAGTTTATTAAGCTCTCTCAGAGATATCTACCCTGATAAAGGGTAATGCCCTTGTAAATCATTAAGTCCAAAATAAATCAGTAAGAAGAGATTGAAATGAAGGTAAGACCGCGACGGTTGGGAGGTCGGTGATAGCGCTCTGAGGGTGAGGTTAGTTAAGTCTGGTGGTGGTGAGGTACTACTCGATCTACTTAGGAATCAAAGCGTTGACGTTAGGTCTGACTGCGGCGGGCTTGGGTTATGCGGTAAATGCGTTGTTAAGGTCTTGTCAGGGGCTTTCTCGGAGAGTAGTTTGAGCGAGCGTAGAGTTTTAGGTGAGTTAATACTTGACGGTTTCAGACTAGCTTGCCAAACACGCTTAATTAGTGATGAAGCCTTGGTGGAGGTCCCTGAATCAAGCCTCACAACATCTTATAAGTCCGTGGACGTAGGTTTCGAAAAGCCTTTCGATTTATCACCGCTCGTACGTAAGCACTTCCTCAAGATACCTCCACCCAGCTTAGAGGATCAGAGATCCGACTTAAGCAGATTACTGAGTGGTTTAGAGGCTCCTAAAATCCCCCTGAAATTGCTTAGGGAACTCCCTCAAATACTCAGGGGGTGTGGGTGGGAGGTCACGGCGACTTTAAGAAATAATGAATTACTGGATGTTGAGTGCGGGAATAAAGAGAGTGAGTTGTATGGTCTAGCGGTTGACGTAGGAACTTCCAGGATCGTTATTCACTTACTGAACTTAAGGAGTGGTGAGACGCTAGCTATTGCTTCATCACCGAACCCTCAGCAAGTCTTCGGACCCGATGTCATGTCGAGAATAGCGTACGTCTCCAGTAGCTTGGAACGTCTTGAGGTGTTGCGTCAAGACGTCATAAACTCGATTAACGAGTTAATACTTGAGGCTTCCTCCAAGGCTGGTGTGAGGCCGGAGAATATCTATGAGGTCGTGTTAGTAGGTAATAACGTGATGACTCACCTACTCTTAGGGGTTGACCCCGCCAACCTAGGGAGAGCTCCTTACGTCCCAGTATTCACTCAAGGACTTGAGTTCAGGTCTGGGGAGGTCGGTTTTAGGATCAACCCTAACGGCTACGTCTACGTAGGCCCTGGTATTGCGGGGTTCGTGGGCGGGGACGCCGTCGCAGGCGCTCTAGCGGTAGGTCTTGACGAGTGTGAGGTGCCATGTGTTTTAATAGACGTAGGTACTAACGCGGAAGTCATGGTTAACAACGGTGAGGAACTCTACGCTGCCTCAGCTCCTGCAGGGCCGGCATTCGAGGGTTTCGGGACTAGGTATGGTTTGAAGGCTGTTGAAGGCGCTATATCAAAGATTTTCATATATTTTAATGAAGCTTCAGGAGATTACGAGGTTCGTTACGAGGTAGTGGGTGGTGGGAAGCCTCTAGGTATTTGTGGCTCGGCGTATATTGACGCGTTAGCGCATCTCTACAAGCACGGGATAATCGACGAGAGGGGGAGGTTTAAGAACGTAGTATCTAGGAGACTTAAGAGAGAAGGCGATCAAAGGTTCGTGGTAGTGTGGGGTGGGGAGTCAGGCATTAATGAAGATATAGCTATTTATAGAGATGATATAGAGTCTCTCTTACTCGCTAAGGCGGCCGTAGCGTCGGTAACGCAGATAGTGTTGAAGGAGGCGAGCATAGGGTTCGAGGACGTGGGGAAAGTCTTCATAGCAGGATCTTTCGGAACTAGCTTGAACGTGGAGAACGCTGCTACGATAGGGTTAATCCACGAGTCCTGGGTTAATAAAGCAGTTTTCGTAGGGAATACCGCTATAAGTGGGGCGAAACTAATCCTGAAGTCAAGTATTGCTAGGAAGAAAGCGGAAGAAATAGCTCGAAGAACTAAGTACGTGGAAATCTCGGCAAACAAGGAATTCACTAAAATCTACGTGAGGAACTTATTCCTACCTACCTCGAAAAGTTCTCAAGAGTTTTAAGGAACCGATATTGTTTCATGGCTTATAGCTATAGTGTCTTAACCCTAGCTTAATCATCTCTTCAGCAACTCCTACAGTGACTAGCGTGGGATCCACTACCGGAACTCCAAGAACTTCCGAAAGCTCCTCACCTAATCCTATAAGCCCGCTACAACCTAACACGATGACTTCCGCGTTGAATTCGTTAATAGCTTTCTTAGCTTCATCTAGGAGAGCTCTCTTCACGGCGTCTAAGTCTTTCCTTAAATCTAGCACCCTGATATCCACGCCTGAAGCGTAGACCACCCTCTTCTCAAGCCCTAACTCGATGGCTCTCCTATAATACGCGGTTCTGGAATACCTGCTCCCAGTAGATATAACGGCGATTCTATAACCTAAGAGAGTTGCCACGGCAAGGGAGGTTTCCCCAATACCTAGCACGAGAGTTCTCGAAACTTCCCTAGAAGCTCTAAGACCTGGGTCGTCAAAGCAGTTAATAACTACTGCGTGAAAACCTTCTTCAGACGCTCTAATCACCTCGTTTACTACGTGAGGTGCTGCCAAGTCCCTGTCGTACTCGCTCTCTATGGCTGAAGGGAATCCCTCGCCATCCAGGACAGGTAGGTGATCAGCCATATAAACTTCTTGAAGTGATGGCTGTTTCTCACGGGATTAGGTGAGATAAGTAGTTAAATGCAGGTGCGTGCCCTCATAAGTAGGGTCAATAGATTGCGGGAAAGTAAGGGAATAGTTGATTTAAGTATTTATAAAAAGAACTTTAGTTAGTGTGAGTTTGCCATCAGTTAAACAAACTCATTTCTTTGCTTCTTCTTTTTTCTCTTCTTTCTTCTTTTCTTTCTTGGGTGGCTTCTGAGCCATGTTTTTATCCTTCGGGGG
>JAJHQR010000041.1 GCA_020833255.1 Desulfurococcaceae archaeon | reverse complement strand
TTATTGAGTCTTGTAATTCTTTTATTTTCTTCGCTTGCTCTAATGCTTTCTCTATCCATTCTTTGCTTGATTCTATGCCTTTCCTCGTGAAGTACGCTATGGCTTCGCTCCTGCTTTTGAAGATTCCCGCGTCTACTAGTCGGTCTATTACCTCCAGATCTTTCTCCTTAAGTCTTACAGAGATTACCTGGGTTGGCTTAGTTAGTGATTCTTCGAATGCTTCAATAGCTCTCTCAACACCCTCCGCAACCCCTTCCAACGTGTCTTCAAGTCCTTTAAAGATCTCTCTCGTAAACCTGTGAGGCCCTACCCCGACAAACATCTTGAAGCCCCTCCTACCGCGCTCCCTAAGCATCTCATTAACCTCATCAACCCTCTCAAGAATTTCTTCAAGACTCTTCTTCAGGTAATCAATAGATTCCTTAACCTCACCCTCGCTAATCTTAGACTCCCTAACCAACTCACTCAACTTACTTAAAGAACCCCTGACATCCCTCAAAACCCTCGACACACCCTCAGACCACTTCCTGAAAGCTCTGTAATACTCACCACTCTCATACAGATCCTCAACCTCGTCAGCAAGCGCGTCAACACGTGACTTAATATCCTTAATCAACTTCTCCAACTCCTTCCTAAACTCCTCACTCACGTTCTCACCGTAAATACCTGAATTACAGAGCTTATAAGTATTTCATAATACCGAATTACAAAACTACAAGTAATACATGAAGCAGAGAACCACAATTATAGAATTCTTGATAAGATGCGGTGATTAAGTCGTGGGGGTCTGGCGCTTCAGTTATTATTAACTACGTTAAATCATAGTTAATAGTTTACTAACGAGTGGTTTTTATTGGTGGTGAGGTCTTGAAGGTCTACGTCACCTTCCTAGGTAGGGCTAGTGACTTGGTTGAGGGTAGGAGGGTTTATGAGGTTGAGCTGAGTGAGGGGTCCACGCTCGCGGATCTCCTCAAAGTCATTAAAGAAAGGATTAGTAGGAGGGTCGGGGAAGGGATTCTTGAAGGGAGGCTCTTTCTCTACATATCGGTTAACGGGGTCGGTGTATTCAGCTTAAACCACGTTCTCAGAGACGGTGATAGCGTGGCGTTCCTCACGCCGGAGATGGGTGGTTAGCTGATTGGTTTCAGAAATGAAGAGCTGAAGGTCTTGATACCCGCACTCACACATCAACTATTCTTACTAGGCCTGCCGCTTCCAGGAATAGCGCTATGTGGGACTTAAGTAGTGTTAGGGACCCTCTCGAGTATCTGCGATTACCTATTGTTAAGTATTCCGAGGTTATCGTGACCGGCACGTTGCCTTCAGAATCCAGGAGTCCTGTCAAGACGAGCTTCTCATACTTCCTGACCACCTTAACCAGGTTGCTCAGGAACTCTACGTCAACGTTCGCGGCGTCTAGAGTGTTGAGGTCTGCTTCAAGAGTCTTACTTAACCTAACGTTCGCTAACTTCTCGGAAATATCTTTAATCATGGCTACCTCCTTCTCGCAAACCTCGATGATCGGGGTGCTCAAGCACCAATCCATTAATGACGTGACCTCCTTAACAATGCCTTCAACAACCTCCCTACTCAACCTAGCTAGCTTCGAGTCAGTTAACTCGTTCTTAAGCAGGTCCTTAAGCACTAAGACGCCCCGTTTAAATTAGGCAACCACCAAATAAAAATCCTTTAAACTACCTCAACAACCCCGTTCAGAGCTAGGTAGACAGCGACCCACCCGGGCACGACGACGTTCCTACCCTTAACAAGCCTCAACGCGTAGTCAAGTATCCTTACCTCACCCTTAGAAGAGAACAGTGGTCTTACCTCGACTTCTTTCCTGAAAGGCGATAAGTGCGGGGTGATAGTGAAGCTCACTAATTCCGACTCACTGTGTAGTAGGGTTACCTTAAAACCTGTCTTACCGTTCAAGGTATTCACCACCCTAGCTAGCTTAGTGAGGTCCGGGGTGACCAACTCGTCTATCTCTACCTTAACGCTGTTTAAGGCTTCGTCGAAACCCATGGTTGGGTCAGTCTCCAACAACTTAAGCGCTCTAGCGTAGAGTGCTGTGAGCTTAAGGGACCTGGCTTTCCTACCCTTACCGACAACCTTCTCAGCCTTCCTCAACTTAATGAAGTCAACCAACTCCCTCCTCTGCCTAGACGTGAGCTTCATCCAGTCCTCGTCCCTCGGCCTAACCAAGGTGTGGAAGCCTCGGTGACCCGTGAAGTACATCCTGATCTCGCCCATGCTGAAGCCGAAGAAGTATGTCAGGATATCAAGTAGTTTTAACTGCTCCTGCTTACCCACCTCAACACAACCCTCGCTCACCACGCTCAGCGACGCCTCAGGAACTAACTGGTACTCTACCGTGTTACACTCCGGTAAGTGGTCGACGTCTATGTCGAAGAATAGCTCAGCGAATATGTACCCCTTATCCTCTATTTTCTGCGCTGCCGGGTCGCTGTAGAGAGCTACCGAGTAGTAAGAGTTTTTAGGGGTTTCCTTAACTAGGAATTCCCTGAACTCAGCCACGTTCTGGAAGGAGAGGTGCCTGACGAAGGCCCCGCTAAGTGTTTGGAAAGCGAACTCCCTGAGTATGAAGTCCTCAGGCAGTAGGAACTCGCTCGATGTCCTGTAATACTCTCTGAGTAGTTTCTGGAGGTTACTGCCCACACTACTCACTCTGTTCTCGGCGCGACGTAGTAGCTCAGCTTACTCCCTGAAGGGAACCTCAGCTCAAGACATATCGGTAGGTCGCTGCCCACCATCACAACAACCTCATCGCTTGACTTAATAGGTTTCTTCATGTAGGATAGGTAATCAATACTGTAGGAGACCTCGAAACCAGGGTTCTTCACGTCAGCCTCCCTCAAAACCCCTCTCTCAAGACTTAATATTACCTCAGCCTCACCTAAGTCGCCCACTGACTCTAGCTTCAGCGTTGATTCATCGCCGCTGACCTTGAGGACGTCGCCGACCTTCTCAATACTGGCTAGCGCTTCGTGGAGTACGTCGCCGCTGACCACGTACTTATTCGGGTACTCTATTTCTAGGCTGGGGATCTCCTCGTGCGCGATCTCAAGTCTGAGAGGAATCTTAAACATCCTGGTCACCACCCCGTCAGAGAATTCTATCCTTATGCTATCCTCGGAGAAAGACATCGTGAGCTTATCGCTTCTCCCAGCACTCTTAAGTATCTTGCTTAAGTCCTCCATGCTTAAGTAGACTGTCTTCTCAGCCACCGGCTCGTAAGACTCGAAAGCTTCTTTAGGGATGTAAAACTCTATCATAGCGGTTCTCGACGGGTCTATGGCCCTAACGTAGAGGGAGTCAGGCTTAAGCACGAAAACACCTGACTCACTGAACTTGCCGGTAGCTTCTATGACGTAAGACCAAACTCTAGCGTCGGGAGCCGTGAAACTCAAACCCTAACACCAGAAATAATGACTCCGTAAACAAATAAAAGTTTAGAACGCGTGTTTAGTGGTAGGTGGTTGGATGAGGTTAGAGGATATCAGTAAGTTGAGGCTTGTTCCAGGGGATGAGGTCTGCGTCATCGAGGAATTCCTGCCCGGTGACGGGGCTTACGAGGCTGGGGGTAAGGTCAGGTCCGCGGTCATAGGGTACCCCGTAACTAACGTGGACTTAAGGGTTGTTGAGGTTAAGCGCGTCAACAACAAGATCCACCTACCCGCTGTCGGGACCCTCGTTTACGGCTTAGTTGTTTCCGTTAAGGAAGACTACGCGTTAATCAAGATACTCAGTGATTCCAAGTGTGTTAAGTACTCCACACCCTTCACCGGGATACTCCACGTCTCGCAGGTGCATGATAAGTACGTGAGGAGCTTGCACGACTACATCAAGCCCGGGGACCTACTCAAAGCTCGGGTGATTTCGGAGAACCCCCCATACCACGTCAGCGTTAGGGAGCGTCAATTAGGTGTTGTCGTCGCGTACTGCAGTGCTTGCGGTGCTGAGTTACTTAAGCAAGGCAACACGCTCACGTGCCCTAACTGCAAGTCTACTGAGAGCAGGAAGACGTCCGCCGAGTACGGAACCCTTAAATGTGTTTAAGGTACTCACGTCATGAGCCCTAACGCAGTCAAGATCTCACTACCTTGCTCTTCCATGCAGGAGTGTTTAGAGATAGCTGACGCACTAACCAAGATTAGAGGGCCGAAAGCTTCCTTAATCAAGCATAAGGTTAAGAAAGCGTCTGTTGAGGTAACGATAGTGGGTAGCTCGACGGAGATCGCCTTAACTAAGAAGCAGATCATTAAAGCATACAATCAAGCTAGGAAGAAGAGCGGCTAGACCCGCGTTACCTCAAAGCATACAATCAAGATGACTGACCGCGCGTTCGTCACTAAAGACTTATTAGGTTTCTGTGATATGTGGTTTGTTGAGGGATGGAGTAGGTGAATGTGAGGATACGTAAGTACGCTGATAAAGAGCTGGTTTTAGAGATTGAGGGAGAGGATCACACACTAGCTAACCTTCTCGCTAAGTCTGCTTTAAGCAACCCGCACACGAAGTTAGCTACGTACGTGATAGAACACCCCTTAATAGGGACACCGGTCCTCAGGATAGTTACTGACGGCACCGACCCACTCCAAGTCCTTAAGGAAGTCGTCAGCAATACTAGGGGGGAGGCTGAGCAGGTACTTAAGGCAGTTAGTAAAGCTCTAAACATAGAGGAGTAGGTGAGGGTAGCCCGGGTCATAGAGAGTTAGATCTGTGACGCGCTGATAGGTAAGTTAACTCACGTGTGGATTTTAGGGTGTGGAGGAGGGGTTTGAAGAGGGAGGCTAGGGTATTGGTGTATGAGCTTATGAAGTGTTCTGACGGCAGGGAGTACGTGGCATACCTGATTATGAGGGGGGCTCTATCCGTTGAGCACGTGGGGCTGCTTGAGGGCGGTGAGGACTCCCTGAGCAAGTTTGTTTCGGAATCCGGTCTCGGCAGGAGTGTCCGCGTGGTAACGCGTTTTGAGGAATTGGGGGTGAAGGGCTTGAGTAGCTTGTTAGAGTATGGTGAGTTTATTAAGAGGTTTTTCATGGAGGTATATAAGCTACTGTGTTGAATAATCCAAGTAATTGGGGGTAGGAAGTGACGTATTTCTGCCCTAAATGCGGGTCTTTGATGGTTGCTAGGAAGGAGGGAGGTAAGACAGTTTTAGTGTGTACTAAGTGTGGTTATAGGAAGGAGGCATCACCTCAAGACAGGAAGATGCCCACGCTATCTAAGAAGATAACTCATAGCGAGAAAGAGAAGATATACGTGATATCCTCGGAGGACAGCATGAAGTCCATGCCCAGAGTTAAGGGTGTTAGGTGCCCTAAGTGCGGTAATGACGAAGCCTTCTACTACGTCATGCAGACTAGGAGAGCTGACGAACCACCCACTAGGTTCTATAAGTGTACTAAGTGTGGGCACACGTGGAGGGAGTACGAGTAAAACTAGAGCACGCCCCAAGCAATCACTGAGTGGGTGCGGCGACCCCGGTGTCGTAGGGCATGGTGAAGGTATCTAAGAAATGGTTGGAGATGGTTGTTTCCGGGGTTCCCGGGTTTAAGGCGCCTAAGGAAAGATTAGAGCAGTACGTGACCCCGGCCGACATAGCCGCTGATTTAGTGTGGTCCGCGTTCATGGCCGGCGACGTTGAGGGGCGTGTCGTGCACGACCTAGGTTGCGGGACCGGAAGGCTAGCGCTGGCTTCATCCATGCTCGGTTCTAAGTACGTGGTATGCAGTGATGTTGATGAGGACGCGCTTAGCGTCGCTAACGAAGTATTGGTTAAGAGCTCGCCCACACCGTACGACATAGTCTTAGCGGATTTGAGGAACGCGCCACCCTTCCGGAGTAGTGAGTGCGTTGTCGTGATGAACCCTCCTTTCGGGGTTAAGTCTAGGGGTGCTGACATAGACTTCCTTAAAGCGGCTCTGACCACGTGCGGTGTCGTGTACTCGATCCATAAACTAAGTGAGGGTTTTTACGAGGTGATTGAGGATCTGATGAGGGAAGCTAACTCGAGTTACGAGGTTTTGAAGATCGTTAAATTCCCTCTCAGAGCTTCCTTAAGCAAGCATAAGAGGAAGGTAGTGTTCGTTGACTCAGTGATCATCAGGGTCGCGCGCAATATAAAAACTCCCTTAACTTAAGTCTAGTAGATGATGTGTTTGCCGAGTACTGAGGAGTGATGTGGGGACGAAGACTGATCCCACCCTCATAATTTTAAGCTTGGATCAAATGTATTCTTTGTGGTGTTCGGTTTGGTGTGGTCTACTCTGAAGGTGTTGCGTGAGAACCCTGACTTGATGAGGGAGGTGCTGAAGAAGAGGTTTATGGACGTCTCCCTAGTCGATAAGTTCCTGGAGTTAGATAAGGAGTGGAGGAGGACCCAGACAGAACTCAATAAGTTGAGGCATAAGCATAACCTGATAAGTTCTAAGATAGCTGACTTACCGCCTGAGGAGAGGGAGGCTGCCGTAGCTGAGGCTAAGGAGTTACTCAGCAAGATATCTGAGATGGAGAAGAGGCTTGATGAGGTGGAGAGGGAGAGGAATTCGGTTCTTGATAGGATGCCTTCACTACTCCATGAATCAGTCCCCGTAGGTCCTGACGAGACCTATAACGCGGTGGTGCGTGTGTGGGGTAGGGCTAAGGTTCAGCGGAAACACTTGAGCGACTTCCTCAACGAGACTGAGGGGAAGGGGGTTAGGATGGATTACGAGGTGGTTGATAAGGAGTTCGTGGGTCACGCCGACGTCCTCGAGTACGTGCTCAAGCTCGGGGACACTATTAAGGCTGGGGAGGTTGCTGGGTCCAGATTCTACTACCTATTCGAGGATATCGTGTGGCTTGACCTAGCGCTCCTCTCCTACGCTATGGACTACCTAACCAGTAAGGGATTCGTCCTAGTTCTGCCTCCCTACATGCTTAGAGGTAAGTATATGGAGGCTGTGGAAGAATTCACGGCGTTTAAGGACGCTCTATACAAGATAGAGGGTGAGGATCTCTACCTGATAGCTACAGCGGAGCACCCGTTAGCAGCCCTACACGCCAACGACGTGATACCTGAGGAGGAGTTGCCTAAGCTTTACGTGGGCGTCAGCCCGTGCTTCAGGAAGGAGGCCGGCGCAGCGAGCAGGGATATTAAGGGTATCTTCAGGGTTCATCAATTCCATAAAGTCGAGCAATTCGCTTACACGATGCCTGAACAGTCTTGGGACGTCTTCAACCTCTTAATACAGAACGCTGAGGAACTCTATAAAGGTCTTGAAATACCTCACAGAGTGGTTAACATAGCTTCAGGAGAACTCAACTTAAGAGCTGCTATGAAGTACGACCTGGAAGCTTGGTACCCTGCTCAAGGGAAGTTCAGGGAGTTAGTGAGTTGTAGTAACGTTCTTGACTGGCAGGCTTACAGGCTAAACATAAAGTACTTGAGGAGGAAGGGGATGGTTAAAGACTACCTACACATGCTCAACTCGACAGCTATAGCAAGCACCAGAACCATCACGGCGATCCTGGAGAATCATCAAAACGATGACGGCACGGTAACCATACCCAAGACACTCAGGAAGTACCTGGAAGCCTTCTCTAAAGCACCTAAAGACTACATACACCCGGCTAGAAAAGAAAAATAGCTTATACTTCGTCGAGCCCCTACTCTTCCTCACCACTCAACGCGATCTTCCTATACATGTCGAGCATCGCCCTATCCTTATCCTCCTCCTTAATATGTATCGCCTTCTCGTAGAGTTCCTTCAACTCCTCATCACTCGCGTAGTCTAGAGGTGTTTTCTCGTAGTTCGCGTTCCCCCACCTAACGTAGAGAGAGTCAAGTATTTCCTGAACCCTCTGGTCTGAGTAGAAAGCTATCTTCCTCCACACGTCGTCCGACTCGTCTATCATGTACGTCAACTCCCTTATCATCTTATCCCTCTTCACGCGCTACAACACCTACTCTTTATATTGTTTGAAGGCAATTAAATAGTGTGATGAGCGAGAATATTTATAGGAAGATTGTTGAGTACCTTAAGTCAAACCCCGGAGCCATGCCTAGAGAGATAGCTGACGCTCTAGGGATTTCCGTAGGCATGGTGAGGATAGCTCTGCTTAGGTTGAGGGAGTCGGGGTACGTCGTCAGGTCGAGTAAGGGCGGCTACGTAGTCAAGTCAGGCGCTGAAGGCGTGGAGACTCAGGGTACTGCCGAGACCGGTACGTATGAGGGGGTTCGGAAAAAGGTTGGGGGTGGGGCAGACACGCGCGCAGGGGAAGACTTGAACGCTCTGAGAGAATATGTTAATTCGGAAATTACCGCGTTAAGGAATGAGGTCAGTGAGTTGAGGAAGATTGTTGAGTCTTTGAGTGATAGAGTCGGTAAGATCGAGACTGAATTCACTCTACTCATGAAATCTCTTAAGACTGAGAGGAAGGCTAGGGAAGAGCCCAGCGTGTTAGGTGAGGAGGCGATAATGAGGGTTGATAACGCCAGGAATCGCGGTATCTCAGTGGATTCCCTGGTTAGGACAGGGAATTACGTGATCGTCGGTAATTACGTGGTTTCCCAGTCGTTCATGGAGGGGTTCAAGAAGAAGTTCCCTATCCCGTTGAGAGAGGTTAAGAACTTGACGAAGGAGGAGAGGGAATTGCTTGACGCCATGGTTTCCGAAGGCTTGGCATACCTGCACGCCGGGAAGGAATACAGGCTTGCTTAAACACCATCTTCGAGAACCTCCCTCACCAACCCTACTAACCTGCTGATCATGCAGTTGAGCAGTGCCTCACCCTTCTCCCTAGACGCTAACTCAGGTTTCCCGAAAGACCCG
Source organism: Desulfurococcaceae archaeon (assembly GCA_020833255.1). Classification (GTDB taxonomy): domain Archaea; phylum Thermoproteota; class Thermoprotei_A; order Sulfolobales; family NBVN01; genus Zestomicrobium. Next base: position 1,771 of record JAJHQR010000041.1, on the reverse strand, counting down.
GCGCCGTGCCTCTTCCTAGACTCAGCTCTGAAAACATATGCTTTAGGTCTCTTGGTTAAGTCTAAGGAATGCCAGAAATCGTCGTGCTTCCTGAAGAATTCCGGGGTGTTTTTCGGAGGCTCCCTCACCAGTAGGTTAAGCGCTATAGCTAAGCTGGTCTCCACCTCGTCAGCGTGGGTGAAGGGTGTTGTGAAGGTTTCCTTAATGACGTCACCGCATAAATCCCACACGCTGACGAAGCTTATCACGAGACCTAGCTCTTCGGCAACGTCCCTGCACAGAACCCTCAGCAAGTCGTTGTTTCCTGCGTGTCCGTTAACAACCGCCACGCGGGCCCCGGGACAATTACGGTGTGCGGATGATATGACGTCTCTCAAGTATTTGTAGAGTGATTCGCTGCTAACGCTGACGGTGCCCGGGTAAGCGGACCACATAGAGCTTAAGCCGTACGTTAGTGGGGGGAGGACGAGAGCCCTCACACCGCCCTCCTCTAACTTCCTGCAAGCCTCTACGGCCACGTGCTGTGCTATGATGTAATCCAGCCCTAACGGGAGGTGTGGTCCGTGCTGCTCCACGCTACCGACGGGTATTAAGAAGACTTTCTTATCGTTAACGCATACGTCGTTTACGTCTGTCCACGTCTTAAGCCATAGCTCGCACAAGAGGTTGAGACACCTTTTATTTCGCGGTTTTAGAGTAGTATGGGCATCTTAGGGAGTTTCTCTTCTAGTTCCTTGGGTAGGCTGAACCCGTACCTTACCTCTGTGAAGTTCTTCCTAAACTCAATCACTTTCTTCTTAACTTCCTCAGGGGGTTTCCCGTCTATTAAGACCTCTCGCATGAACCTAGCTACTTCCTTGAAGTCACCTTCCCTCATTCCGAGCCTAGTCATCTCAGGGGTGCCTAGCCTTATGCCTGAGGGGTCCTTCACGGCTTCCGGCGGGTCCCAAGGCAGCAGGTTCTTATTAACTATTATGTTTGCTTGCTCGAGTAGTGTTGCCGCCTTAGCGCCTCCCCCGAGGTTCCTGACGTCTATCACGAACATGTGTGATTTGGTGAAGCCTAGGTGTTCCGTAGGTACCTTGAAGCCTTCCTCCGCGCACGCTTCAGCGAACGCTACCGCGTTCTTAACTATTTGCTTAGCGTATTCCTCCCCGAAAACCATCATCTCAACGGCCGTGACGGCCGTTGCGGGCAGTCTGTGGAGGTGGTGGTTGCTTAGGAACCACGGGAAGACGACTTTAGAGATTTCTTTGTAGAGTTCTTCGTCGTCAGTCATTATGACCCCTCCCTGAGGTCCTGGGAAAGTCTTGTGTGTTGAGGATGTTATTACGTCAGCCCCCTCATGTATCGGGTTGACCCACACGCCGCCCGCTATCAAGCCGAGGACGTGTGCTACGTCGTGAACTAGCTTAACCCCCGCCGAGTGTGCTGCTTGAGCTATCTCTTTAGTTGGGTGCGGGAACATGTAGACGGAGCCTCCTAAGGTTACGAAAGCAGGCTTCACGGACTCAATCATCTTAACGGCTTTGTCCACGTCGACGTTCCACCTCTCCTGATCGAAAGGCATCTCAACGTGCTCTATCCCTAAAGCACCTAAGGTGCCGAACCTCGTGTGCGATACGTGAGCGCCCGCCTGCACGGGAGCTATCAACGCCTTATCACCGGGCTTCCCTAAAACCCTGAAGACGGTTGCGTTAGCTATCGTGCCGCTGATGGGTCTGGGCTCAACATACCTAACCTTGAATAACCTTGACATGAGGTCCATGAC
>JAJHQR010000012.1 GCA_020833255.1 Desulfurococcaceae archaeon | reverse complement strand
CAGGTAAGTAAGCCCTCTAGGGACCCCCAGACCTAAGTAATCCTTAGGTCTTAGAATACAGTACTTGTCGTTCCTCGCCGAGATTTGAAGGAATTCCTCAAGCCACCTGCCGGTAACGTCCCACGGCCTCCACTCGCCGAACTTCTCCGCGTCACTACCCCACAAGACGTAAGGACGTCCCTCAAGCCCTGAGATCCTGGTTATGTACTCCACTACCTCAGGTATCGGGGACCAAGGCAGCTTATACCTGATCTCAGTATCTATGAAGAATAGCTTGATAGGCTTTCCCGAGTCCTCAGTTACCCATAAATACTTGCTATCACCCCACTTCATGCCCTTCGAGTAGAGTAGTTGGTCGTCGACGAAGACGTACTCGTACCCGAACCTACTTATCACTGAAGGTATTGTTTGATCCCAGAACCTCTCAGGCAGCCAGAAACCTTTGAGCGGGTAATCACCGATTAACTTCCTGAAAAGATCCTTGTATTTCCTGACTTGCTCGACACGGTCCTCGATAGGTATTAGCGGGAGTATTGCTTCAGAGTAAGCGCCTCCGACGAATTCCGGAAACCCTAAATCACCGGACTTCCTAACGAGTTCTAGGAAGTCTGGGTAGTGTTCTTTAGCGTATAAGAGTAGGGGGCCTGAGAAGTGTAGGGCTACGGGCGCGCGGTACTTCATGAGCGTGTTCATTAAAGGCTTATAACTGTTCTCGAATAGTCTCTCAAGAACCTCACCTAACTGACCTACCGGTTGGTGGAAGTGGATAACGAATATGAAGACAGGCTTCCTCCCCAACACGCACGCGTCCTCAACCCCTTCACGCCCGTCCACACCCAACATCAACACACCAGATTATATTTCACGACGTAATTTATTAGGTGGTGTGTGGATGGCTTGCTGCGGGGACGAGGTCGTTGAGTGGGTTTTGGGTAGGAGGTGGTACCCCCTCAAGGGGGTGCCGCCGGACGAGATAATCACCCTCAACCTAGGGGAGGGTCTTAAAGGGTTTCTAATAAAGGTTAGGTCGTTGCAGGTCTTCGCGCCTGTGACGATTAAGGGCGGCGAGTACGTTGAGGGCGAGTATACGGTCGAGTACGTTAAGAACTTGATTAGTGGTGGGGGGTTGCTTGAGGTCAGGAAATACGATGAGTTCCCGGAGGGTCAGGTAGTGGTTAAGGCCTTGCCCACCGCCTGGACTAACGTGATATCGGTTGTTGAGGTAGGTGGTAGGAAGTATGTCTTGAAAGGCTACAGGACGTTCTCCCCGGAGTTAAGTGAGCCCAGATTCCTCAGGTATTTGTCTAGGAGGGGGTTCCCCTACTCGCCTAAACTAGCTTTAGAGGTTTTGCTAGGGGGTGTGGTGGTCGCGGTAATGACTAGGTACGTGGAGTCTGTGGGGGATGGCGGCATGCCTTTCTACCTCAGCGCTCTCAGGTACTTCAGGGAGGGCGTGAGAGACGATATAGAGGTTAAGGCGCGCGAGCTAGGTAAGGTGGTCGCGTTATTCCACGAAGCCATGAGTTTATGTGATGAGGAGTGGTGCTCTCCTAGGGAAGCGACGGACGAGGTAGTTGATGCTTGGTTAAGTGACTTGAGATCCCAGGAAGTTAAGGCTCGAGAATCCTTGAGGAAGCTGGGGGTTGAGTTAGGGGTTGACGTGACGCACGTTATAGAGTACTCGCTGGACAGGCTGGAGAGGAGTCTTAATGAGTTGCGTGGTCTAAGGCTTATTAGAACTCACGGAGACCTACACCTAGCTCAAACACTCTACGATGGCGAGAACTTCACATTAATAGATTTTGAGGGGGAACCAGGCAGGACAGGGCGGAGGAGGTCTGTCTTGGAGACGGCGTCGAGAGATCTCGCATGCTTGTTAAGATCCCTCCACTACGTGGCGATGTTCGCTTACGCGGAGGCGAGGAAGAAGAGCTTAGCGGAAGTCTTCCACGAATTCGTCAAGGAACGCGAGCTAGGTAGTGAGGCTCTCGAATGGCAGGACACGGTCTTCAACGCCCTACTAAGAGAGTACTTAAGGAACACGAGCTTGCAGGAAATTCAAGGACTTAATGATGAGGGAGTATTCATAAACTCTCTTAAGGCTTGGGCCCTGGAGAGAGCCTTATACGAGCTTTTCTACGAGCTAAACTACGGGACCGGGTACGTGTACGTACCGCTAGAGTACTTACTGAGGGAGGGTCAGCTCCCTTAGCTTACCTCCTCAAGCACTACTCAAATCCTCGAATAAGGGCGTGGTCGTTGAGGGGTATGTTAATGAGTAACTGCCTGCCGGAAAACGGTGGCTCACTTGCTCGGCACCTTGTAGGGGCACATGACTGAGTAGCTGCAGTACTTGCACTCCCAGTCGTACCTGGGGATCTTCCTAGACGTTATCCTGCTCACGACCTCGTCTTCGGTGGCCTTATCGCTTACGAGGTATTGGGTTACTCTCTCCGGGGTTATGTACACCAGTATTGTTTGGTTGAGGTTGAAGAGCCAGTTATATATTCTGGCTTGATCCACGTGTTGAGGTTTAGGTAGTTCGTAGTCGCTTCTAGCCGTCTTTATCTCCACCCCGATCATCTCGTCACTTATCTTAACCACTATGTCCGCCCTACCCTCGACAATCACTTTCCTCCCGTCAGGTAAGACAACCTCGCGACTCCCCTCAACCTCCGTGGACACCCCCTCACCCATGATACTCTTAAGTAGTTCCTGCAACCCCCTGTGAACTAAGGTGCCTAGTATGAAGACCGGGGTGAAGATTTCTTTCTCAACTAGCTCGGGATACTTAAGCTCGTACTCTCTCTTAAGCGCGCACCTCACGAGATCCGTGACCCAGTACGTGTCCGCTTTCCTAGGATGCTTCTCTTTCTCTTCCTTGCTAACAGCGTATAACAGGTTGACTAAGTCTAGCAGAGGTTCCTCACCCACGCCCCAACACCGATATTATTGGTAATCGGAAAATTTATTAGTGTGCCCTTGGGTCTGTATTTGAGGTGGTAGGGGACGAACAAGAAGTTGCTTCTGACCTTCGTTTTATTAGGTCTTGTCTCGCTGTTTGCTGACATGACTTACGAGGGTGCTAGGGGTGTTTCAGGAGCTTACTTGAAGATTCTTGAGGGGACGGCGTTGGTGGCCGGTGCCGTGACTATCGGGGAGTTCTTAGGGTATTTGATGAGGTTTTTCAGTGGGTACGTAGCTGATAGGTTGAGGAGTAGTAGGGTTTTATGGGGTTTGACCGTGGCTGGATACTTGATTAACTTGCTGGCTGTCCCGGCGCTTGCCTTAGCTGGTAGGTGGGAAGTTGCTCTAGCGCTCTTCATCGTCGAGAGGTTGGGTAAGGGATTGAGAACTCCTGTGAGAGACGTGATATTATCGGAGGTTATTGAGGGGATAGGTAGGGGTAAGGGTTTCGGACTACACGAGGTTATGGATCAGGTCGGGGCTGTTTCAGGGCCCCTCCTAGTAACTCTCGTTTTGAGCACGTCGGGGGAGGACTACAGACTAGCTTTCTCTATTCTAGCCGTCCCAGCCGCGATATCTCTCGCGTGCTTGCTCACGGCCTACACAACGTACCCTAAGGTAAGGAGCGTTAGCTTGAGGAAGACTGTGGCGGGCCGCGGTCTAGGCAAGAAATTCAATATCTTCTCGGCTTCCCTCTCACTAATGACTGTCGGCTACCTGGCTTGGTCGCTGATATCCTACCACGTGAAGGAGTACGGCTTACTCAGCGACCCTGAAATTTCCTTGATGTACGCTTTAGCGATGGGTGTTGACGCTCTGATAGCTTTCCCGGTAGGCTACCTATACGATAAGGTAGGGCTGAAATCACTCATACTGACGCCGTTGCTAGCTTCCCTGATACCCTCACTACTCCTAACCAACACTAAGACCGCGGCGTACTTAGTTGCCGCTATCTGGGGGGCTATCATGTCAATATATGAGACGAACATGCGTGCCGCCATACCAGACCTGGTAGAGCCTGATAGGAGAGCGCTCGCTTACGGCACTTACGGACTCGTCTACGGCGCTGCCTGGATGTTCGGGGGCGTGATAGCCGGAACCATATATACGCTGAACCCAACCTACTTAATACCCTACACCTTAGCAGCTGAAGCATGTTCTCTCATATTGATGACCTACCTGCTAAGAATCAAGGATTGAGTAGACTTCGGCGCAGGACCTGGACACAACCTTTAAAACCACTCAACCACATTGTTTTAGTGATGCGGGATGCTGAGGAAGGCTCTAGAGCTGTTGAGGGCTGGGAAGCCTGTCTTCATATACGACTCCGAGAGTAGGGAGAGTGAGGCGGATATGGTGTTCTTTGCCGGCGCCGTCAATACCCACGCAATAACTATCTCCAGGAAATTCGCCGGCGGCTTAACCTGCTACGTCACCAGCAGGGAGGTAGGGTCCGTCTTAGGCCTCCAGTACTTGGAGGAGGTGTTCCGGTTGCTGGGTTACGGGGAGCTGACGCGTAAGAGGCTGGGTTACGGGGACCCGCCAAACTTCAGCTTATGGGTGAATCACGTGAGCGTTAAGACAGGGATCAGGGACTCGGATAAGGCTAGGACGGTCAGGGAATTAGATGAGGTGACTCGTTTAATCACTGAGGAAGGGAAGACCACACTAGCTGTGAGGAAATTCTACTCCGAGTTCGTGACGCCGGGACACCTCCCGATACTCCTGGGTAGGGGTGTTAGGGTTAGGAGAGGGCATACGGAACTTAGTCTAGCGTTAGCTGAGTTAAGCGGTTTAAGACCCTCACTAATAATCACCGAGGTCTTAAACGACGGTGACGCAGCCACCTACAGCGAGGTCAGGAGACTTGCCGAGAAATTCTCTACCGTAGTGATTAGAGGGGACGAGATAATCTCAGCTTTAGAGGGGGGAAGCGCTTACTGACCTCCTCCCCACCCTAAAGGACTTTCAGTCGTAATAGCTCTAGTTATTAACTTCCATAACTTAATCTGTAGTGAGGGTGATGTGTTGGTTCAGGTGGTTCTCGAACTGCCTGAGGAACTCGTCAATTCTCTTAAGAAGATGTATCCGGGACTCGCGACAGAAGCTTTAGTCAAGAAAGTGCTTGAGGATTACTTAAGCAAGGTCTCACAAAAACAGGTGGTTCAGGATGAGGCGCTCAGCGGTATTCAGAGGTTGCTTAGGTCCGCGACGGACACCATAAACACGTATTCCTCACTCCTCACGGAGCTTAGGGATAGGTTGGTTGAGGTACGTGAGGTTCTCGACGAGTTAAGCTCTAAACTCGATGAACTCCCTTCCAAGATCACGGTACAGCAAGCCCCTGCCGAGGCCGTTCAGGAGAGGGCTAGAGAGAGGGTCACCGCCATAGAGATACTTAAGAAGCAGAAGATAATATATGAGGCAGACATAGCTAAGAAGATAAGGAATAGAGACGCTTTCTTTGATAGGCTGGAGAGGGAGGGCGCGGTAGTCCTAAACCTCAGAGATCAGAGGGTAGCTGTAGACGAGGAGTTCTGGACCCAGTTCGTCAGCAAGGTTGAGTCCCTGACCACGGACAGGGACTCGGAGATAGCTAAGGTATTAGATAAGCAGGAAGCATCACTACTCAAGAAGATGGCTGAGTCAGCGATAGCGTACTTCGACAGGAGTAGGAAGAAATGGGTTATTAAAGCGTGAAAGTCGAGAACTCACGTACCCTTCTTAAACTCCCTTACGTGTAGGGGCATGAACCTAGTGAAACATCCGCACGAACTCAAACTCCTCGTAAGGTTCTCAATCTCTTGAGAAGCTCCTGAAACGAATAACACGTTAACACATACACCCTCTAAGTGTTGATGCGTATACCCGACGATGACCTCTTTATAATTCTCGTATAAAGTCTCTAGACTCGGGCTTGCCTCCCCCTTAACCACCACTATAACGCCTGAGCAATGGTGCGGGCTCTCCCCATGGGTCGACTCCGTGATATAGTTCCTCAAAACCTCCTCAATAATCTTAGACTTCGTTACACCCCTCCTACTAGCTACGTCCTTAACCTTACTTGAGAGTTCCGCAGGTATCGATATCCCGAATCTCTCCTTCCTACTCAAGACCGTACCTCCTCATAATAAACGTCCCTAAATAAATTAAGGTTAGGAATAAGCCGACACTACCTGAAGGCGATATGTTTAGGTATGTAGATAGTATGAGCCCGCTTAAAGCTGAGGAAGCGCTTAACCCCACACTATGCGCTAGAGTCACGCAAGCTCTCTTACTGAGATTCATCGATATGAGTGAAGGCAGTAATATCATCACGTGCGACATGACGTATCCGACAAGCCTTAACAAAACCACTGAAGCAAAACCTAGCAGGAAGTAAGGCATTAAATCGTAGAGAATCAACTTAACCCCACTCAACTTAAGTAGGTCTATATCCACCCCGGCACACACGTTCTCCCTAAACGTAGTAATGACTAAGGCGGCCGTCATGATTAGCGTGAGGGAAAGCACCACTAACTCATTATATGATATGAGTAGCGGGTCGCCCAGAATCAACGCGTTAACAGAGTATGTCATCCTGTAGTTCACGGACACGTAGTAGAGGATTAAGACGCTGGAAGCCGTGGTGCCGGCGACGAACACGGAGGTAGCTACGTCAGGATCTAGACCCGACCTCACCATATAACCAACACCGAGCATCAGCAAGACCGAAACAATCACAGCTACCAGATAGTAGCTGCTAGACCATGAAGCACCAGTTACCATTATGGAGAGAGCCACTGAGAAGAGGGTTGAGTGTGGTGCGGCGGCCGATAGGTAATAGAGCCTCCTAGCAGCTATGACGGGGCTTAAGAAACCGAAGATGAGTCCTAGGGAAGCGAAGGTCAAGAGCCATCTCGGCTCCAACCCGAGGAGAATCCCTGCCGTGATTAACGCGAGTATCAAGGAAGAATAGAGTATTATCAAATCACGCACGTCTACACACCCCCACTTCCTGAACGAGAGCTAATCCCCCTAACGCGCACGACACGATAGATTAGCAAAGCGAGGAGTAGGGAGGACGCGGAACCTAGCAAGACTAGTAGGAGTGTGTTGTTAGGGTAGTACGTCCCGGGTTTTTGAGTAGTGGTTGACGAGGCCTCGAGATTAGCGAGTTGCTCAACCACCTCCTCTAACTTACTGATTACGGAGCCCTCGGTAAAAGGTAGGGGGACCACCAATACCGGCACACCGTACTGAGTCCCGAGACTTCTTAAGTAGCTAACGTACGTGTCTTCCTCAGCAGTAACGACTATCACGTCAACACGCCCTCCCCTGACCAACTCATCTATCTCGCTCACGTCCTTAGGTGTTGGGCTAACGCCCTCCTCAGGTACCAGGAGATTAGTTATGTTTATGCCGACCCACGTAACAGCGTATTGAACAACGGGTTTCACTCCAACGCCCCTAAGACTCAGCCGCTCAACGCTATTCAGTAATTTAGTGATGTTCTCCCTCACCAGCTCGTACTTAGCTTCGTAAACGTCCGAGCAAGCAGGGTTGAGACGCTTGAGCGTGTCCGTGAGGTTCCTCAAGAATATTAGGTAGTTGCTCGGGTCGTATATAGGCATGTGTAGGTTAGGCAACCCGGTGCTCGGGTTCTGCAACAGTCTGATTCCAGGTATTTTAGGTATCTCTACAATCACTGCTTTGATGTCCCCCCGATTCCTCAACTCACTAATACGTGATTCGAAATGCGTGTGTGATGTGGAGACTATTAAGTCTGCCTGCTTAAGCAACTCAATGTCCGCAGGTGTTAGGGAGTAGTCATGAGGATCTACCGAAGGCGGTAGTAGGGAGTAAGCCTTATCTAGGTCGCACTTAATCAAGTTAATGTCGTCAACTAGGTTAGGGAAAGTAGCTATAATCGTTAACCCCGTGGAACCACTTGAATAACTGATTAGGGGGGTTAGGAGATTAACTAACATCAAGAGTATGCCGACATACCACACCTTAGCGGGAGTCAATCCCCACACCACTCTTCAGTGTGCACACTAATTTATAAATTTTAAATTAATGTGTGCATAGGGGGAGGGAATGCTCAAAGTAGTTGACTTAACAGTAGGTTACGTGAGACCAGTCGTTGAGGGGATAAACGCGTTATTCCCTGAGAACACGCTAACTCAAATCATAGGAGCGAACGGCTCGGGGAAGACTACACTGATTAAGACCCTCATAGGTCTTCTCAAGCCTCTGAAAGGCAGTGTTTTCCTGTATGATGAGGAGGTCACGGGATCTCCTGAACGCGTCGGTAGGTACGTGGGGTACGTACCCCAGATCTTCACGCCCTCCTACTTCCCGTACCCCGTCAGCGTGGAAGAGTTTGTTGAGACCTCCTACCTCCTCTACAGGAAGAGATGGCCTAGAACGCTCTCTAGTAGTGAGGTTAAGAAGAGGGTTGAGGAGGTCTTGGAGTTGGTGGAGCTCGATAAGAGTATTAAGACCAAGAGCTTCTGGAAACTCTCGGGCGGTGAGAGGCAGAGAGTCTTGATAGCGAGAGCCTTAATTCACGACCCTAAAATACTTATCTTAGACGAGCCTTTCTCGTCGATAGATCCTGCTGGCAGGGTCTCGCTCGCGTCAACAATACTTAAGTTGCTTAAGGGTAGGTTAGTCACCGTCATAATGAGTTCTCACGACCCAACACTACTACTGCAGGACACGGATAACCTTCTACTACTCGGTGGGGGTAGGTGGTTCTTCGGCAAGCCGGAGAACGTGTTGAGGGAAGAGATACTTAGGGAGGTGTACGGCGAAGCCATCACAATCCACGAGAAACACGTGCACATACACGACTACCACGTCTAGTCTCGGAGTTAATCGCGTGGAAAACCCTAAAATAATTTCCACGAACTTATGATTGGTGACGGGATTGAGGATCGTGGTAGCGGCTGACGTCGGGGCTACCAAGACTCGAGTAGCTTTATTCAATTCCGCTGACGTGGGCTTAGTGGGTAAAGCTGTTTTCAGCACGCCTCAGGAAGGAGGGGAGGACGCCGTAGCTAACGCCATAATCAAGGCTTTCAGAAGCCTTGTTGAGGGACTCCCTGAACACGAGGTGGTGGCGGTCGGTGTGGGGACTATAGGGCCTCTAGATATTAGGGAGGGCCGAGTCGTCAACTCCCCCAACATCAAGTTGGGGAGTTTCGACTTGAGGAAACCTCTGCAGGAATACTTCAGAGCCCCGACATACGTTGTTAATGATTGTGTAGCTGCCGTGTACGCTGAGTACTTGTCTGGAGCCGGACTCGGCAAGAAGAACGTGGTTTACTTGACGCTGAGTTCAGGGATTGGTGCTGGAGTTATCGTGGACGGCCACCTACTCCTAGGTAAGGACGGGAACGCGCATGAGGTAGGGCATATAGTGGTCTCCTACGACTCAGACATTAGGTGTGGTTGCGGGGGTTTAGGCCATTGGGAGGGCATGGCTTCAGGGAATAACTTATGGAAGCTTATCGAAAAACTTAGGGTTAGGTGGGGAGGCACCTCAGAACTCTATGAGATCAGCGCGGAGGGGCCTGTACCAGCCGCGAAGCTCTTCGAGTACTGGAAGAGAGGGGATGAATTCGCGTCTTACGTAATCAAAGAACTAGCTAGGATAAACGCTGCCGGGGTGGCGTCGGTGATCAACGTCTACGATCCTGAGGTAATCAGCTTCGGCGGCTCAATAATCCTCAACAACCCTGAGTTCCTTAAGGTAATCCAGGAGTTCGTCAAAGACTACGTAATCAACAGAGTGCCTGAATTCACCATAACGAGGTTCGGGGATGACGTAGTGGTTTACGGGGCAGCATTCATAGCTTTAAAACCTCCCCAGGAATTAGTCGAGATTCAGGGTCGGCTGAGGTAAGCACGTCGGTTCAAGAGTTTAAGCTTTTATTATGATTATCGAGAATTTATCGGTGCTGTTAGTGGGTATAGACACGGCCATCATATTGGCCGGTGGTTACGCCACTAGGTTGAGGCCTTTAACGCTTACGAGACCTAAGGCTTTGCTCCCTATTCTAGGGAAGCCTTTACTAGACTGGATATTAAGTAATTTGAGGAGCGCGGGCATTAAGAGAGTGTATGTTTCCGTGAGATACATGAGCAACATGATTAAGGAGAGGTATAATGATGGGTCGGACTACGGACTCAAGATAGAGTACGTGGAGGAGATAAGCCCCTTAGGTGATGGAGGTCCTATACCACTCATAGTGGAGAAGTTCAGCATTAACGAGCCCTTCCTAGTTGTTTACGGGGACGTGTTCAGCGACGTTTCTTTAGAATCCTTCATAAAATTCCACGTGGAGAGGGGTGCTACCGCCTCAATAGTCTTAACACGCGTTGATAACCCCTCTAGGTACGGCGTCGCTCAAGTAGGTGCTGACGGGAGGGTCGTAAAATTCGTTGAGAAGCCTCAAGGACAGCCGCCCTCCAACCTAGTAAACGCCGGATTCTACATATTCAGCCCCGAGTTAATGAAGTATTTCCCGGCGAAGAAGCCCTCCAAGCTAGCTGTCGACGTCTTGCCTAAGCTGGTGGAGGACGGTCTTTTAAGCGCGTATATCCATGAGGGGCTCTGGCTCGACATAGGGGTTCCTAAAGACTACTTAAAAGCTAATTTAAGCGCTCTGAAATACTTGATGCCTGAAGGCTTCATATCGCCCACGTCAGAAATAGGTGATAACGTCGAGATAATCAAGCCTGTTTTCATAGACGAGAACGCTAAGATAGGGGATAACTCCGTGATAGGTCCCTACGCGTTGATAGGGAAGGCGACGATAGTGGGGAGCAACGCCAGAATAGTCAACTCACTACTCCTAGATAACGTAGTCACTGAATCTGCTTGCTACCTGAAAGGAGCTATAGTCGGCGCGGGCTCACACATAGGTAGGTGGGTCCGCATATCCCCGGGCGTGGTGCTAGGCGATGAAGTAAGGGTCTACGACGAAGTCTTCATAACGGAGGACGTGACGATACTCCCGCATAAGGAGTTGAGCGACGACATAATAGAGGAAGGCAAGGTAATACTTTAGCCGGGGGACGGAACCAGCGCCCTGAGCAAGGGGCAACCGGTTTTTAATCTTGACGTGTAGCAGGTTTAGGGATGATAGTTGAGTAATTACCTCGCTAGGTTGCGTGAAGCTGAGGAAGTAGTGGTTGTGGGTGCCGGCGGCGGAGGGGACGTGATATCAGCTTTCGTTTTCTGTAAGGTTCTTGAAGAACTCGTAGGTGTTCGTGAGTGCCGCCCTCTGGGAGTCTTATGGGAGAGATGGGTTGTTGACCCATACCCAGGCCCTGTGCCCGTAGCTAATATCAGGAACGCGAGGTTCGGTAAGTGCGTGTGGGTTAATGAAGATACTTACGTCGTACGCGGTAGGTATTCTTTCAAGCCGCACACAGCTTACGTGGCAGGGAAGCTCAAGAAAGAGGTTCCTGCAGTAACTCTTGAGAGGAGTGTTAGCGGGGTTTACGAGTGTTTTAATGAGTTGGTTGGGGGTGGGGAGAACGTCTTAATCGATCTAGATGTAGGCGGCGATATCCTCGCTGAAGGCTGGGAAGATAATCTATGGTCTCCCCTAACAGACTCAATAACTCTGGCGGCTACGGCGAGGGTTGGAGGGCTTGTCGGCGTGGCCGCGTTAGGTGCTGACGGGGAACTCCCTCAAGACCAAGTCTTGAGGAAGGTGAGTGAGTTGATTAGTATGGGGGGTTACGTAGGTGTCGTAGGTTTCTGGGAACACCACGTAGACCTCTACGAGGGCTTAATAGATCGTGTTAAGACGGAAGCTAGTAGAGCACCCTACCTAGCGCTTAAGGGTTACGTAGGGAGTAAAGCTATAAGAGGGGGTAGCAGAACCATAGAGATAAACGCGTTAACCCTCGTCACATTCCTTCTTAAGAGTGAGGACGTCATGAAGGTAAATAAGCTGGCTCAAATGATATGCAGAACCAACTCACTGGCTGAGGCGTGGAGCATTTCTAAGAAGCTAGGCATACCGACGGAGCTAGACCTGGAGATAATGGCTTCGAAAATCTACGGTGTAGGCCCTGAAACAAGTCCTGAGTGGGGACTGCTCAGGTCCCTTGTTAAGAAATCATCTAATGCTTAAAAACCTCGTAATGTTGAATAATGAATGGGGGGACGGAGTAGCGGGGTGGGGTAGCCAGGTTAGCCCGCGGGGCTCATATCGCCCTCAGTAGACCCGCCCCCCACCACTTCTAAGCTATCTATGAGGTTAAGGGACCCACCCTTCAGGTTATGGAGGGTTCCGGTAACGCAGGGAATTTGATTTAAAAGCCTTATTCAATCTTATTACACGAGAGTGATGTGGTATGGGTGTGAAGTACGTCTACAGTTTTGAGGAAGCTAATTGGAAAGATAAGAAGTTGTTGGGGGGTAAGGGCGCTTCCTTAGCTCAGATGACTCAGCTAGGTCTTCCAGTACCTCCGGGCTTCATAATAACTACTCAAGCGTGCAGGGAATTCTACGTCTGCAGACGTGAGGAGATTGACGCTATCGTTAAGGAACTTGAGAGAAACCCGCCGCCGCAGGTCAGGGACCAGCTAATCAAGAAGATATGGGACATAATAAGAGGTATGGAACTGCCTGACGGGTTGATGACGCAGGTTCGTGACTACATGAGGAAGCTGGAGGAGAAGACCGGCAAGGTCTTCGGCTCTCCTGAGAACCCGTTGCTGGTATCCGTTAGGTCCGGTGCCGCGGTCTCAATGCCAGGCATGATGGACACAGTCCTCAACCTAGGAATAAATGATGAGGTAGTTAAGGGTCTTGCAAGACTAACCGGGAACGAGTGGTTTGCTTACGACGCTTATAGGAGATTCCTAGCGATGTTTGGTAGGATAGTTCTCGAGATTAACGAGGAGCTATTTAATGAGGTCTTCGATAAGTATGAGGAGGAGTTTAAGAAGCAGGCTGAGAAGCTCTACGCGAGCGAGTTAGAAGCCGTTAAGTCTAGGTATCCTAAATATACTTTAAGGCTTGACGCGCAGCCGCCGGCGGACGTGGCGCCGGGTCTGTGGAAGCTCTCGGTTGAGTACTTGAAGAGGGTTGTCGAGGAATATAAGGAGGTCATCAGGAAGAATTGGGGTGAGTTCCCGCAAGACCCGTGGAAGCAGCTGGAGCTATCGATAAAGGCTGTCTTCAGGTCTTGGATGAACCCGCGAGCGATATTCTATAGGATGGCTAACAACATAACCCCGGACATAGCTGACTGCACAGCCGTCAATATCGTGACCATGGTCTTCGGTAATATGGGTTGGGACTCAGGCACTGGCGTGTACTTCACCAGAGACGTCGCTACCGGCGAGAACAAGCCTTACGGAGAGTTCCTGCCTAACGCTCAAGGAGAGGACGTGGTAGCAGGTATTAGGACACCCCTAAGCTTGGAGGAGCTTAAGGAGAGGATGCCGGAAATATATGAGGAATTGATAAGAGCCGGCAAACTACTCGAGAAACTGAATAAGGACGTGATGGATATAGAGTTTACTATAGAGAGGGGCAAGCTATACTTCCTCCAGAATAGAGTAGCTAAGATGACTCCCGTAGCCAGGGTTAAGACAGCTGTTGAGTTAGCTGAGGAAGGCATAATAAGTAAGGAAGAAGCTATAATGAGGGTTTCGCCAGACATAGTGCTGAAACTGCTCTACCCGAGAGTAGATCCTAAAGCTAAGGCGGAGCCCGTGGCTAAGGGGTTGCCGGCATCGCCGGGAGCAGTTAGCGGTGAGGTTGTTTTCGATCCTGACACGGCAGTTCTTAAAGCGAGGGAAGGTAAGAAAGTCATTTTAGTCAGGGTTGAGACAAAGCCTGACGACGTGCACGGGTTCTACGCCGCAGTAGGGATACTGACCTCTAAGGGAGGCATGACCTCACACGCGGCGGTAGTTGCTAGAGGGATCGGTAAGCCAGCCGTAGTCGGTGCTGAGGCGATTAAGATAGACTACGAGAAGAAAGTGTTTGAGGTTAACGGCAGGGTAGTGAGGGAGGGTGATTGGATAACGATTGACGGGAATACAGGTAACGTCTACGTTGGCAGGGTACCGACCGTGGAACCTGAGATAATACCTGAGCTAGACAAGCTTCTTAAGTGGGCTGACAGCGTCAGGAAGTTAGGTGTTAGAGCTAACGCGGACGTGCCGGAGGACGCGTTAATAGCTAGGAAATTCGGCGCTGAGGGCATAGGGTTGCTGAGGATTGAGAGGATGTTTAGGAAGCCGGAGAGGCTTGAAGCTCTCAGGAACGTGATACTCTCTGAGTCTAGGGAGGCTAGAGAAGAACACCTGAAGAAACTGGTTGAGATGATTAAGCCGGACTTCAAGGAAATGCTTAAGATAATGGACGGACTCCCCGTAGTGATAAGGCTGATCGACCCGCCACTACATGAGTTCCTGCCCGCGCCGGAGGAGGTGTTGAAGGAGCTCTACGAGGTTAAGACAGCGTATCTGGAGCTAGCTAACTCTCAGGTAGCTAAGGACCTAACCCCGAACGTTCTTAAGGAGCTTGAGGACAGGGTGAAGAAGCTTGAGGCGCTATATAAGAGGGTGTCCGTACTTAAGGAGCATAACCCGATGATGGGTCACAGAGGCGTTAGGGTTGGCGTGACATACCCTGAATTCTACTACTACCTATCGAGAGCCATGCTTGAGGCAGCCGCCGAACTTAAGAAAGAGGGTTATAAGCCGGTCCTAGAGATAATGATACCTCAGGTAGCTCACGTCAACGAGGTCAAGTTCGTGAAGCAGAGAGCAATAATACCGGCGATAAAAGACGTGGAGAGGGAGTACGGTATTGACTTAAGCGACGTGAAGATAGGTACTATGATCGAGACGGTCAGGGCTTGCTTGACCGCCGGCGAGATAGCTAAGGAAGTAGACTTCTTCAGCTTCGGCACGAACGACTTAACTCAAGCCACGTTCAGCTTCAGCAGAGACGATGTCGAGAATAAGTTCATGCCTCAGTACCTAGAATACGAGATACTGCCCGAGAACCCGTTCCAGACGATAGACGTTGTGGGTGTTGGGGCTTTAGTAGAGCTTGGTACTAGGGAGGGTAAGAAAGCTAATCCAAGCCTTGAGGTAGGTATATGCGGGGAGCACGGCGGCGACCCAGAATCCATAATGTTCCTGCATAAGGCCGGCTTAGATTACGTGAGCGCGTCACCTTTCAGAATAGTCGTGGCCAGGCTAGCGGCAGCTCAAGCAGCTGTTGCGGAGAAGTTAGGTAAGGTCGGTACTTCAGACTAAAACACAGGAAATTTTAATCTTCAGCAAATCCTGGTGCCCGGACTCACCGGTTTCTCAACCGTTAAGATTACCGGTACCTCCCCCTCACCACACCCTGCAGCTAATAACATGCCTTGCGATTCAAACCCCATCATCTTCTTAGGTTTTAGGTTAGAGACTACCACGATATACTTCCCTACCAGATCTTCGGGTTTGTACCATTCGGCAAGACCCGCTATTAACTGCCTCCTCCCCTTCTCACCCAGGTTAACTATCAACCTGATTAACTTCTTAGAGCCCGGAATCCTCTCAGCACTCTCAACCAAGCCAACCCTTAAATCAAGTTTCTGGAAATCCGAGAAATCCACGTACTCGGACGAACTCGTTTTAACCACCAACATAAAAACTAGCGCCACGGGTTTATAACTGAAAACCGTGCTGTTCGGTACGGTTCACGACCTAAGCGGCTTGAACTTAATCACGTAAGGTACTCCACCATCGATTGTTTGTGCCGTTCTCCTGACCGTGGCGACGACCCGCATACCGACACTCACTTCCTCAGGCTTCACGTCAACGACCTCGGCCAAGACTTTGGCGTCGCCGAGCTTGATGAGGGCTATTATTAGTGGTGTGAAGTCTTCGAATCCCTTCGCAGGTACTCGAATGATTGTGTAACTCAGTACCTCACCCTCACGAGGCAGGCTCTCCTCCCTCAACTCCCTGGAACCGCAGACAGGGCACCTCATCTTCGGGGGGTACGTGACGTGGCCGCACACAGAACACCTGCTCGCGAGAAGGTTGAGTAGCGTGTTCTTTAATCTCCACACCCTCTGAATAGTCGTCAAAGCACGTCACCTCCTCAACACTACTGTGGTGACGTTAGATCCCGCACCCCCTATATTCTGGGTTAAGCCTACCTCAGCCGGCACCGAAATCCCAGGGAAATCCCCCCTCAACTGCATCACTACCTCAGCTACTTGGTAAACCCCGGTAGCGCCTACCGGATGCCCTCTCGACTTCAGACCCCCGGAGAGGTTTATGGAGGGCTTATCGCCCGGACTAAAACGCCCCTCACTCCAAGCTTTAGGCGCTTTACCCCTCTCGGCAAACCCTATCGACTCTATACTTAAGGCCGCCGTGATTGTGTAAGCGTCATGTATCTCTGCAACACCTACCTCTCTTAAGTCTACCTTAGCCATTTTTAAAGAGTTCCTCGCGGAAGTGCTAGAAGCTAGTAAGTAGTCGAGCTCCAGTCTTGAGGAGAGGTCCGTGCTATCTATAGAGTTACTCACGCCGGCCACGGTGACGGGGGTGTCCGTGAGTTTCTTAATGTCCTCACTGACTAGGAATACGGCCGCCGCGCCATCGCTTAGCGGGCATGAGTCGTAGAGTCTTATCGGGTCAGCTATTACCGGGGACTTCATGACGTCATCTAACGTTATTTCATTCCTTAACTGAGCGTAGGGGTTTCTGGAGCCATTCTTATGCATTAAGACCGACCAGTAAGCTAGCTCCTCATACCTAACCCCGTACTTACTCATGTAGTAGCGCATTAAGAGAGCGTTTAACCCGGAGAAGGTAACCCCGTAAATTAACTCGTAGTCTGCGTCGGCCGCGTAAGCCAGCCCCCTAATCACGTCAGCGGACGGCCTCTCGAAAAGCTTCTCCACACCTACCACGAGCACCTTATTGAAGAGTCCTGAAGCAACTAACGAGTACCCGGTCATCAAGGCTAGGCCTCCTGACCCGCAAGCACCCTCGACCTTAAGCCCGCAAGCGCCTCTGAGACCTATGTGATCCCCTATGAGTGACGCGAGGTTCTCCTGCTCCACCAAAGAACTCAGCATGTTACCTACCACGAGCGCTTCAGGCACTTCGTTCCCGGCCTCCTCCATAGCCTTAAGAGCTGCTTGACCGGCTAAATCCCTCAGCGATTTATCAACGTGCTTACCCACGTTAACCATTCCTACCCCGGCCACGTAGACTCTCCTCAACTCAAGCCACCACACTTCATGTGAAGTATTATCACGCCCTCAGAGACCGTGCCACCCACGAAAACAACCTTCTCGTTAGCAGAGCACTTCTCGGCGATCTTAGTCAAAGCTATCGCGGTGCCTAAGTTTATGTCGTAGCCTTGCTTCCTAAGCTCGTCAGCTATTGAGGAGTCAGCTCTCTTAAGCTTAAGAGAAGAAAAAACCCTCTCCAACAATCTCGGATTTCGGATAAAGCCGTTCACCACGCTCACATGCCCGTTCCTCACATCCCTACGCTTAGCCAGCCTAGAAAGTACCTTAACAGTAGTAGTTGCTGAGGCTTCCGCTATAAGCTCGTTCAACGCTCTCTCATCAACTATGCTTGACTTCAGGAAACCGAGAAATTCTTTCCTTAACTCATACTTAGTTATCTGCACCCTACCCTTACTATTGAGAACCATGCTCACCGCGCCTGCAGGAGGCTTACTACTCACTACCGTGAGGACTGAGGGCGCGTTCTTCAAGCTGTAGTAAAGCCCCTCACTAACGGACTTGAATACTACTACAGACGCACCCCGAACGTCCAGCAAATCAAGAACTACGTGGAAGTCTACATCCTCGCAGGAATCGCAAACGAAGACGTACGTGCCATCACCCACCAAACTTAACTTACTTAAGGTTTCGTAAGACATAGTTATCTCGTCCTCGTCTCGGCTAGGGATAGGTAACTTAGTTTCCTCATCTATCGTGGACGGCGTGTAACTCCTCCACTCTCTTAAGGCCGGCACCACCCACTCACCTGAAAGAATAATTACCGGGTTCTTCTTTTATTGTTTAAGTCCGCATCAATCAATTGTCTAAACAGCGAAGACCTCAGACTTATATTTCCATGTATTTAAAGACTTCGTAGTAAGGGTTGTGAAGATGAGGCTGAATAAGACGCTGGCGATAACGTTGTCGCTCGCTATCGCCTCCTATACTTTATTGTTCGCGTTCATATACACCAACAACATCGGCGACGTCCTCACTCTCCTCACAAGGAGTGAGAGTTTTGGCTACGTTTCTTTAGCTCTACTCACGAGAATCTCTTCAGTCACTTTCCACGCGCTAACGTTCTTCATATTGTTGAGGGCTGTGGAGAGGGTTAGGTTATCTGAAGTTGTTAAAGTGACTTACGTGTCTGTGTTCGCTGAGTTGATTGTTCCGTTAGGAGGGGTTACGGAAGTCGTTAAATTCGCGTTATTAACTAGGAATCCCTCCATGAGCGCTAGCAAGACCTTATTAGGGATAACTTCCCATAGACTTATAACCACCTTAACTATGCTGGCTTTCCTACTATTATCTGTGGTAGGGCTGCACATGCCTGTTTCACGCGCTCTAGTCTTGATAGTGCCTGCCGCTGCCTTAATCCTGATCAACTCACTCCTTTTCTTAATGCCTAGGAGTAAGGCTCTCGAGTCTCTAGTAAATAAACTCTACCGTAAGCTCGGTAAGGACACCAGCATAAGACTTCGTGAAGAGTACGTAGTGGATTTCACTAGCTTAACTAAGCGCTATAATTACGTGTTGTTAGCCACCCTACTCTCAGTGTTGGAGAGGTTGTCTAACGTCGCTCACGGTTACGCGCTAGCCCTCCTAGTAGGGCTTAAGCTAAGTCTATGGCAACTCATCATAGGATTCGACACCATCTACATGATAATCTGGCTCCTCCCCATAGTCACGCCAGGTAATGTAGGGATCTATGAGCTAACGCAGACCGGTATTCTGAGCCTGGTCGGGGTTAGTAAGGGTATGGCGGCCTTACTAAGCGTGTTAACTAGGGTGTTCATAATGTTAGGTGAGTACCCGCTATTCCTTGCGGCGGCCGTAAGTTTCGGGTTGAGCGTTAAGAACCTATCTAAGCTAGTTAAAGACTGGAGTAAGGGTTCCTCAAATCCTTAATAAAGACGGTGCGGTATTAACGTAGAGGGCTTAGGAAATGTCGGAGACGCTTAAGAGTAAAGTCATAGAAGCTCTGAAGACCGTGGAGGATCCTGAACTAGGTATTGACGTGTGGAACCTTGGACTAATATACGAGGTCACCGTTAACGAGGTTGGTGACGTCTTAATAAAGATGACTTTCACGGCTCCTGGATGTCCGGCCAGCACCTACATACTATTCGAGATATACAAGAAACTGACGGTTATTGAGGGTGTGAGGGACGTACGCGTTGACGTGGTTCTCGACCCTAGGTGGACCCCCTTAAGAATGACTCAGGAAGGTAGGAGAAGGTTTGAGTCGAAGTACGGGTATGACATAGTTGAGAGGTATTTGGAAGCTGTGAAGAGCGGTAAGATTAGGGGTTAGTGTCATGCCGGTCGAGGAGCATAGGAGAGAAGCTGAGGGCTTGGAAATCAACCTCGGGTTAATCATAACTAGCGACTCTATTTTGAGAGGGGTTAAGAAAGACGAGATCACTCCCATAGTGGAGAGGGTGTGTGAGGATTACCGAGCGACGTTGAGGAGCAGGCGTCTCGTCCCTAACAAAGAAGAGGAAATCAGGAAGGCTTTCGAGGATTTGCTGGGTTCATGCAACGTCATCGTAGTCACCGGGGGTACCGGAGTAAGTCCTAGGGACATCACGGTAGATACTCTCAAGAGTTACTGCGGTAAGGACATGCCAGGCTTCGGCGAGCTCTTCAGGTACCTAACGTTCACGAAGCACGGGTCCGCGGCGATAGCTTCGAGGAGCTTCGCGTGTGTCTCAGGGAATACCCTACTATTCGTGCTGCCCGGATCGCCGGACGCTGTCGAGTTAGCTTTAAGAAAACTAATAATGCCTGAAGCACGCCACCTACTTTACGAGCTTAAGAAGACTTAACGACTCTTCTCACAAACCTTCAAAGATTTTCGCGAGCTTCTCGTGCATGAGGAGTCTCGAGTATATCTTGGAGATTTCTTCCCTGTCCCTCTCTATTATCGAGACCTGACCGGACCTTCGACTCACCCTCATTAAGAGATATCCGGGGGCCCAGTAAGAAGGCTTCACCCGCTTATCTAGGCATAGATTCTTAAGGATTTCCTTAACTATGGCTATATTACTCTTGAGGAGTATCTCACGCATATCTATCTTGGGAGGCCTAAATAACTCCAGGTTCCACCACCTCCTAGCCCTCTGTTGAGGTGCTTCACCGGATATTAAGTCGCTAAAGAATTTCCTGGCTTTCTCCTCGTCCCTTAAGATTTCCTCAGTTGCTTCAACGTCTTTGAATAACTCGTACTCGCTGCACGTGGTGTGAGCTAGCTTCACCGCGTTGACGCTCGGGTAGGTTAAGACTTTCGTGTTCCTATTCAACTTCCTTATCGTGAGGAACCTGATTAACGGGTTTTCGAGAACACTGCTTAAGTAACACTCGAAGACCAGTCTATCACCACGGGGATTACACTCTCGGAATTCCGCTATAGCGACAGGAAACCAGACAAGCACTCCCTCATCTTTTTTAGGGTATGCTTCGATGAAGGACACTCCATCCCCTCCTAAAACGTATGAGCACCTAACTTAATAATTTTATTAGTTTTCCTTAAATACTCATGTAGCGGTGTTGAGAGTGCTCGAAAGCTTGGTGTTGCCTCCGAGGCAGTTCAGGATCGTTAAGTATTTGGGTGAGGTGCGTGAGGGCGCTGACGTCAGCGAAGTCAGTAATTCTCTAGGGTTTAAAGAATCTGATTTGATGAGGGATCTCGCGGAGTTAGAGAGTAAGCGGTTGATAAGACTGGAGAAGACTTTGAGGTACTTAGTTAAGACGAGTGAGTTAGGGCTTAAGTATCTTGAGTTAGGACTCCCTGAAGAGAGGGTGTTGAGGTACTTGATAGCTAATAACGGGAGAGCACGCTTAGAAGAGTTAGCTTCCGCAGGCTTAAACGAGGATGAATTAAGAGCTTCTCTGGGTCGTTTAAGGAGGTATGGACTAATTAAGCTTGAGAGTGGTTTAGTGTTTCTGGCTGAGGGGGCGTTAAGCGATTTCCTAGGTGAGGTAGGTAGGGTTAAGGAAATATTGAGGAATCACGTGAAACCCGTGTCCTACGATAACCTACCGGATTGGGTCGCGGACCTTAAACGCAGGGGGTTCGTGGACGTAGACGACGTTAAGATCATTAAGGTTTACCCAACGCAAGACTTACTCAAGTTATTGAGTGAGGGGAGGGTGGTTGAGGGAGTGCTGATAACTAACTTAACTTCCGAGGCTCTCGTTACCGGGACGTGGAAGAAAGCCATATTCAAGGAATTCGATGTGGGGGTCGAGGTACCCGCGCGCACGCCTAGGTTGAGACATCCTTACACGCTGTTCATGAAGTACGTTAAGGAAATACTGGTTGAGATGGGGTTTGAGGAGGTTAGGGGTCCTTACGTGGAGAGCTGCCTCTGGAATTTCGACGCTTTATTCGTTCCTCAATACCATCCCTCAAGAAAAGAAACGGATGTTTACTACGTTGATAACGCTCGAGCAGAAGTTAAGGAAGTTGACGTGCTTGAGAGGACTAAGAAGGTCCACACTGAGGTTTGGAAGTATTGTTGGAGAGAGGACGTCGCTCGAATGACTGTCCTCAGAACTCACACGACCCCCGTGTCTTTGAGGACCATATACGAGCGTGGTGCCGGGGAGTACAGGGTGTTCTCCTTCGACAGGGTCTTCAGGCCTGACACGCCGGACCCTACACACCTGATGGAGTTCCACCAGCTGGAGGGCATCATAGTAGGTAGGAGAGTGACCTTCAGGGAACTACTAGGTTTCTTCAAGGAACTCGCTAAGCGCTTAGGCATGGAGGAAGTTAGGTTCAAGCCAGCTTACTTCCCCTTCACGGAACCAAGCGTCGAGGGATTCGTGAAGCATCCTAAGCTAGGGTGGATCGAGGTCTTCCCGGGAGGAATGTTCAGGCCTGAAGTACTAGCTAGTGTGGCCCTACCCACAGACTACAAGGTAGCTGCTTGGGGGATAGGGATAGACAGGCTCGCTATGATAGTTCTAGGGTTTGACGACATAAGAAACCTTTACTCGTGTGATTTAGACGTCATAGAATCGACGAAAATACCTGGGGTGATTTTAAAGAATGCCTAAAGTTGAGGTAAAGTTGTGGGACGTTGAGAGGGTAGCGGAGACACCGCTATCCCTAGAGGAGTTAGCGAGGATACTGGAAACTTTGAAGTGTGATTTAGAGGAGGTGAGGGGTGATACCATAGTTTATGAAGCTAGCCACGACAGGCCTGACATGTTCTCCGCTGAAGGTCTCGGCAGATCGGTAGGTGTCTACAAAGGTTCTAGGAAACCGATCAAGTACGTGGTTGAGGATTCCCCAACATATCTAGACGTTAGTGAGGCCCCTGAGTACAGGCCGTACGCATTCTTAGCTATAGTGGAGAACCTAGAACTAGATGAGGAAGCGGTTAGGCAAATATTTCAGCTACAGGAGAAGCTCCACGCCACGTACTGCGGCGACAGAGAGCTTGTTTCGATAGGTCTTTACGA
Organism: Desulfurococcaceae archaeon; assembly: GCA_020833255.1. Classification (GTDB taxonomy): domain Archaea; phylum Thermoproteota; class Thermoprotei_A; order Sulfolobales; family NBVN01; genus Zestomicrobium. The sequence goes on along the minus strand of JAJHQR010000012.1, from coordinate 11,120 downwards.
CCTAGATAAGGTGAAGCCGCCTATAAAGTACGTTGAGGTAGAGAACGCTAGTTACAGACCGTTAGGCTACGAGAACGTCATGAGCTTAGACGAGATACTACGTACGACTGAGAAAGGACTTAAATACGCTCACCTAGTACGCCATCGCCGCTACCCACTCTTAATAGATTCTGAGGGTCAGGTGCTTTCATTCCCTCCAATACTTAACGCGGAAGACAATAAAGTCACTGAGGAGACGCGCAGGGCGGTCATAGACGTGACGGGGACCGAGCCCTACCTGATGATGAAGATGTTGAACGTCATAACCACATCCGTTAGTGAGAGGTCGAGGAACCCGGTGATTAGGAAGGTTAGCATTAAGGGTTCCTCACCCTTCCCTTACAGCCCGGTGTTGGAGGAGACCGTTGTGGAGGTTGGGAGGGGCCACGTAACCTCACTACTGGGTATAGATCCTATCCAGGTTAAGGGCCCGCGACTACTTGAATCCATGGGTTACTGGATTCAGAGCTTGAGTGAGGATCGCGTGGTAGTTAAGGTCCCTCCCTACAGGGTGGACGTGCTCTCATACGTTGACGTCATAGAAGATCTAGCCATATCTTACGGGTATAACGAGCTTGGCGGCGAGATCTCTAACCCACCGCATTTCGGCAGGATAAACCCGTTAGAGAGGTTTTCAGAGTACTTGAGGGAGATCATGTTAGGTCTGGGCTTGCAGGAAGTGCTGAACTTCATGTTGACGGATCCTGAGATACTAGCCTTAACTAGTGAGGAGGGGTTCGTGAGGGTGAGGAATCCTAAGATGAAGACTTATTCGGCGGTGAGGAATTCCTTACTACCCACCATACTCACCTCCGTGAAGACGAACAGCTCTAAGAGAAGGAGGTTGGAGATATTTGAGATAGGTGACGTGGTAAGGCTTGAGGAAAACACGTTGCCGAAGTATGCGAAGAAACTCGCTTACGGGCTGGCCGGCGATGGCTACACCTTAACTGACGGGTTAGTAGTGCTTAAGTCGCTGATGAAGACTATCGGGGCTAGCTACGAGCTAAGGAAGACTTCGAGGAAACTACTAATAGAGGGTAGGGCTGCCGAGATATTAGTCAACGGTGAGTCGGTAGGGGTTGTGGGGGAGGTGAGTCCTGAGGTATTGATTAACTTAAGCATATACATCCCCACCACGGTAGCCGAGGTAGACATAGTGAAGTTATTCTCTAAGCTCTCTACGTGAACCCACCAATTTCCTAGCTTCCTCAACTACGTTGCTTGCTACCTTAGGTCCGAAGCTCTTAAGATTAGCTATCTTAGAGGGGTCTGTGGAGGCAAGCTCCTCAACAGTCTTAATTCCGTGATCGTAGAGAATCCGTGCTCTCACCCTCCCAACACCCCTAACACGAACTAAATCAAGTAATTCTTCTTTGATCCCGTGACTCACCCTAGCACTCAATACCTCAAGCTTCTTGGAATGCTCTCTTAAACCGACCACGTCGCACACCTTTGATGCGGCGTAGGTCAGCCACTCAGCAGTCTCCACCAACACCCTCAAGTCTCCGGACCCGATACCGTACTTATGCAGGATCTCGTCCTCAGGAACTTCCTCAATCCACTCGTTGAGTATCTTGCCTATCTTGTAAGCACGTAGCCAATCATAATACCCTATCTCCTCCACGTCTTCAGGAGGTTCAGGAATTAAACCCATAGTGAGTGAGGAACGTGCTTCAGCGGAATACACCCGGTAATTCGTTATCCTAGCCCTGCCGAAGTCCGGGGTTAAGGCTATTAACGTTAGGTAGTAAAGGGGTTTAGCGGTTATGATTTTCCTTAAGTCGTTGAGTATTATGATCGCTGAGAGCGGGTCTATGTACATCCTCGACACGGTGGCTCCCAACTTAGTAGCTCTTAGTAGGGAACCGCTCTCCTCAATCATCCCTTCATCACTCAGCAACCTCAACCCGTAGCGAACCATGTTAACGCTGAGTTTCCTACCCTTCATAAAGCACGCCAGAGTCCTCTCAAAGATGTTGACGAGGTCTTCAGGGGTTCTCGCATCCCCTGAAGCTATCAAAGCTAGGGTACTGATTCTCACAGCCCTATCCTGCAGTAGTGCGGACTCGACGGGTTCCGGCCTACCTAACACGTAACCCCACCCTTCCTCCTCCGAGGACACGTCAGCCACTATAGCTTCCCCGTAAGGATCGTACTGGGGTCTCCCGGCTCTCCCAGCCATCTGCTTGAATTCCGCTACCGTGATAGGCTTGAGGAACCCCTCAAACCTCCTAGTATAAACCACTACCCTCCTAGCAGGGAGGTTTATGCCGGCCGCTAAAGTCGGTGTGGCTACGACCGCTCTGAGAACCCTGTTCCTAAACCCCCTCTCTATTATTTTCCTGGAAGCTAGGGAGAGTCCTGCGTGATGGTATGCGAGCCCCCTCGAAACCACCTTAGATAAGGACTCAACCTCTGTTCGGGGGGCCTCGGAAGACTCCAGCTCCCTCACCAAGTCTTTAGCCTCAGGTATTTCCTCTAAGTTTAGTGAGGCAAGCTTTGATGAAAGCTCCTCGGCTTTCTTCCTAGCCTGCACGAAGATTAATAACTGGTAATTCTCGTTTATAGCTTTCATGTAGCAGTGTTGCGGTAGGGTCTGCTTCTTCGGCACCTCCTCTAAGCGTCCGTCAGAAAAAACTATGAGGTTTTTCCTGGATAAGTAGAAACCCTCAACGAGCTTTACCGGGCGCCAATCACTGACGACCAGCTCAGACCCCAACCACTCACTAAGTATTTGAGGTTCCCCCACCGTCGCAGAGAGCCCCACGATCTGTAAGTTATCGAGGAGTGACCTGACAGCCAGCAACTCAACTATAGGTCCTCTGTCCTCGTCACCCACCATGTGTAACTCGTCTATCACGATAGTCCTCACCTCGCTAAGCCAGGAAGGCTTAAGCCTGAAGATAGAGTCCATCCTCTCGTAAGTAGCTACTATCCAGTCATACCGCCTGAGCTCCTCGCCCGGGTTGTCGTAATCACCCGTAGTTATACCTACCTTAACCCCTAAGCTACTCCAAAACCTGAACTCCTCGTATTTCTCCTCCGCTAGTGCTTTCAAAGGCGATACGTAAACCCCCTTACCCCCGTTAAGCCACGTATTAATCAACGCTAATTCCCCGACAAGTGTTTTACCGCTAGCTGTAGGAGCTACCACCACTATTGAACGCCCCTCAAGCAAGCCCTTCTTAACAGCCTCTGCTTGAGGGGGTGTGAGCGTGGTTATTCCTCTCTTCTTCAAAGCTTCTACGACGTCATCAGGGAGCCTCAATTCCTCGACACGCAATTAACTCATCCTTACTCTAATACTTAAAAGATCTAAATAACTAAATAATGGTGCTAGACGCCAGAGATCCGCAGGGATCACGCGCGGTGTGACAGGTTCTTGGAAATGAGGGGGAAAGCCGTAGTAGTGGGGTATTGGAGAGACGTTAAGTATAGCGTGCACGTATTATTGGGTGCTGCAGAAAAGCACGAATTACTCAAAGAAGCGGATTTCTATCTGGTCCCGCTAGACAACTTACTGAACACCGTTAACGAGCTTAAAGTCAAGTACTCGAGGATCGCTTACATACAGACACTACTGACTACGGATCTCTTAACGAAGCACAGGAAAATCACTGAAATCAATAAAAAACTGCGTGACTTAGGCGTCGTGAGTATTGCGGGAGGTCCTCACGCGACGGGGGACCCGTTCGGCACGGTGATCTCGCTAGGTTTTAAGTATGCCTTCTTAGGTGAGGCGGAGGACGCGCTCCCGCAAATAATTGAGTTAGGGTTTAATGAGAGAGATCCTTCAAGCGTCACCGGAGTTTTCTACCTCGACTCCGGTAAATTCGTGTTTAGGGGTAGAGGATTTACTAGCGATCTAGATAAGTACCCACCCTTCTCACCAAGACTCGGCTTATTCAACCCTATAGAAATAACTAGGGGTTGCCTCCACTCATGCAGTTTTTGCCAAGTCAGCTACATACATACCGTGAGAACCAGGCATAGGAGTGTGGAGAACATAACGTTCTGGTGTAGGTACCTACTAAACAGGAAGATTAAGGACTTGAGATTCATAACCCCTGACGCTCTTTCCTACAGAGATCCTGGAACGGGCCAAAGCTTCGTCGAGCTCTTGACCGAGTTAAATAATTTAAGACGCTTAGGTGGGAGGGTATACTTCGGCACCTTCCCGTCAGAGATAAGGCCTGAGAGAATTGATCGCGAGGTAGCTAGGTTCTTGAAGACACACGTCGACAACGAAAGAGTTAATATAGGGGCTCAATCAGGTTCTGACGAGTTACTGAAGAAAATTAAGAGAGGCCACTCATCAGAAGACGTCTTGAACGCCTTAGAAGCACTTAGGAGCGCTGGATTAACAGCTGAAGTCGATTACATAATCGGGTTGCCGGACGAGACCTTAGAGGATAAGCAGTTAACGATCGAGCATATGAGGAAAGTGATCAGCATGGGTGGGAAGATCCGCATCCACTACTTCATACCTTTGCCGGGGACGCCGTACGCGCTGAGGAACCCCTCGGAAGTCCCGCAATGGTTAAGGATTGAGTTGATGAAGTTGATCGGTAGCGGTAAAGCGCGCGGGAACTGGTTAAGTCAGGAGAGAGCTGTGAGGGAATTGCTGAGGCTTAGGGGTGAGGGGGTAATCCTCCTAACCTCAGATAGAGCTCGTAGCGTTCTCTCAGGTTCTTCGAGAAACGCCTGATTCTCGCACCCCATCTCAGTTTAGCTATAGTTGAGGGGATGGAGTAGGTAGGCACTAACCTCACGGAATTCTTGAGGATTGCTTCAAGCACGCTCTCCACGCTAAGCTCACCTACCTCGAAGATATTCCTCGACGACCCGATCCCTTCCAGCGTGTGAGCGTCTGAGTTAGAAAGCATTGGCTTACCTAAATCCCTCAAGTAGAGAAATGAGATCAGGTTCGTTAGCGGGTCTGATGAGGAATTGAATACCTCGTAAGCATCCCATAACGAGACATACCTAGACCTAGCACCTATGCCCAACCTCAAGATATCGAAGGGGTGTGCAGGTATTAGCAAGCAGTGGTTCTTCCTAGCCTCCTCCCAAAGCCTCACCGGATTTACCGAGATCCTAATAGGTGCTTGACACAGAACTAGCACATCACCCCAGAAAGTCCTGACCTCAGCTCCAGGTATGACGAGCAACTTCTTGATGTCCTTGGCTTTATGCATAGCTAGTAAAGACCCTGAGAAAGTGTTGTGATCCGTTATCGAAATGGTGTTGAGGCCTTTCTTGATAGAATACTTAACGATTTCTTCCGGGGTTGCTTCCCCGTCGCTCACGTAGGAGTGGATGTGTAGATCTCCTTGAATCATCATTTGATGAATACCTACACCAAGTTATCCTGAGCTACCCTCGGACAGCGTTTTCAGGGTTCTATAACTCTTATACCAGCTTGTGAGGAAGTAGTAAGCCTTAGCAGCTTCTTCAGGAGACTTAAACGTGGGTATCCTAGCCTCAGACTCTATCTTCTTTAAGTTGCTCACGGTGTACTCGCCGCCGGGAGCTACGAAGATTATCGGCTTCCCATACTCCCTCAACAACCTCTTCATGCTCGCGAGCACGTCCACGGGCTTGAACGCCGGTGATTGCATTATCCCTATAACTATTATTAAGTCAACGTTCTCGTCTCTCATCACCGCCTCCATAGCTATCTCATATCTTTCCGGCGGCGCGTCACCAAGTATGTCCACAGGGTTGTTTAGTGAGGCTGCTGGAGGTAACCTACTCCTCAAATAATTTCTTGTTTCCTCAGATAATTCAGCGAGTCGCAGGCCGAGGAGCTCCACCGCATCGGTTGTTAAAACCCCGGCGCCGCCGCCGTTCGTCACTATAGCTACCCTATCGCCTTGCGGGGCCGGTAACCAGCTTAGCGCTTTAGTAGCTAGTATGAACTCGTCTAACTCGTTAACTACTAAGGCGCCGTTCTGCGTTAGCCCGGCTTCATAAACCTTGTAGGAGCCTGCGAGAGATCCTGTGTGCGACGACACCGCTCTAATACCTCTCTCAGACTTACCGGCCTTCAACACTATGACAGGCTTCCCAGCCAACGTGGCTCTCCTCACAGCTCTAAGCAAGCTCCTCCCGTCTTCAACACCCTCTATATACATCATTATGACCTTGGTTTCAGGATCCTCAATCAAGTATTCTATGAGTTCCCATTCCTTTACGTCGGCCGCGTTCCCGTAACTCACGAACTTACTCATACCGATGTTATACTCTGCTAGCCAGTCCAGGATAGCGGCGCCCAACGCTCCTGACTGAGATAAGAACGCTACGTTGCCTGGCGGCGGCGTCTTCTGCCTGTCCGGCGGGTTGAATATCGTGTTGAGTCTTGAGTGAGCGTCGTAGACTCCTAGACAGTTAGGTCCTATTACCCTAACCCCCCGCTTCCTAGCTACCTCAACCAACATCTTCTCTAGTTTCTCACCCTCAGGACCTACCTCCTTAAAACCAGCGCTTATAACTATGGCTGCTTTAGTCCCCTTACCCCCGCACTCGTCAAGTACTTGAGGCACTATCTTAGCTGGCACGGCAATCACCGCTAGGTCCGGCGCTTCCGGGAGGTCCTTACAAGATTTGTAGGCTTTCAGACCGAAGACTTCCTCGTATTTAGGGTTGACCGGGTATATCACGCCCTTAAACTCACTTACTAGGTTAACCATTATCGCCTTACCTACGGTGCCCTCAGCGGTGGACGCGCCTACCACGGCCACAGACCTGGGCTTGAAAAAATATGTTAGGTCAGATATTCCTGCATCCCCTAACCGCGTAGTACCTCACCACATCTTCTTTTGAGGGATAATTAAAATATTTTTTATTTCCTCAGAAAATTTACCTTATTGGTTGATGTGTTTTGGGGGATAGGAGGATACGCTCACACCCAATACTTGAGTTTAAGCGCGGCAGGGAGATAACCATATTTTTTGAGGGAGAGCCTCTGAGAGCTTTCGAGGGGGAGTCTTTAGCCGCCGCGATCTACGCTGCAGGGATAGACGTGTTCAGGTTATCGCCGACCTTAAAAAGACCTAGAGCTGTTTTCTGCATGGTCGGTAAGTGCGGTTCATGCATGGTTAGAGTTAATGGGATCCCGACACGCTCATGTATTACGCCGGCTGAGGATGGTATGAGGGTTGAGAGGATTAACGACCTCCCTGAAGCCAGTAAGTACGAGAAGAGATTAGTTAGTGAGGAGATAACTACTGACGTGTTAATCGTTGGTGGAGGGCCTGCCGGGATGGCTTCAGCCGAGGTATTATGTAATACGGACCTTAACGTGGTGCTCGTGGATGATCAGATAAGACTTGGCGGTCAGCTAATAAAGCAAACACATATCTTCTTCGGCTCTAAGGAGTTATTCGCTGGCAGGAGAGGTTTTGAAATAGCTGAGGAATACTCCAGTAAGCTGAGTAAGTGCTCTAACATGAGAATAATAAGCGGGGCTACCGTGGTAGGGGTTTTTAAGGAAGGCGTTCTAGCCGTCAGCGACGAAGCAAAGTACTTAATAAGACCTAAGTATGTGGTGATAGCGACCGGCGCGTACGAAAACCACTTAGTGTTCGAGAACAACGACTTACCGGGGGTTATGGGGGCTGGAGGCGCGCAGACGTTAATGAATGTCTGGGGCGTTAAGCCAGGCAACGAAGTCTTAGTAGTGGGTTCAGGCAACGTCGGGTTGATAATATCGTACCAACTACTTCAAGCAGGGGCTGAGGTCAAGGCAGTCGTTGAGGCTCTGCCGAGGATTGGGGGCTGGTTCGTTCACGCGGCTAAGATAAGGAGGTACGGAGTACCGATACTGACGAGCCACACCATACTAGGCGTTAACGGTACTCGGAGAGTTGAGGAAGCCGTCATAGCACGCGTCGACGAGAACTGGAACGTCGTGGGAGGTACGGAGAGATTCGTCAAGGTAGACACGGTGTTGTTAGCTGTTGGGTTAACTCCTAACACGGAATTGGTGAGGCAGTTCGGGGCGGCTACGAGGTACATACCGGACCTCGGGGGCTTAGTCCCCTTGAAAACCCCGTATATGGAGACCTCTGTTGAGAACGTCTTCGTTGCCGGAGACCTAGCCGCGATCGAGGAAGCTACCACGGCCTTCATCGAGGGATGGATCGCCGGTTATTCCATACTGATTAAAGCTCGCGGCGAGAGGGAGGAGTACCTGACTAAGAGGGAAAACCTCCTGAGAATGCTTTATGAGTATAGGTCAGCTCCGGTCAGTGAGAAGATTAGGAGGAGCTGGCAACTATCTCTCCTGCCCTGCGGGGGTGTGAATGCTTGACACACTTTAAGGAGTCAGGAGTGGTTGATCTAGACACGCTAGCTAGGATGGGGTACGTACCGAGCGAGGAACGATTACGTAGAGGACCTGTAGCTATCTACGAGTGCGTTGAGGAAATCCCGTGCAACGTGTGTGTGTTCTCCTGCCCCTTCAACGCCGTCACCAAAAACAAAATAACTGACCTACCTAAGATAGACTTCAGTAAATGCACTGGCTGCGGGGTATGCGTTGGGCGGTGTCCCGGGCTAGCCATATTCGTCGTAGACGTCTCAAGAGAGGGGGACGTGGGTTATGTCACGCTACCTCACGAGTTACTTCCCGCTCCTTCGAAGGGTAGTGAGGTTTTACTCTTAGATCGTGAGGGGAGGGAGGTGGGTAGGGGCACTGTAACGAAGGTCTACAGAGACAAGATAACTAGGTCCTGGGTAGTCACGCTCTCAGTCCCTAAGGATTTAGTCATGGTCGTGAGAGCTATTAGGGTGATTAAGTGATGGTTAAACTCCTCTGTATTTGCGAGGAAATAACCTTAGAAGAAGTCCAGAAAGTAATTAAGGAAGAAGGGATTAAGGACATAGAAACCCTTAAGAGGAGGCTTAGGATAGGTATGGGTCCTTGCGGCGGTCGTTACTGCATAAACACAATACTACGTATGTACCCGCAACTCTTCGGAGACACCGCTAGAGGCAAGAGTGACACAGAATTAAACGTTCCTCCATCAAGACCTCCTCTGAAGCCGATACCCCTATACACGTTTAAGGAGAGGTGAGTTAAGGATTGGTTGTTAAGCAATCCGTTGAGGTAGCCATAATAGGCGGTGGCTCAACAGGTCTTATGACTGCTTACTACTTGGCTAGGGAAGGCGTTAAAGACATACACATATTTGAGGGGAGGTACCTAGGTTTCGGAAGTACGGGTAGGTGTGCGGGCGGTGTTAGAGCTTCGTTCGCGTCAGACGTTCACGTGAAGTTAATGAAGGAATCCATAAGTAGGTGGTTATCTCTAAGGGAGGAGATCAGCGGGCTGGAATTCGTTCAAGACGGGTATTTATGGCTACTAACTACGGAGGAATTAGTAGAGGTTCATAAAAAGCTATCAGCTTATCAGAATAGTCTGGGCGTACCAACCCGTATTCTCGAGAGAGACGAGATCAGGGATATGGTACCCATAGAATTAAACGATATCTTGGCAGCGCTCTACGACCCTATGGCGGGGAAAGCGTCCCCGCTAAAGTTTTTGTGGTCTGTGAGGAGGAAGTTGAGGGAGTTGGGGGTCGCCATACATGAGTATACCCCGGTCACTAACGTGAGAGTATCTGGTGGCAGGGCACGATCCATAACCATTAACGAATCGAAAGATGTTGAGGTAGGTGGGCACGTAGTAGTGGCGGCCGGCGTGTGGTGTAAGGATATTCTGGAAAGGATAGGTGTTAAGATACCGCTTAAGAAAGACCCACACCACTTGCTAGTCACCGAAAAATACGTGCAGTTCATTAAGCCCTTAGTCATACATAAGGAGACAGGTTCTTACATAGTTCAGCACGAGACGGGAAGTCTCTTGATAGGTACGGAATTCCCCGTACCGGAGGAAGACACTACCCTCAGGTACGGGTATCTGAGGAAAGCAGTGACTATAATGTCTAGGTACTTCCCTCAAATACTGAGCACTAACCTACTCAGGGTGTGGATAGGGTATTACGAGGTCACGCCAGACCATCACCCCATAGTGGGGGTTATCCCGCATCTAGAGAACCTAGTTGTCGCGACAGGGTTTAGCGGTCACGGATATATGATGGCCCCGATAATAGGTGAGGAGCTCAAGAACATAATCCTGGAGGGGAAGCCTAAGCTACCCGAGACCAGGGAATTAAGACTGGAGAGATTTGAGGAAGGCAAGCTACTTAAGGAAAGCGCTGTATTCGGTTAAAACCCGCGCGTTGCCCCACAAGCTCCTTACTGAAGCCAGGACCCGATTAAAGCAAAAACTATTTCCTTAGATTTAGGAAGGTTTGAACCAAGGTTCTTCAGCAACTATCTTGGTATTCCAAGGGCAGTACCGCTTAACTACGTTAAGCCAATAATCTAGCTCGCTCTCCACGAATGAAGGAGTCCCATCACACAACTCTATCGCGACGTCAGCGACCGATATCGTGTCAGGGTCTAGATGCCAGCTCCAAGGCTTGTTGAAGCCCCCGTCACCACTCCTGAGTTCCCCGATAACGATTCCTCTCCTCTCACCTCTCAGCATCTTCCTCAATTCATCAGCTACGGAGGGGTCCCTCACCAAAACCTTAAATCTCTCACCATTGACATCTACCGTGAATAACCAGCCCGCAGGCTCCCTCGCTTGCCTCCACGTAAAGTACGCGTAAGCCGCTATCAACACGACCAAGACAGAAACAACCGACACGATCAAGTACTTACTCCTCATTAAAGACACCATCAACCACATCCCGCTCACATTGCATATAAGTTCATTAACTGAAATAGAGTGTTCAATCACTCGATCAAAGAAATTATCGTTAAACACTCCTGCCGAGCTCACCTACGTTAGGGGCGGGTTCGTGATTAAAGAATTTATAAAAGCTTATCCCTCACCATAAATGGCAGTGATCCCGCAACATTGGTGAGGTTTCTGTCAATGAGTCCGTGTTCGAAGCTTGTTGAAGGCGATATGGTTAGATTACGTGATGGTAGCTTATGGGTGGTTAAGGGATGTTACCACCCTCTTGACGGGGTTGTCGCGGTTCCCAGAATTTTCGGGGGCA
>JAJHQR010000042.1 GCA_020833255.1 Desulfurococcaceae archaeon | reverse complement strand
ATGAGTCCGTGTTCGAAGCTTGTTGAAGGCGATATGGTTAGATTACGTGATGGTAGCTTATGGGTGGTTAAGGGATGTTACCACCCTCTTGACGGGGTTGTCGCGGTTCCCAGAATTTTCGGGGGCAGGAAACTGAAGAGGTTGGGTGAGGCTTACGACGTTGTGGCGAGGTATTATAGGCATTATATGAGGTTTCTTCCCGAGATCGGGAAGGTAGTCCCTATAATTCCTTGGGAGGCAGTATCTGAGTGTTTGAGGTCTTTAGAATTGGTTGCGGCGTTGCGTGAGAGCTCAAACCACCTACACCGTGCAGCGCTCGATTTAATTGAGTTATTATCTAGTCACGGTCTTGAGTGTGGCTTGAGTGGGAGTTTACTTGGCGGCTACTATACTAGTGAATCAGACATAGACTTAATCTGCTGGGAGCGATCAGTTAATAGTTACGAAGTCTTAAGAACTTTGAGGAGCTCGGGGATCACGGAGGATCTCTCGTTAAGTGATGCTCTTGAGGAGATCTCATCGGTGGGTGAGTTACTTCCGATTAATCATCACGTAAGACTCCTGCGAAGAAAGCTTACTCAAGGAAAGTTTAGAGGAATTAAGTATACCCTCAGAATACTTGATTGCGATGAGGAGAAGGAGATCTTAGGTCCTTACGACGTGACCCGTGAGGAGCGAGTGCTAGTCAAGTTAATCGATACCACACATAAAACGCCCGCTATATATAGGGTGAGTATTTTAAGACCGCAAATCATTCACGGCGCGAGAGCTTACTTAGTTTCTTATAGAGCGAGGCTCACCGAATTACCTTATGGAGCTATGGTATCGGGTGAGGGATTGATTCATCTAAGACTTGACGATAGGTTGATCGTCGTAGATCTTGACGCACCGAATTCCCACATAGGTTTCGTGAGTTTTTGATTACCTCCCACCTTGGATTGGGGTGGGGGTTGCTGGTTAGTAGGGAGTGCTTTGTTGTGTTGGCTATCAGTGCTTAGATTTTTAAGCTTCAATATACTCTAGTAGTATTTTAGGGTGGGTAATACAGGTATAAAGTCATGGCTATAGAAGCTGTCTTCAGGGGTTTGTGCCCTAATTGCGGGGGAGATATAGAGTCGAGTAGGTTAGCTAGTGGGTTGCCTTGCAGGAAGTGTTTACCTCGTAAGGACTTGAAGACTGGGGTTATTAGGGATGGGTATCTACGTAGACTTAAGATTATTGAGGAGAAGGTTGAGGAAATTGACCGTATGTTTCTTAAAGTGATTAATTCTAGGATGTGGGGTCTTCAGAGACTCTGGGCACGCAGGTTCTTCAATAACGAGAGTTTCGCTATGATAGCCCCTACAGGGAGCGGTAAGACGACGATGCAGATCATACTAGCTCTATACGCGGCGGCTCATGAGGGGAGGAGATCGCTAATACTTGTCCCAACCAGCTTGCTAGCCAATCAAGTATACGGCAAGACCGTCTCCATCCGTGATAAGCTGGGGTTAAGTAACGTGAAAGTAGTAGCTTACCATAGCTTGATGACCGAGAAGGGCAGGAGGGAAGCTATCGAGAATGTTGGTGAGGCTTCTATAATAATAACTACCCCGGCCTCACTGATGAAGAAACCCGAGTTAAGGCAGCCGATAAGCATAGCTTTCGTAGACGACGTGGACAGCTTCCTCAGAAGGAGTAAGAGCGTTGAAATAGTTTTGAGGATGCTTGGGGTGACTGAGGAGGATGAGGAACAGGTCAACACAATACAGGAGCTTGAGAGTGAGGCTAGGAAGCTAGCTCCGGAAAACCCTGATGAAGCTAGACGATTACTTGATGAAGCGCATAAGCTGAGGGTTTCCCTCCAAGAAAAAGTTAAGGGGCTTGTGGTGGTTAGTGGTGCTACGCAAACAGCTCGAAGAACGAAGAGTGTGAGAATGCTTAACACGCTCTACGGGTTCTCGGTGGGCGGTAAGACGGAGATGGGGAGGAATATCGAAGACTTCTACGTCAGACCTAACGGGGAAGCCGTCGAGGAAGTGGTGGCTAAGATCGTTGAGAAAGCTGGTGGCGGGGGCCTTATCTACGTCCCCATGGATAAGGGGGCTGACTACGTGAAGAAGTTAGCGGACTTCCTTAAGGGGAGGGGTCTTAAGGTTGAGGCTTACCTAGGTTCCAGGAAGAAGGTGTTTAACGAGTTTGTTGAGGGGAGGTTAGACGCTTTAATAGGTATCGCTTCCTACAGAAGCCCGCTGACCAGAGGCATAGACCTCCCTGAAAGAGTAAGGTATGCTGTGTTCGCAGGGGTCCCTAAGTTCAGGCTGAGAATAAGTGTGGAGGATTTCCAGCCAAGCAGGTGGTTAATACTGCTTAACGAGGTTAAGGACGCTGTGTACGAGAGGTATTCGGAAGAGTTTGACAGGGTTCTGGGAGGGCTGATTAAGATCAGGACCGCGAGTAGGGAGACTTTAGAAGCCGTACGCGAAGCTTTGAGAAACGGTAAGGAACTCAGCGGTTACCAAGAGTTCGTGAGGAGGGTTGCTGAGGAGTCGTTACGCTTCATGAACAAGGTGTTGAGAGACCCTGAAGTAGTTGATAGACTCAGGAAGAGCAAGACCATAACTTTTGGTGGTAGGGAGGGTGAGTATTTCTTCATAATACCTGACGCGACCGCTTACATCCAAGCAAGCGGGAGGACGTCGAGGCTCTACGTAGGCGGTCTCACGAAGGGTTTAAGTATTCTAGTAATTGATGAAGAGAAAGCTTACAACGCGCTATTAAGAGATCTTAAGTGGTTACTAGAAACTCTCGAGTTCTCCGAGTATGATGAGGGCCGTGTCACCAAGGTATTGAAAGAAGTGGATAGGGATAGGGCTAAGGTAAGGGAGGCTCTTGAAGGTAAGCTGAGGGTTAAGAAGAGGGAGCTCATGAAGACAACCTTATTCGTTGTCGAGTCACCTAATAAAGCCAAAACCATCGCTAAACTATTCGGTAGACCTACTAGGAGAGTAATCAACGGCTTGCAGACATACGAAGTACTCACCGAGAATAGGTTGATGGTCATCACAGCTACCGGAGGCCATATCCTAGACTTAGTTACCGACATAAGGAAGTGGTTTGGGGTTGTCGTGAGAGATTCTTCGTTTAAGCCCTACTACAAGCCTATAAGAAGGTGCGTTAAGTGTGGTAGGGAGGTGCCTGAGGAGGAGGTTGTGTGCCCGTCATGCGGTGGTAAGGTATTCGTGGAGAGTAAGCCCGTCATAGAAGCTCTCAGGAAGCTGGCGTCACAAGTTGATGAAGTTTTAGTAGGTACAGACCCCGACTCCGAGGGCGAGAAGATAGCTTGGGACGTAACCCTACTACTCAAACCCTTAAACAAGAATATTTATAGGGTTAGATTTCACGAGGTCACGCGCAGGGGCTTGACTGAGGCCCTCGAAAACCTAACATCGGTTGACGAGCACTTAGTCCACGCTCAGATAGTTAGGAGGATTGAGGATAGGTGGATCGGTTTTAGCTTAAGCCCCATACTCTGGAAGGTCTTTAAACTCAACTTCCTCTCAGCCGGTAGGGTGCAGACCCCGGTCCTTGGCTGGGTTGTCGACCGCACGAACATTCACAGAACTAAAGCTGAGTTAGTGACTCTAAAGCTTGAGGGGATGGAGATCCCCCTAATCTTTAAAGCTCCTAAGGGCTTCGCCGACGCTGTCAGGAGTGCGGGTAAGGTTTTCTTAACGGATGTTAGGAGGAGTCTTCAGGAGGTTTACCCGCCGCCCCCCTACACCACGGACGCAATGCTTTCAGAAGCCGCTAGAGTGTTGAGAGTTTCCGCGGTTAAGGTCATGGAGTCTGCTCAAAGACTTTTTGAAGCAGGTCTCATAACCTACCACAGAACTGATAGCACTACTGTTAGTTCTCTAGGTATCTCCATAGCTAGAGACTACATTGAGAGAGTTTTCGGGCACGAGTTCTTCCATGGGAGGAGGTGGGAGAAGGAGGGTGCTCACGAGTGTATAAGGCCTACGAGACCTCTCGACTCTAAGCAAATCAAGACTTTGAGAGCTGCCGGCGTAATATCTTTCGCAGTGCCTTTAAGACCTGACGACTACAGACTCTACGACCTCATCTTCAGGAGGTTTATAGCTAGTCAAATGATTCCGTCAAGGATAGAGAAGACGTCGTTTAAGTTAGTGTTCAACGACTTCAGCAAGGAATTTACTTTCGTTACTCGGGTGGTGGAGGAGGGGTTTAGCAAGCTGAGCAAGTATTTCAACGTCGTTAATTTGGGTGAGTTGAGGGACGGGGAGTATCTCGTAACTGAAGTCACTTCCAGAGCTGTTCCTGAACACCCGCTATACACGTACAGCGACCTAGTAGAGTTGATGAAGAGTAGGGGTATAGGAAGACCCTCAACATACGCTAAGATCTTAGACACTCTCAAGAGAAGAGGTTACGTCGTGGAGGTAGGTAAGGGGAAGCTGGTAGCTACTCGTAGAGGGAAGGAAGTATTCAAGTTCTTGAACGAGAAATTCAATGACTTAATCAACGAAGAGAGAACGAGGAAACTCCAGGAAAAGATAGATTTAATAGAAGCGGGTAAGGAGAAAGCCGAGAATGTCTTGAGAGAGTTTTACGAGGAAATCAGGAATATTAAGGTAAGTTCGTCCCCACGTTAAGGAATCAAGGTCTTCAGTCGTAAACTACTACGCTTATTAAGGTGTTTTTATCATAAATAACGAGGTGATTAAGCGTGAAAACGGAAATGAAGGATGTAGTAGTTAAGGTAAGCGGTAAAAGAGTTTCACCAACGATGATGGTTGTGAAGAGCGGTGAATACGAGATAATAACTGATAAGATAGGTGGTGAGGCGCCGAGCCCTGTTGAGTACGTCTTAGCTGCTTTAGCTGGGTGTATAAACATAGTTGGGACTTTAGTAGCTAAGGATCTGGGGATAAGCATAGAAGGTTTGGAAGTGAATGTGGAGGGGGTGATCAACCCGAGCAAGTACATGACAGGCGTGGGTGAGAGAGCGGGTTATAAAGAGATAAGGACGGAGGTTCTAGTGAGGAGTGACGCTGACTTAGAGACTCTGAGGAAGTGGATTAAGTTAGTTGAGGAGCGTTGTCCGGTAGGAGATAACTTAGCCAATACTACCACAGTCGTAACTAACGTCAAGAAAGTCTAGTTATCGGTTTCCAGAGTGGAGGGCCTTAAGAAAGTTTTTCTCGGTTAAGTTATTTAAGCTACTTAGATCTTGCTACAGTAACAAACCCTCTGGAGTTCCCTGACTTGCCGTTTAATCTGTTCTTGTTTACTTTATATATGTTAAACCTACCTCTCCTCCTCCTGTAAAGAACTATATAACCCTTAATCTTCAGCTGTTTCAGTATGTGTGCCGCCACCTTACTATTCACGTTAAATTTCCTCGATATCTTCCTCGCGTTTATGAAAGAAGAGCTGTAAGTCCTCAACCACTCAATTACATCATCTAAGTTAGTCAAGAGTATCACACTCTTGTCTAAGTTATATTTAAACAAAAGACTAATATAAAAGTTTTTATGCTTCACTTCCGGGAGCTCCTTCCTTATCTAGTCATGGTTGTGGGATCAAGTATTTTATTAAAAACGCGTTCTTTAGTATTATCTTTAGTGTGGGAGATGGTGGATGAGGTAATTAGATCGCTGATTTACGTTTTTCTTATAATGCCGAGTGTTGTGATAATGTTCGTGCATAGCGTCATATACTTTCTCGGCGGGGGGAAGAGTGTTAGGAGGGGCGCGCGTGCAGGCACAGGCCTCCTCAACTCAGGGGTTAGCGTGGTAGTGCCTGTGAAGAACGAGCCTGAACACATAGTAATCGAGTTAATTGAGAACTTAAGTAAGGGTTTAAGTGAGTTAAGGAATGACTACGAGGTTTTAATCGTGTGTGATGACCCTCCTGAAGCGGCGTTAGGGCTTAAGAAAGCTTCCGAGGAACATGCTTCAAGACTAGGGCTCAGGAATTTCAGGTTTATCATAAGAACTGAAGGACCTAAAGGTAGGGCGACCGCACTAAATTACGGCATCCTTAACTCTAAGTATGACTTAATCCTATTCTTAGACGTCGACTCAAGAATACGTGAGGACACCATACCTAAACTAATCTCATGTATTGAGTCAGGCCATGACGCGTGCGTGGCTAGATGGGTAGGTTATAGTTATAGGAAAACGAAGCTCGGCGTCTCCCTGACGTACAGCATGAAGTACGTGGTAGACACACTCTATAGAGGCAGGCACAACCTCGGCTTCATGATCTTCCCGTTAGGTACTGGGACTATGTATAGGAAGGACGTTCTACTTAAGGTTGGTTTATGGGAGCGTAACGTGATACAAGACGACATGTATATGGGGACTAAACTACATGGGGCAGGCTACCTCGTCGGCTACTCCGACGAAGCGTTGGTAGAGGTTTCAGTACCTTCAAGTTTCAAGGCTTTCACAATACAGCAAACGAGGTGGGCTTTCGGCGCGATAGAGACTCTGAAGAAGGGTTACTTGAAGTACGTGGTTAAGAGGAGTAGGGATCTAGGTTTGCTGAGACTCGTTGAAGGCGCTCTCTTCCTACTACAGTACATACCTCTAGCGAGTCTCTCCCTCTCCCTAATCCTAATACCTGCGTTATCGATATTACTCCGCGACGACTTAATGAGAATGAACGTGTACTTCCTGACTGCGTTCTCCGTAATGACCGTGGCTTACGGGTTAAGTATTTACGAATCTCTTGAAAAGCTTAAATTACCTAAGCTCAGGATACTGAAGAGTATGGGTTCTATAGCGGCTTTCACAATCTCTATATCACCTCACATCTTAACTCACACTATAAAGGCCTTACTCGATAATAGGATTTCCTACATAGTAACACCTAAGGGTGAGAAAGAACTTGAGAGCGGTAGAGATACGAACCTCGTGTTATTTGCTACATACTTAACAGCAACTCTCCTAGGTAACTTAATCATAGGAAATTACTTTACCTCAATGTGGGTTGGGGTATTCCTCGCAGGAATCTTCTACACGTTTTTGAAAGCTGAGAAACTGGTTCACGCATGATTAGGTATTAGTGAGGTCCTCCCCGCTAATCCGGGTATATTCTGAGTTCTCTCCCGTTAACATTCATGTAGACCTCGAAGTATTTCTCGAACCCGCTAGTAAGTATTTTCGGTTTGAGAACCGCTTCTATTTGGAAGAGACCTGCCGAGTCGTCCATGTGTATCCTTATCCTAGCAGGTGCTTCAGAACCCTTAACTATCTCCACTTTCTTAATACTGATCGCTGAAACCGAGTGCATGTCTAGCTTACCCATCTTATACGGTATCCTGGCCCTCCCCTCAGCCATGTCCGTACCGTCAGCTACTTTAACGACCCCGGCCTCCAGAGTTAACGCTCTCGTGTTGATCTCCGTAGCGTAGATAGCGTGCATTATCTCGTGTCTAAGCATGTACTTACTAGCCGGGCTCAGGTTAGGGAGTATCTCACGAAACATCCTGTCCACGATGTCTTTAGCTAATAACGCGCCCACGTACTCGTGCTCAACCCTGTGTACGGAATTGCCTATGTCGTGGAGGTACGCAGCGACTAGAACAACCAACTTAGCCTCCTCAACACTCCTAGCGGTCCCGTAAGCGATCGTGGACGGTTTAAGACCTGCCTCAACCAACATATCGAAGAGTTCTAGAGCAGAACCTGAGACTATCCTCGAATGAACCACTCCATGATCGTTATACCTCAACCTACTTACGGCCATCACGTTAGACATCTTTATGAGTGTCTGGATCTCCTCATCTTGCTCTAGAAAATCATAAGCTTTCTTCAACAAATCAGAATTCTCCACATGCTTAACCACTAGCGTAGGCCCTACCACGACCACACTGCATCACCCATAAGATAAGGGGTTCACGTAATTAAAGAATCACTCATAATTAAATCGCTTTAAAAGCGGTTTAATGTATTATTAATCTGAGGTGAGGTTAGGTGGCGTCCCTGATTAAGTTGAGGCTTTCGATGCTCGGATCCATAGCTTTAGTGATAGGCATAACGACTCTAATATTATCCGCAATATTGAGCTTGTTCTCGTACGGTGCGGACGTCATGACCATACTGACGTTTTCCCTCGTATTCGTTGTAGGCGTTCACTTCCTTCAATGGTTAATTAGCCCGTGGATCATAGAAGCGCTCTACAAGGTCAGGCCGGTTACCAGCACTGGAGATCTCTGGGTTGCTGAGGTGGTTGAGAAAGTTGCTAGAGCTTCCGGACTTAAGAGAGTTCCTAAAGCCATGATATCACAGCTAGGAATACCTAATGCTTTCGCGTACGGTAACTTCCTGAGCGGGTATAAGGTGGCTGTCACTCAAGGACTTATAGACAGCTTACCTCGCGAGGAGGTTGAGGCGGTGGTAGCTCACGAAGTAGGGCACATAAAGCATAGGGATGTTGAGGTAATGATGGTCATAAGCATACTGCCAGCCCTGATCTACTGGCTTGGCAGGATACTCATTTACTCAGGCTTCTTCAGCTCAGGACGTAGTAGGGAGAGTAAGTCAACGCCTGCACTCGCTTTCTTAGTTGGGATGGTCCTCATAATAGTGTCTTTCTTGAGTAACTTGGTGGTTCTCTACATAAGTAGGCTCAGAGAATACTACGCTGACTCTAATTCCGTGTTAACGCTACCTGAAGGGGGTAGGAACCTCCAGAGAGCTCTCGCAAGGATTCTAGTCGCTTCAGGAACTATAAGTAAGCCTAGATCCGGGGAGATTAGTAGTGCTACCAAGCTCAAAGCCTTACTCATATCAGACCCTGAGCTAGGCGTAAGATCTTCTATAAGAACCTACGATATCGACGAAGTCGTTGAATGGATTAAATCTCAGAAGAGAATATCGCCACTAGAGATATTCTCAACCCATCCCGACCCGGCGAAGAGGTTGAGATTCATTGATAGACTAGAGCAAGAAACTACTAAGACTAGGTACACAATACTTCGAGTTTAATATATTCCTTGATAGGTGTGAAGGGGAGTAAATGCCTGGTAGTTTTTGGTGGGTAAACACCCCCTCCCCTAACATACTCCATTATCTCCGATTTACTGAAAGCTCTCCGCACCAGCACACAATCTATCTCGTTCTTGCGGAGATCTTCCGAGGCGTCTGAGAGCAATCCATACCAAGCAAGGCTTATCAAATCCCTCACAGCGAGTTCGTCAAGAATCCTCAGCACCCTCCTCTGAACCTCGACATCGCCTTCTATAGACACGCACCTACTACTCCTATCAAACATTAAGAAAGCCTTATTCCTTAAGTCCTCATCATTGACTGAGTCTATGCTCAACCCACACGTCCGGACGCTCACCCCGCTCAACCTACTGAGAAGTAGGTCGGGCTCCCCCGAGAAAGCAGGATACCATGTGAAGACCTTGATTCTAGGATCGAAGTAATCCACTATCACCGAAGGTATCTTCCTACACCCCAACTTGATTAGAGCAGCCCACCTATGATGCCCGTCAACTATGAGGTACTTGCCACTACCTGGTATGGGCGCTACTATCAAGGGCATGTCGAGAGCGTTATGCTCCCTTATATTCCTCACTATATCGTTTAATCTCTCCGTAATTATTTCCTCATGAGGTAGTAGGTCATCCGCGTCAAGCAACACGTACCCTAACTTGACGGCCGGGATATCGTACTTCGGTATTTTCACACGAACCTTCTCTTTCGATGACAATAAGTGACCACCTTACGGTGAGCCACCAACTCACTTAAGCTCCTTAATCAATTCTAAGACTTTCCTTACCGCGTCTACGCCAGCCCTCTCCTGCGCTTCCTCTGTTGATGCACCTATGTGCGGCGTTAGAACGACGTTATCAAGTTTCGTTAGTGGGTGGTTTGGTGGTAGTGGTTCTTCTTCGTATACGTCTAGTCCTGCGCCTGCTATCCAGCCTTCTTGTAGTGCTTTTATTAATGCTTTAGTATCTACTACTCC
>JAJHQR010000004.1 GCA_020833255.1 Desulfurococcaceae archaeon | reverse complement strand
CTAAGTATTGAGCGAACACCACTAGAGCAAGCAGTACTAGGAATGCCGAGATAATGCCCCTACTAACGTAACCCCTGAAGAACTTGGTCACGTACCTGAAGACACCCCAGACAACCATGAAGAAAAGGATCTCGGCGAGTAATTGAATGATTGGTGAATTAGTTATGGAGCCCGCAACAGATTTCAGGGCTGGAAACACTCTAAGAATGTAGTTAGAGTAGATGAAGCCGGAGACTACGTAGAGTGGTGGGGCGACGTAGAGAGCTAGGATGAAGCTCATTAAGGAATAGAAGGGGTACTTAATCTCGTCGAAAGTCTTGATAGCGGTCCTCAACTCAGCCCTAGCTAACGTTGGGTTAGGGCTGATGAAGTAAGCGAGCGCCTCCACCAAGTTGTGTGAGGGTTCTATGAAAGCTGCCAGGAATGTGATGGTTAGTAAAGCCTTACCGAGCGGGTTGTTCACGAGGAAATCGCTGAGCACCCTAACCCTAGAGTAGGCTGGTATTGCCCCCACGAACGAGAAGAATAGATCTATGTAGAGGTAAACTAAATACGTTGAGCTAATAACCAGTAAGCACACCACCAGAGCGAGGAGAGGGTAAGAAGCCTTAGAACCCTCAACCTTAACGTCCCTTAACACCCCCTCCCTAGAACCCCTGAGGCTAGTTAGGTACGTGTTAATCGATAGTAACGTGAGTAAGCCCAGCGTAACCAACACTAAGTAAGTGGGATCCGGCCGCGAGCTCAGGAAAGCGAGTAGTGAGGTAATCACGTACAGCTTATGACTCATGGTTACGACCGTGAGTACTGCTAGTAAGGGAGCGATTAGTGTGAACAAGCTCGTCAAAGCCGTTAAGTCCTTGATAGAGAAGATCGCGGTAATCCTCAATAAATCATTAACTAGCTTTCCCGAGAAAGTGCTGGTTAAGAGGTTATTTATTGAGGTCCAGAACACTAAGAGGACTATGACTCGACCAACCAGTTCTAGGACCGGCTTAACCCTCAAGACTTACCCACCAAATCCTTTAACCTCACGTAATTACTGTCTACCTCATCCGCTAACGCACTCTCATCTAATGCCCCCCACCTAACCTTCTCGTAAGCGAATGTGATGTTCCTGAACACTGAGTCAGCCTCAGGGAGTGTTCTAGATACTCTCTCGTAGTACTCTCTATGAGTGTCGCTAGGACTTCTCTGAACCTTCTTTCTCAACAACTCAACAGAGTTCCAGTAGGTTCTAATAATTCTTGACTCGATGTTGCCGAGTCCGTAGGAGGGCCTGCTACCGCGTGGGGTTATGCGTGCTAGAGCAGAGCTAATCTTGTCTTGCTTCAGGAATATTACCAAGGATATCGTGAGGGCTAGAGTTAATACGATGAATGGTAGAGCGGTACCTAAGTCAATACTCAAGGACGTTAGCGGGGGTAGTGCTAGACCGGCTGAAGGTATTTTGAGGCTAGGTATTGATGGTGAGGTTTGCGAGGACTTCAAGAGATCCTCAAGACCCTTAATGAAGTCTGCGTTAGCTTCGGGCTCCCTATTCAAGAATTGAAGCATCGAATTTACTGCATCCCTGACTAACTCCTGGTCAGTTAGTTGAGTTAGTGATTCCGAACCCCCTAACACGTTAAGCGAGGAATTAATCAAGCTATTACCTAAAACCCTCAAAAGCAGTGAGTCTATCTGCTTCCTTGACTCAGCATCACTACTTATATTTCTTAACGCGTAGAGCGCTCTCACGTAGTCGTCGAAGCTGATCTTACCTGAGGAATACATCTCGTTAATAAGGTTGAGTAAGGAGTTGCTCACATTACCTGTTAAGGCTGCTTCCTGGATAAGCGACCTTAACTCATCATCCCTAATGCCTTGAATGAGTTCGTCTGAGCTGAGGGTACTGTAGCTCATTAAGGCGTCGAGCTTGCGCGCGTTATCTAGGTCCCCGCCCTCCCTCATCAAGGACTGCAACTTACTTAGGTTTGGATCACTCATTACGTCTTCTAGGTCCCGACCCTTGTTGATTGAGTTAAAGAATTCCTTGAGTAATTGGAGGTATTCCGTGTAGTTTAGTTGGGTGCCTGGTTTGTAGTCGTACAGCATATCTAGGTAGTTGGGGAAGTCAGGGGTGTGTATCTCGGTAGCTTCAGTGGCTATCGCTACGGTCTGTGTTAGGAAGATTATGAGTGGTAGTGTGAGTAGTAAGGCTTTCTTGACTTTTTCGATAGGGTTACTCAAGGCTTCGGGACCTCCACGCTTGCTAGGAGGTCTTCAATAACCTTCCCTGAGTTGACGCCGCTGATCTCGTACTCAGGCTTAAGTATTATTCTATGTGATAGTACGGGCTTAGCCGCGCTCTTGATATCGTCCGGGATCACGTAATTTCTTGAGTCTATGTAGGCTAGCGCTTTAGCAAGTCTTACGAGGGCTATGCCCGCTCTAGGGGAAGCACCTAGCTTGACCGCAGGATGCTTGCGCGACTCCTCAACCAACCTAACTGTGTAGTCGTATATTGAGTCGTCGACCCTGACCTTACGGACCTCCTTAATAGACTCAAGGACCTCCTCTCTACCCATCACCGGGCTTAACGCATTAAACCCTTCCTCGATCTGGTCTATCTCCTTAATGATTCTCTTCAAGCCCTCCGTTGAGGTGTAGGTTGATTCTATCCTGGCTAAGAATCTATCTAGCTGTGCCTCAGGTAAGGGGAAAACACCCTCGAACTCTATCGGGTTTTGAGTAGCTAGGACTATGAAGGGTTTCTCGAGAGGGAATGTCTGGCCCTCAATACTTACCTGCCTCTCCTGCATTGCTTCAAGCAGGGCTGACTGGGTTCTAGGCGACCCCCTATTAATCTCGTCAATCAGTAATACGTTAGTGAATACAGGGCCCTTCTTGAGGGTGAAGGATCCCTGCCTAGCGTCATAAACGTAACCACCTACTATGTCTGTGGGCAGTAAATCCGGCGTCATCTGAACCCTCTTGAAGTCTAGGTTCAGGAGCTTAGCCACGGTCTTAGCGGTTAAGGTCTTAGCTATGCCGGGCACTCCCTCTATGAGGACGTGGCCCTCGGCAAGCAGGGACGCGATAATAAGCCTTACCTCATAATCCTTCTCAACCAAAATCTCCGAAGCCTTCTTAAGAACTAGAGCCCAGCTCATACCGCAACCTAATAGAAAAAGCAAAATCTAGGTATTTAAATCGAGTCAGACAGCCGCCACAACATCATTAAATCAGTTATCCTAGTATCACATCACCTAATCAAAAGATTCTTATAGAGTATATATTTTTTAGCGCCGTCACGTAAATATTTCGGGGCCTGAGAGATTGGTCATAGTTAATGAGTTTAGTGTTGCTCTTTCCCTACACGTTGACGAGGTTCTCCCTATTTTATCAGATCTTCAGCTACATCTAGGTTTATGGCCTATTATAGAGTCTTTAATCGAGGTATTGAGTGGTGGCGAGGTCTTAGCTAATTTGAGGATAGGTGATTATTCGAGTAAGGCACGCTTCAGAGTGAGCACTAGTAGGGAGGGCGAGGTCGTTATCATAGTGATTGAGGGACGTGACGACTTAAGTCTTGAGCTTAGGTTGAGCGTTGTGGGCAGGGAATTGCTTGGCAAGCCCTTAACCATAGTTAGGGGTAGGGTCTCAGTTAAGTCAGCTAATGAGAAAGCTTTGAAACCTCGTGTTAAGGAATTCATCGAGTCATACACTAATAGGCTGATAGAAGAGTTGCCTGCAGTGATTGAGGCTTGGAAGAAAGGGCTTGTTAAGAGAGCAGGGGTCGCGCAACCAGCGACGGAAGTAGTTCCTGTAGAGCAGGTCAAGCGTGAGGAACTACCTAAACCCTCTGCTGAGGTAGTGAAGGTAGGTCTTGCCGAGAACCCCGCAGCTCTTGAAGACGAGGTCTTACTAAGCAAAATAATACTCAAATCAAGAACGTTAAACGAGGTTAGGGAAGAGCTAGGCGGCCCCGAGCTCTTGACGAGATTAAGTAAGGAGTGCGCGGAGGCAAAACTGAAAACCCTCTACGCGCTCGCCGCGGACACGGAAGGAAATAAAGTCAGGGTCTTAATCAAGGACGGCGTGATCGTAGGCGTTAGAATTGAGTTGAGGGAAGGCGCGGTCATCAACGGCGCTGAAGCCCTGAGAAAACTCAGCGAAGTAGGTAAGAGGATGTGGAGAATCACGACCTACTCATTACCTGAGGAACTAACACGTTAGGTTCCTCACGACGTAGGTTTAGTCTTTTATTTTACTCTTTTTATTGTAGTGACGTACTTCACGGCTCAAGACCTGCTCCTGTTAGAAGATTCCGGGTACTGGTGGTGTGGTTGGGGAAGTTAAGTTTTAAGTTTTTCGCAGAATTTGAGGCCTGAATTACTTAATCTATAGTGGGTGGTCGTGTTCTCGTACCTTGTTGTTTTGATTTTGCATGCCATGTTTAGGGGGCATCCAACGCAGGGGTTGATAATCCCTGCCTCAACCTTGATTAGGAGACCCTCACCTAGCAGGGTTGATAGCAGAGCTTCCGCCTCCGCTTCAGTTAGTTTGAATTCTTTCATTAGGTCCTGTAGTGTTGAGGCTTTCGAAGAACATAGGAATTTCATGACGTCGCTGAGTAAATCTGTCTTAACCAAAGTAATCACTCAATCATTATTTCCTCGTTGTTATGCGGTAGGTGTACTGAGACGTCGTTCATGGTCTCCCTAATCTTCTCAGTGAAGTACTTCCCTGCTTTCTCGCTTGTGTGTACTACCACGACGTGCTTGACGTTACTGAAGCTTTTGAGGAGTTCTAGGAGGCCGTCAACCCCTGCATGGCTCGAGAAATCAAACCACTGAACCCTGGCTTTAACAGGCCCTACCTCTTCCGAGGGGATCCCGTCCTCTAAGAGGTGCCTGCCGGGAGTTCCCGGGGCTTGGTAAGAAACCATGAAGACCGCGTTGAGGGGGTCCCCGGCCAGTTTCTTGAGGTAGTAGACTGCTGGACCGCCCTTAAGCATCCCTGCCGACGCTACTATGACATTACCTCTCCCATCAACTATCCTCCTCCTCTGTGAGGGTCTTACCACAGGCTTAAACTCTTCCTTAGACTTCAAGAGCTCCTCGTACTTATTTATGTACTCGGGGTAGCTTATGAAGACCTCGTAAATCTGCCTTATCATGCCATCGTAGAAAACGTTGCCTTCAAACCCTTCATAAAGTAGCGTCAGTATTTCCTGTGCTCTCCCGAGACTAAACGCCGGGATAAGCACGTTACCTCCCCTATCAGTGACTTCCTTAATAGCTTCCAGAAATTCTTTCTCAACTAATTCTCTGGGCGGGTGTTTTACCCAGCCGTAGGTCCCCTCAATAATCACTACGTCGGCTTTAACCCCTGAAACCCTAGCTCTCGAGACTAGCCTAGTATCTATGGTGTTTACGTCGCCCGTGTAAACCACGCTATACTCGCCTGCCTCAACGTAAGCCATTGAGCTACCCGGTATGTGTCCGGCGTTAAGGAGTTTAACCCTGTAATCACCTAACTGAACCTCGTTCTCGTATGAGTAGTCTGGGATGCCGTCAATCATGTTGTAGAGATCTACTTCCTCGTAGGGTAGGTAATAACCCGAGATCTTTATGAAGTCCTTAATCATTATCTCACATAACCTCTTAGTCAACGCGGTAGCTACGGTGGACACCTTGGACGTCACGTGCAACATCGGCGCTGCCCCCACGTGATCTAGGTGAGCGTGCGTCAGCACAAGCCCAGCAACCTCGGAAGGCTTCACGTGTTCAGGAAACCTCGGCTTATCCTCCTCATCGAAATTCACTCCGTAATCTAGCAGTAGCGACTGCCTGCCATCACCTAAGCTAACCGTAACAGCCGCCCTACCTACCTCACGACCTCCGCCTAACACTCTCACTCTAAGCACTTCAAACCCTATATAAGGGATTGATTAAGTAATTAATATTTGGGAGTGTGTTCAGGATGTTCCCAACCAACCCGAGAGAATTGAAGAGGAGAATGAAGCAGTTAGGGATTGATGTCGAGGAGCTGAAGGAGGTTAAGTCAATCACGATCGAGTTCTCCGATAAGGAATTAATTATAAGGGAGCCTCAAGTAGTCGTGATGAAGTTCCAGGATCAGAAGATATACTACGTGAGCGGCGGGGTCGAGGAGGTCTCTAGTAAGGAGGTGAGCGTGGAGTCAGCGCAGGCGATAAGTGAGGATGATGTGAGATTCGTTATGGAGCAGACAGGTGCTTCGAGAGAAGAGGCAATAGAGGCTTTGAGGAAAGCGGGCGGTGACATACCTCAAGCCATACTCATGCTGACTGAGAAGCGTTAGCTATGATTGACTTCATGTAGTGAATGCTTCCTCCCTCTCAGAAAACCACTTCCTAAGAGATTTTATTAAGTCTTCGGCGGTAGGCTTCAGAGACACTATCAGCGGAAGACCCTCTCTATCAGCTAACCTAATAGCTAGCGGGTCAATCTTCTTAGTCCCGTGCAGAACGACTGCCACAGGCTTCACGGGACTCACCCTCACTGATATCATGGGGGATCTCCCGGTACTGACCTTAGTGAATATCAGGGCTCTCCTAGTCGTAGCCCCCATTATCTGCCAGAACTCGTTGCCGCTTAACCTCTCTATAGCTTCCAAGCTGTCGAGCACTGTGTAGCCGTATATGATGACGTCTCTATGCATGTTTGAGTTCGCTATGAAGCCCTCTACAACGGTGACTAGCTCGTCAAGCTTCATGGGGACGCTGAAGTCTTTGAGATCCATTATAGCTCCTAGACTTAAGTTCAGGGAGCTAGCTATCTGCTTAACTACAGGATACCCTCTCGACTTATCAAGGTTTATCAAAGCTTTAACAAACCTCCTCACGAACTTGACGCCGGGGGATCTCCTACCCTTCTCGTAATCACTTATAACGGAAGCACTAACGCCCATAAGCACCCCTACCTCAGTCTGCGTTAGCTTGAAGACCTCCCTCCACTTCCTAAGAGAAGCCCCGCAATTCTCGCTCATCACTATATCTCCGGCAATCTTCTGAGCTATTAGCTCCAGCACGAAGTCGTACTCCACAGGGGTTCACTAATAGTATTCATTGGTTAAAGCTAAATATTTTGCTTGACTCACTCAACTATATCAGGGGGTACTTAACGTCGGGTTCTACGCATATGCCCGTCCTACTGAAGAGTTCGCGAGACCTTGACTCAACCTCCCTCAAGACCTCCTCCTCATCTAGTGTCAGCACTTTCCTACCCCTCATGATTATCTTCCCGTCTACTATGACGTCCTGAACGTGTGAGCCGTTAGCGGCGAAGACCACGTGTGATACGGGGTCGTTCATCGGCATGAGTTTGGGGTCCCAGTACTTTATGGTTATTAGGTCTGCACGCTTACCTACCTCGATAGAACCTACCTTGTCTGAAAGACCTAACGCCTTAGCGCCTCTTACGGTAGCCATCTCAAGAACGTCCTCGGCTCTCAGGGCTTCTGGATCCGCCTTATACGCGTTTTGGATTATTGCGGCTACGTGCATCTCCTCTATTAAGTCGTAGTTGTCGTTGCTCGGCCCGCCGTCAGTCCCTAAAGCCACGTTAACGCCTGCTCGAAGCATGTCTGAGACTCTGGCTATCCCCGAACCTAGCTTGCCGTTGCTGGATGGGTTATGACTCACGTTGGTTTTGGTTTCAGCTAAGGTCTTTATTTCCTCGTCAGTAACCCACACAACATGCACTAAGACTACGTTAGGCCCTACAAGACCTAACCACTTAACGAAATCCACGGGTTTCATGTTGAATGTCTTGAGGGTGTATTCCACGTCCTCCCTCACCTCAGCTAAGTGCATGGTGATCCCGGTCCCCAGTCTCTCAGCTTCGTGAGCTATCTCCCTGTAGAGCTCTACGCTTACAGCCCCGGGCGTCCTAGGACCGAACCACACGTATATCCTCCCGTCCCTCCCGTGGTATTTGTTGTATAACCTCAGGGTATCCCCCATGCTAGTCTCGCCGTCTTCAACGAGGCCTTCGTGTAGAGCCCCCTTCTCCAACGCGTAACCACTCATGTCCATTACGTGTCTTGCGACAGCTGCTCTAAGCCCTGACTTAAGTATGGTTTCTATTATGTTGTCAGGCCCGTACCTCCCAACCAGGCCCGTCTCTAAGAAGGTCGTTGTCCCGGACTTTATCAGCTCAAGGATTGTTAAGGTAGCTGAAGCAAGCGCTTCCTCACGCGTCATGTTCCCCTGAAGAGGCCAAACACGTTCTTTAAGCCAAGGAATCAACCTCCTATAGTTAGCGCAAGCCTTAAGCATTCCTTGAACTAAGTGTACGTGCGTGTTAATCAATCCCGGCATCACGACATGCTTATCAGCGTTTATCTCCTCGAACGCCTTACCCTTGAAATCCTTATCAAGCTCCGAACACTTACCTACCGCGATTATCTCCCCGTCCTCAATAGCTACACAACCGTTCCTCAAAACCTCCCTTCTTTTATTCATGGTTATTACAAACCCACCCCTAACGTATATGTCTACCAAACAATCACCTACGTTAAAAGCGGCACGTTTATTAATATTTATTAATTGATTGAACTACATTAAAAATTAAGAAGTGTTGGTTTATGTTGTCAGGTAAGTTGTTGAGGAGAGAATACACGTTAAAGGAATTGAGGGGTATTGTTCTGGCTGCGAGGGGTGAGTTGAAATCAGATATCATAATCAAGAACGCTAACCTAGTCGACGTGATATTAGGTGATATAAGGGAGAAGGTCAACATAGCTGTGTGGCGTAACTACGTGGTGAGGGTGGGTTACTTCGACGCGGATAAGTATAGAGGTCCTGACACCTTAATCATCGACGCTTCCTCCAGTGAGGTGGTGACGCCGGGCTTCATAGACCCTCACGTACACATAGAGTCGTCACTGCTGAGAGTGACTGAGTTCGGTAAGTTAGCGCTGATGAACGGAACGACCACAGTCGCTGCAGACCCTCATGAAATAGCTAACGTGTTAGGGGTTGAAGGGGTTAAAGCTTTCATCGAGGAATCTAGGTACACGCCTCTACGTCTGTTCTTCTACGCACCTTCCTGCGTCCCTCCAATCAAGTCAGGTCTGACGAAGGGTTCTGAGATAACGCTTAATGAGGTGAGGGAGCTCCTCGACTACAAGGAAGTGATTGGTTTAGGGGAGGTGATGGACTTCCTCTCAGTCATTAACGGGGACGAGGAGATGCTTGAGAAGATATCTTCCGCGCTGACTTCAGGGAAGATAGTTGACGGCCACGCGCCCCAACTACCTGAGGACATGTTAATCCCTTACGCGGCCGTAGGGATTAGAGGAGATCACGAGTCCGTGTTCATGGATGAGGCACTCAGTAAGTTGAGGAGCGGTATGAGGATACTGGTTAGGGAGGGGAGTGCTTGGAGGGATTTAGAGGAGTTATCTAAGATACTGACCTACATGAGGATAAACACCAGGTATTTGAGTTTCTCAAGCGATGACTTAGAAGTCACTGATCTGGTTGAGTCGGGTCACATGAACAGGATTTTGAGAAAGGCTGTTTCTTTAGGGATAGACCCTATAACGTCTGTTCAGATGGCTACCATAAACGCGGCCGAATACCTAGGCATTAATGAGTTAGGCTCCATCAACCCCGGGAGGTTAGCTGACGTAGTGTTACTGAAGAATTTCAGGTCGTTCCAAGTGCAGGCAGTAATAGTTAACGGGGAGTTAGTGGTTAGTGAGGGGCGTTACTTAGGCACTACCAAGACTTACGAGTACCCCAAACATTTCTACGAGACTATAAGAACAGGTAAGGCCTTCACACCCGAAGACTTCAGAATCAAGATCCCCGGGAGGAGAGGCCGCGTTAAGTACTTAACCATAAAAGCTGTTTTAGGTAAGGCCATAACGAAGGCGGAAATCGATGAGTTCTTGGTGGTGGACGGCTACCTAACACTACCGCCCGCAACGGACCACACGTACGTCGCGGTAATAGATAGACACCACTCTACAGGCAGGCTGGGCTTAGGCGTGGTTAAAGGGTTGGGGATCCTTAGGGGTGCGGTTGCTCAAACGATAGCGCACGACGTCCACAACATAATAGTTATAGGTAAATCGCCTGAGGAGATGTGTTTAGCGGTTAAGGAATTAACTAGGGTTGGGGGAGGTCTTGTGGCGGTCCTCAACGACAGGGTCTTAGGGGTTGTTGAGCTACCTATAGCAGGCCTCGTATCAGATAAGCCGTTCGAGGAGGTTTACGTGAGCGTTAAGAACTTCACGAAGGCTTGTGAGTACTTAGGGATGAATTTCCACGCCGCGTTCATGACGATATCCTTACTCCCACTACCGGTAATACCTGAGATCAGGATTACCGAGCAAGGACTTTTTGACGTGATGAGGGGAACCCTGGTGAACCCGGTCTTAGAGGTTGTTGGTGATTGACTTGATGTTGGTAAGGAACGTGAGGCTTGTTGTAGGCGGTAACGAACTGGTGGAAGCCTCTCTAGTGATCGAGGACGGCAAGATCGTGTATATCGGGAAGTCTGTGCCGTCAAGCGGGTACGACGAGGTGTTGGAGGGTGGGGGGCTTCTAGCACTGCCTGGAGGGATAGATATCCATGCACACGTTCACGACCCCCAATACCTACATCACGAAGACTTCAGGAGCGGTAGTGAGGCCGCATTATACGGTGGTGTGACCACGTTTTTCGATATGCCTCTGAGGATGTATGTTGAGGACGAGGAGAGCTTCAAGGCTAAGTATGAGGCAGGGCTGAAAGAGTCTCTAGTGAATTTCGGCGTGATTGCCGGGATGATGAACGAGGACAACGCTTCCTCAGTAGAGTTGCTTCAATCCCTAGGAGTTAACTTATTCAAGGTCTTTACTTGCAAGCCTTTCAGGCCTAGGAGTGATGAGGGGCTCACTAAAGTCGTGAGGTCTGTGGTCGGTAGGGGAGGTACACTCATAGTTCACGCCGAGGATGACGCCATAACCGAATACCTAACTAGAGAGTTTAAGGAATCCGGGATGAATGACCCGGTGTCTTACCATGAGTCACGCCCGGCGATCGCTGAGGCCATGGCTATAAGGAGGGTGGCCGACGTGGCCGGATTCCTGGGTCTTAAGCACGGCATACACATAGCTCATCTATCGTCTGCCGAGGGCTTACGGGAGGTCGAGAAATCCCGTTTAAACGGGGTTTACCTAACTGTAGAGACAACCCCTCACCACCTCTACTTCACTAAAGAGGACGTCTCAAAACTAGGTAATTATCTTAAGCTTGCTCCCACGCTTAAGCGACGTGATGACGTGAGGGCTCTGTGGAGGGGTCTTGCCTCAGGCTCTGTTGACGCGGTAGCCTCAGATAACGCTCCCTCAACTAAGGCTGAGAAGGAAGTCAACGTTTGGGATGCTTGGGGAGGGATACCTAACCTTGAAGTCATGCTACCGCTAGTCTTCACTTTAGGGGTTAGGAAGTCAGGACTCTTAACCTTGGAGAGGTACGTGGAGATCACATCGAAAAACCCCGCCAGGATAGCGGGTATTTACCCGAGTAAGGGGTCTCTGAGCGTGGGCTCCGACGCGGACATAGCCTTGGTAGACCCTAACCTCTGCTTCAGCGTGTCAGCAAGTAAACTCCACCACAAGGTTGACTGGACCCCCTTCGAAGGACTTGAGTTGTGTGGCTGGCCGCGGCACGTCATAATTAACGGTAAGCTAGTCTTGAGAGATAGGGAGATGATCCTCCCGGAATTCAGGGGTTCCTACGTTCCCTTAAAGCCTCGAAGGTAGGTCAGGTCTTAAGATTTCTCGTAGGGAAACCGCATATCGTTTGTAACGGGCATTCAGCACATAACGGTTTCTTACTCCTGCAGTATTTCTTCGAGATGGATACTAAGGTGGCGTGGAATAGCTTATAACTACCGAGATCTTCTGGAATCAGTTTCTCAAGCATCTGTTGCGCTCTCACGTAACTAGCAGGTAGGTTGACGCCTACCCTGCTCAGCACGCGCCTAGCTAGTCTAGACACAGGTAGCACGAGCTTATTCCCGGCGAACAAGAGTATGGTGTCCGCTGTCTCGTAGCCAATCCCCTTAATCTTGATTAAGTCGTTCCTCACCTCGTTTAAGTCTCTGTTGATGAAAGCTCCCCACCCACCCCTCCTAACCACGAGTATTGAGAATTCCTTCAAAGTTCTTGATTTACTCTCATGAAACCCTACACCCTTAATCAATTCCTTAATCATGTCTTGCGGTGCCTCAGCCAATACGTAGGGATCAAGCAACTTGTTTTCTCTTAACCTGGTGATAGCTTTGTCAACGGCTTCCCACCTACTGAGCTGTACTAGTATGGCTGAGACACCTATCTCGAAAGGGTCTTTAAAACCACCCCACCACTCGTATGAGTACGGGTCTGAAACAAGCCAACCAAGCCTTCCAAGGTTTTCCCGACCCCACACGCTGAGAATATCAAGTACCTTAGCGATCAAGCCGGGCTCGTTTAGAGAGGCTTCGTGCCTCCTCCCACCGCTCACTAGCATTGGCACTCGTCGCTCACGCTCAGTTTAAGTAGTGTGAAATCATGCCTCTTCAAATCTATTATCAAGAGCTTGTTAGTCAGTAGCTCGCCCACGCCGGTGATTAGCTTTATTGCTTCAGCCGCCTCAATAGATCCTACAACGCCCGGGGTAGGTCCTATGACTTGAGGAGGTCTCTCTGGTGAAGTGCTTAACTTCTCCTCATCCAGGTTCAAGATACACCTAAGACATTTCGTGATCCCGGGAACCACCGTGGTTACTTGACCGTAAAATTCCGAGATACCCCCATGTATTAAGGGTTTCCTCAACTCCCACGAGACCTTATCCACCGCGATCCTGGAGACCCAGTTATCGAGGCAATCAATTATTAGATCCGCGTTACTCACCTCCTCCCTAAACCTGCTTGATCTAACGTCTTCCGCGTACCCGATAACCTCCACCTCACTATTAAGTTTCTTAAGCCTCTTCACCGCCGCGGCGACTTTATAGGTTCCTAAGTCTTCCTCGGTGTAGATTATCTGCCTGTTAAGGTTGTTGAGTTCTAGGGTGCCGCTATCGAACAAGATCACGCGCCCGACGCCGGCCGCAACTAAATACATGGATACCACGGACCCTAAACCCCCCACCCCGGCTATGACGACCCTGGCTTTACGTAGCCTCCTCTGCCCTTCGAGACCGAGCATCTCTAGCTGCCTCAAGTACCTCTCAAAATCCTCGCTCAAGGCGTCATACCCATTCAATTGATGAGTAAGTGGTAAAATAAAAAGCGCTGTGTTCATTCACCCACTACCTGAATAAGAACCCTCCTCGTTCTAGGACCGTCTAACTCGACCAACATCACTTCCTGCCACGCACCCCTGACCAGGGAACCTCCCCTCACCGGCATAAACCTGTTAGTCCCTATGACGCTCGACGCTATGTGTGCGTGAGCATTATCGTCTATCTCGTCATGCCTCCACCCACCGCCGGGTTTGAAGACCTCCGTAATCCACTTAATGTAATCACTCACTATCCTCGGCTCATACTCGTTTATTATTAAAGCCGCAGTAGCGTGCGGGACGAAGATTAAGCAAAACCCCTCAACAATCTTACTCCTACGAACAACCTCCTCAACATACCCCGTTATGTTAACTACCTGAAACCTCCTCTCCGTCTTAACACTTACTTCCTCAGAGTATATCCTCAAAACCAACACCTCAGTTAACTACTTACAAAATCTAAAATTTACTGTTTCTCGCGAGATAGCTTATTATTGTTAAGAATCTCTTTAGATAGAGATCCCAGTTTTATTTAAAAAATAGGTTGTTTTTACGGCTCGTTAGCCTGGTAAGAGTTTCTCTTCCTCTAGTCTGTAAGCGATCCATTTAAGGTCTAGTTCCTCTAGTTTTGCTTTGGTTGGGCGTCCGTCTATCCACCCTCTCAGGCTGTAGTATTCGTCGAGCATTTCATGTAGTTTGACTACGTACCCTTTGCTAGGTCCTTCAGGCATGGGCTCCTCTAGAAGTCTCTTAGGTAGTGTGTCGTAAGCTCTGCCGTCACCGAATGAGAGTACGTTGAAAGCTCTCTCAGCGTTGTATATTCTCTCACCTATCTTCTCCAGGTCCTTGCCCGTGAAGTCCGCACCAGTCACTGCGCTCAGTAACTTAGCGTAGTCGTCAGCCCATATCGCGAACGAGCTGAACTTGCAGAGGACTAGCGAGTCTATGACGGCGAACACGTCTTGGAAGTGCTTCACTAACGCTGCCTTACCCTTAGTCGAGAACCTGTCAACCAGTTCCGGAACTCCTAAGATCTCGGGGGATATTAGGTATGCTCTGAGGTGGCAGCCTCCCCTGTTACTCGTGGCGTAAGCTAGTCCATGGCCTTGAACGCCTCTCGGGTCGTAAGCAGGTAATTCCTGCCCTCTAACAACCATAGCTAGCTCAGGAGCTCCGTATTTGGTAGCGAGTCTTAAAGCGCCTTCAGCGAGATCGTCTCCTACGCCGGACCTGTAGGCGGTACGCCACACCAACTCCACTATCGCTTCCGGCGTGCCCCACTTAACGTTGAGACCTCTCAGGAGGTCAGGCGGTATCTTACCCTTCTCAACCAACTCCATGAACGTACCTATGGTGTGTCCCATCGATATAGTGTCTAGACCTAACTCGTTGCACAGGTAGTTCGCCTTACTTATAGCCTCTATGTCATCCGTCCCTGTCTGAGCACCGAAAGCCCAGGTAGTCTCGTACTCGGGTCCCCCGCCCTCACCGCTGAACGGGGATTTAGTGACTCTAGTATACCTAGCGCATCCTATCGGGCAACCCCAGCAAATCTCCTCCTTGTACTTCTCCCAATCCATGTACTTCTCAGTTATTACCTCACCGCTGGTTTTATCGGCTGTAGGGAAGTAGCCTGTCTGGAAGTTGCGTGTCGGGTATATGCCCGCCTTATTGATTATGTTTACCAAGACCGCGGTACCGTACTTAGGTAGTGCTTCCGACGTTACCGGGCTCTTCTTATGTTTATCCATAGCTTCGACGACAGCTTCCCTGAAAAGCTCGGGTTTAGCGACCTTGGGTTTCTCATGGCCTAACGCGGCTATAGCCTTTATCTTCTTAGAACCCCATACAGCGCCGTGACCTCCTCTCCCAGCCGCTCTAGACTTGTCGTTCAGTAAAGCCGCTATCCTCACCAAGTTCTCACCGGCGGGACCTATAGCTAACACCTTGATGTTCTTAGCTTCGTCACCAACCTCGGCCTTAAGCTCCTCCTTAATGAGATCCGTCGTAGCGTGTACGTCCTTACCCCATAAATGCCTCGCACACCTGATATCGACCTTCCCGTCATGCACCCACAGATAGACGGGGTCTTCCGCAGCATCCTCTAAAATCACGCCATCAAATCCCGCGAACTTTAACTCAGGACCGAACTTACCACCGCTCTGAGCGTCATGTATGGTGTTAGTTAACGGGGCCTTAGTTACTGAACACCACCTACCGGAAGTAGGAACTCCCGCAACCCCCGTTAAAGGACCTGTCATGACGTAAGCCTTGTTAGCCGGGGATAGCGGGTCAACCTTAGGATCTATCTCCTTAAGAGCTAAGTAAACGCCTAGCCCCCTACCACCAATCCACTTCTTAAGCACTTCCTCAGGCGGGAACTCATACCTTACCCTACCAGTCCTAAGATCAACTCTCGCTAACCTACCCATATAACCTCCTAACACTGAGAACACCTGCATTAAGATATACGCAGTAAACCCTTATAAATTTTTACTGCATAAGAAATTCAATAAAACAATAAATAAAGACTCTTCCCTAACCATAAAGACTTAGCTCGCGATAAGATGTCTAGAAACAAAAGATTTTCATTGTTTATCGTTGCGTGATCTCCCACAATAAATAAAACCTTAAAATCACTCAAATTAGGTAGGGTGTGTTTGGTGGGGACGTACACACAAAAAATTGGTGAGTGGTTTCTTGAGTACGTTGATAGCAATCCGAGGGAGGTAATGGTTGAGGTAACTACTTCCTGCAACTATGACTGTATCCACTGCTTCAGGAGGAGTATGCTGAATCACGACATCAATAAAGTCATGGAGGCAGAAGTTTTCAAACGTGTTCTCAGGGAAGCTGAGGCCTCAGGGGTGGAGAAAATTTCTTTCTCCGGGTGGGGTGAGCCGCTCACACACCCGGAAATAATGGATTTTATTTCCTTAGCTAAGGGGAGAGGTTTTAAGGTATTGCTTAACACTAACGGATACCTGTTGCCAGACTACGTCGACGAGTTATTCCGGGTCGGTGTTGACGAGATATACGTGAGTGTCGACGGTGTTAGTGAGGAGGTTTACAAGCTGATAAGGAGGGGCGGTGTTCTCTCAAGAGTTTCCGAGGGTCTCATTAGGTTAAAGGAGCTTAAGCTTGCGGGCAATTCCTTCAAGCCCGAGATCTACCTACAGTTCACTCTAACCAAGCTTAACGTTCACGACCTTCTTGAACTACCTGAGTACGTTAAGAAGGTGGGCGCTAACCAAGCGGTTGTCTCAAACGTGATCCCGCTAACTAAGGAGCTAGAGAGAAAGCTTTCATGCTATGGCGAGACCGAGTGCTCGGCCATCATCAACGAGCTTAGGGATAAGCTAGCGAAGCGTGTCTTCGCTTCAGGGGGTAAGATCTCGCTACCAAACTTCCACCACACAGCGGAGAGGAGCTGTCCTTTCGTCTCGAAGAACGCTTGCTTCATAAGATTTGACGGCTCCGTAGCTCCATGCATACAGTACGCGCATTCATGGGTTTCAAACTTCGCTTCAGTGACTAGAACCATTAAGGAAGTGATTTTCGGTAACTTAACTAAGGAACACCTACTAGACATATGGAGGAAGCAGGAGTACGTTAAGTTCAGGATGAACGTGTACTTCTTTAAGATGCCTTCATGCTTTGAGTGCGGCTTGCGGGAGTATTGCTACATAACGACAAGCAACGAATCCGATTGCTGGGGTAATACCCCCACATGCGCTTCATGCCCTTACTCACACGACGTCGTTAGATGCCCTCTCTAAACCCGGCTTCTTAAGTCAAGTTTATATTGCTTCACGCGATTAAGAGTTAAGGGGTTAGGAAATGGCTTTCGGTCCGCCGGCTCTCGGCTATGATAGAGCAATAACCGTGTTCTCTCCTGACGGCAAGCTATATCAGGTTGAGTACGCGGCTGAGAACGTTAGGAAGGGCTGGACTACGGTCGCTCTAAAAACGGATGAGATAGGTGTCTTAGTAGCTGAGAAGAGGAAGATATCTTCACTCATAGACATGGCTTCAATAAACAAGATATTCCTGGTTGATTCCCATATGGGGGCTTCCTTCGCCGGCTTAGCGGCTGACGGGAGGATACTGATAGATTACGCTAGGAGGGAAGCACTCAATTACAGGTTCATATACGACGAGCCCGCTGACGTGGAGTACGTGGTTAAGTCGGTGTGCGACGTGAAGCAACTCTACACCCAACACGCTGGTGTGAGACCGTTCGGTGTCTCGTTGATTTTCGTTGGCAGGGATAAGAGGGGTATTCACGTTTTTAAGACCGAGATAAACGGGTATTACTTCGCTTACTTAGCTCTAGCGGTGGGGTCCGGGGAGCAGCCGGCTATGGAGTACTTGGAGAAGAACTACGATAGGAAGCTGGGTAAGGAAGGTGCTGTCGAGTTAGCTTTGAAAGCTCTCAGAGCGTCTACTGAGGAAGGTCTTTCGCCAGACTTGGTTGAGGTAGGGTTAGTCACCTTGGAGGAGGGGGTCTTCAGGAAATTAACTTATGAGGAAACCGCTGACTTCATACTTAAGACAGGTGTGAACAGGTGAGTAGTAAGGAATACGTGATAGCCAGGCTAGAGAAGGGCGGCACTAAATTCGAGATATTGGTAAACCCTGATAAGGCTCTCAAGTATAGAGAGGGAGAATTGAAAGACGTGAGCGAGGTTTTGGTAGGGGATATAGTCTACAAGGACGTTAAGAGGGGGGATAAGGCATCACCTCAAGAACTACAGAAAAATTTCGGTACGACGGACATAAGAGTCATTGCAGATACCGTGATAAAGAAGGGTGAGTTACAGCTAACTACCGAGCAGAGGAGGAAGCTGCTGGAGCAGAAGAAGAGGCTGATAATAAACTATATCAGCAGGTCAGTCATAGACCCGAAGACCAAGACCCCTATCCCTCCACAACGCATAGAGAAGGCTATGGAGGAAGCGAAGATCACGGTAGATCTATATAAGACTGTGGAGGAGCAAGCATCTAAGATAATTAAGGAGCTAACTAAGGTACTCCCGATAAAGGTGGCTAGAGCCTTAATAACGATTAAGGTACCCCCTGCGACCGCTGGTAAGGCGTACAGCGATTTAAGGAGGTTGGGGGAGGTTAAGAACGAGAAGTGGTTGAGTGACGGCTCACTCTATATGGAGATAGAGATACCGGCCGGCATGCAGAATGACGTGATAGATTCTGTGAACAGGATTACTAAGGGGGACGTGGAATTAAGTGTTAAGGTGATTTGAGGTGAGTGCTCAGACCGAGCAGAGGGTTGAGAGGGTTCTTGTAACCCCGGGTGATAAGCTCGCTGAAGGAGACTACAAGATCTTAACGCCGACAACGGCTTATAGGGTGGGGACCTCCTACTACTCCTCAAT
This sequence comes from Desulfurococcaceae archaeon, assembly GCA_020833255.1. Taxonomy (GTDB): domain Archaea; phylum Thermoproteota; class Thermoprotei_A; order Sulfolobales; family NBVN01; genus Zestomicrobium. The sequence goes on along the minus strand of JAJHQR010000004.1, from coordinate 26,952 downwards.
AGTTGGTTTGCTGGAGCTTAACCCTCAAGAGAAAAGCCTTAAGGTGATACCTCTTAAGGGTTCTTACTATCCTAGAGTAGGCGATGTCGTGATAGGGATAGTGAGTGATGTGGGGCTCACTAACTGGGAGCTAGATATAAGAGCGCCGTTCCCAGGCATCCTCTACGCGGTTGACTATCTTGGCAGAGCGATCAACCCTTCTAAGGAGAACCTGAAGGACTTCCTAGACGTGGGTGACGTCATCGTAGGTAAGGTGGAAGTCTTTGACAGGACCAGAAACCCGGTGATCTCTACTAAGGGTAAGGAATTCGGTAAGGTAGTTGACGGGGCTCTAGTGGAGATAAGCCCTGTTAAAATCCCGAGACTCATAGGTAAGAAGGGCTCCATGCAGTCACTGATCGAGTCTGAAACGAACTGTAAACTAATCATCGGTAATAACGGGAGGGTCCTCGTTCTTTGCGAGGATAAGCGTTATGAGGAAATCGTTGTTAGGGCGATCAGGAAAATCGATGTGGAGGCTCATATATCCGGTTTAACGGATCGTGTAAAAGAATTTATTCTAGTAGAAAAGGTTAAGAAGGGTTTAGTAGGAAATGAAGAGAGAAAAGCCTAAGTTAGTGAGTGAGGACGGGGTACGTCACGACGGCAGGAGGTTAGATGAGTTAAGGCCTGTTAAGATGGAGGTCGGCGTTCTCAGCAACGCTAGCGGTTCCGCGTACGTCGAGTTCGGCAAGACCAGGGTTATAGCTGCCGTGTACGGCCCTAGGGAACCTCCTCAACGGTATATGGTGTTGCCGCATCGAGCCGTCCTTAGGTGTAGGTATCATATGGCGCCCTTCTCTACCGACGAGAGGAAGAATCCGGCGCCTTCCAGGAGGGAGATAGAGATCTCTAAAGTGATTAGGGAGGCTTTAGAGCCTGTGGTGATGAGTGAGGCGTTCCCCAGGACGTCGATAGACGTGTTCATAGAGGTAATCAGCGCTGACGGAGGGACCAGGACAGCCGCACTCAACGCGGCCTCACTAGCTTTAGCGGATGCCGGCGTGCCTATGAGGGATTTAGTAGCGGCGGTTGCTGTGGGTAAGGTTGACGGGTACCTAGTTCTAGATATTGATCAGGTCGAGGATAATTACGGGGAGGCTGACATGCCGGTAGCTATGGCACCCTCACTGAATATGGTTACGTTGCTGCAGTTGAACGGCGTTCTATCGCCTCAAGAGTTTAGTCAAGCGCTGAACCTAGCGCTTAAGGGGGTTAACGAGGTATATAAGCTTCAGAAAGAGACTTTACGCAATAAGTACTTGGTTAGGGTGGAGTGAGATGTCTGTAACGCCTACGTCTCCAGACTCGATAATACCTAGGCTTAAGGCGGAAACACTGTCCTCACTCACGAAGAAGGGTGTGAGAGCTGACGGGAGGGGCTTAGAAGACTTCAGGGAGGTAAAGATAATCACTAATTACCTACCTAAAGCGGACGGCTCCGCGTTAGTGAAGCTCGGGGATACCCAAGTACTAGTCGGCGTGAAGATAGAGCTCGGCTCGCCGTACCCCGATACACCGGAGGAGGGGGTCTTAGTCGTTTCCGCGGAGTTCGTGCCTACCGCGTCACCCGCTTTCGAGCCAGGACCGCCTGACGAGAACGCTATCGAGTTAGCTAGAGTGATTGATAGGGTGTTAAGAGAGTACGGCGTTATCGATACTAGCAAGCTGGCCATAATACCTGGGAGGAAGGCCTGGGTTGTGTGGATAGATATTTACGTCTTAGATCACGGAGGGAACTTAATTGATGCCTCAGCCATAGCCACCCTAGCGGCTCTACTAACCACTAGAATCCCTAAGTACACGGTCTCGGAGAATGAGTCAATACAGGTGGATAAGTCCTCGTTCTCGGGTCCGTTGCCCGTAGTAAGGAAGGCCGTAACGGTCACCGTAGGGAAACTAGGTGATTCGCTGATAGTCGACCCCACGATAGAGGAGGAGAAGGTGGTGAGCTCTAAGCTGATAGTAGGGGTTGGTGAGGACGGTTCTATAGCGGGGTTGCAGAAATCCGGTGACGGCTACCTAACACTACAGGAAGTTGAGAAAGCTATTCAGCTAGCTTTAAAGAAAGGCGGCGAGCTACTCGCGAAAATCGCTGAATCCGTTAAGTCACCTGAAGCTACGAGCGCTGGGTCCGCGGGAACTCCCTCAGTCGAGGGGGAGAAGCCTCCTGAGAGTAACGCTTAAAATCTTCAAATGTTTTTGTGTGAGGGGATGAGGTCGTGGGGAGGCTTAAGGTCACCGGCATCGCCGGGAGGTTCGGAGCTAGGTACGGCTCTTCATTGAGGAAGAAATGGAAGGAAATAATGGAGAAAAGATACTCTGACGTCGTGTGTCCTTTCTGTAAAGCTAGGGTGACTATGAGGAGACTCTCCGTGGGGATCTGGCAATGCCCTAAGTGTGAGACTGTTTTCGCTGGAGGCGCGTACACGCCTACAACAGAGGTAGGGACTCAGAAAGCCCAACAGTAAGTGGAATCATTTTATGAGTAGCTTACTGATAACTACCTCTAGAGAGCCTTCTAGGAGAACCAGGAGCTTCGTTAATGACCTCGTTAAGGTAATCCCTAACTCAATCAAGTTTAACAGGGGTAAGGCGACGTACGAGGATCTGGCCACGGTGATGAGGCTTCATTCCTCATACGGTGTCTTAATGGTTTTAGAGAGGAAGGGCAACCCGTCAGCGCTCGCGTACCTAGTTCTAGGGGGCGCTAAAGACTTAGTTAGGAAATACTTGGTGCTGATATCTTCCCTGAAACTACTTAGGGAGATTAGGGGTCATCAAATACCTTACAACGTGAGGAAGCTCGCACTCAACTTTAGTAAAGTCCCTCAGGGATTTCCTCAGAGAGTGTGTGAGGTTTTAGTAGAGGTTTTCAGGCCGGTGCTGGTGGAAGAGTCTGAAGGACTTTCTGACGCTATAGAACTTGAAGTAACTGGCGATGAAAACGCCGCTTCCGTAGCTTTCTACTGCTCTAACACGGGGAGGGTGTGCGGACCCGCGTTTAACGTAGTAAAGGCATATACCTATCTTTGAGGTAGTCTTAATTAGGTGTTGCGGTTGGTGACATATAGCTCCGGCACCGGCGAAATCCTCGTTGAGGTATTGCTTGACTTAGATGATTGCCTACTTAGTGAAGCACTCTTTAAGTCCCTACTACCTGAGAGCAATCTTAAGCTGAGAGGGATTTCGTTCGAGGTCGCGCGAGTTGACTGCGCCCTCAAGCTAGTCTTCAGGAGTTCTGACCCAAGATTGTTGATACCTCCCCTCTCAAATTCGTTAAGGCTGGTTAGCACGGTCTTAGAGACTTTAAAGAATCTCACGTTAACTGAGTCTTCCTCGTAGGGGTCGGCGGGAATGAAGTTTTTAAGGTGTGTGGCGTTATCTATGTGAGGCGATGGAATGGCTCAGAAAATACCTCCCGAGCTCGAGCAGATAATACTTAAGTATCAGCAGATAGAGTCTCAGCTTGCTTCAGTAATAACTCAGAAATCGGTGATTTCCTCGGAGCTAAAAGACGTTGAGAGAGCTTTAAGCATACTTCAGAGTGTCTCGCCTGACACGGCCGTATACAAGAATACCGGGTTCGTTTTCGTTAGGGTGGATAGGGATTCTACGATAAAGGAGCTTCAGGAGAAGAAGGAGGAGCTTGAGGTAAGGCTCCAGAGTTTTGAGAAGATTGAGGAATCTTTGAGGAAGCAGTTTGAGTCTGTGAAGAAAGAGCTAGAGAAGTATAGGATAGTGCCGGGCGAGGGGAAGAGTGGCTAGTAAAAAATATGTGAAGGCTTTAGGTCTTGACTTAAGTCGAGTAACTCAAGAAGACCTTAGGGAGCTGATCCTCTTAATTGAGGAGAAACTAAGTAAGCTTCTTAACTCTATGTCTAGCCGAGCAGATGATTACAACGCGATAATTACTTTAAGCCTCGACTCAGGACAGATTAACGTAGGCATCGAGCTAGAGTATGAGGGGCTTAAAGCTCCTGACCCAGGTTTAGAGGTCTTATTAGATCAAGTAATCGATAATGTTCTGGAGTCGTTTGAGGATGAATTACTTAGGAGATACGGGAGTAGGGGAATTAACGAAGCTAGCACGTAAGCTAGTGGATACTCTGAGAAATTACTCATCAATATGTTTCTGTACTCATAGGGACGCGGATCCCGACGCCGTAGCCTCAGTCCTGGGAGCTAAGTTCATGACGGAATCACTGATCAGCAACGTTAGGGCAGGCGTTATCTTCCCTGAGGGGGTTAACAGAGTCGCTACCAAGATACTCAAGAGTTTAGGGTTTGAGAAGGACCTGACCACGGCAACCTCTTGTGATTTAATAGTATACGTTGACGCCTCAAGTAAGTCGCAGGTGTTCGTGCCGGGCGTTGAGAGCGGTCGCGACTACGTGGTCATAGATCATCACGAAACTAATGAGTTGGCTGAGAACGCTTTGCTATCTATTCACTTAAAGGGGATGGCCTCCGCTAGTGAGATCATCGCGTTAATGTTGGAGATACTTTCCTTGAAGCCGGACACCCGCTTAGCTACACTCTTAATAACTGGGATCCTGTACGATACTAAAAACTTGAGGTTAGCTAAGCCCTCCACTTTCCGAGCACTGTACTACCTGACTGAATCGTGTAGTGAGTGTTTTAATGAAGCCCTCTCCCTCATGACTAGCACGGAGGTTGATAGGAGTGAGAAGATAGCCGTTCTTAAGGGCATCTCGAGGACGGGGCTCTACGAATTAAATAAAGATTTCATACTTGCTTTAACTTGTGTGGGCGCTCACGAAGCTTCGGTGCTGAAGACACTCATAGCGTCGGGAGCTGACGTAGCGATAGCTATATCGCTTAGATCCGGTGAAACAAGAGTCTATGTTAGAGCGTCTCAGAAGATAATAGAAGTCTTGAAATCCCCTATAGCGTCTGATTTAGTTACGTACATGGCTAGAGAACTCGGTGGTTCGGGCGGCGGTCATGAAGGCGCTGCAGGACTCCTCTTAAATTATGAAGCGAACGTTAACGAGTTGTTGAGGTTGGTAAAGCAATTCTTCGCTAGGCAGGGCATGAAGGTCAGCGTTTTAGAGGAGGGTAGGTGGGTTGATAAATGCTCGAGTTAGCAGTAATTTTAATGGTTCCGTGAACTAATATTTTTCGGGTTGGTCTTGAGATGAGGGTTTACGTTGATGAACGCGAGAAATCGTCTGAGATCCCTCAATACCTGGCTAGCATGGGGCTCTCAGTTATTTTCAAGGTTTTAGAAGTCGGTGACTACGTAGTTAATGATCTAGTAGTTCTGGAGAGGAAGAGGTTAGACGACTTAATTAAGTCTGTTTATGAGGGAAGGTTTTTCGATCAGTTAAAGAGGTTGAGGGGTCTGGAAGGCCTTAAAGCCGTCTTGATAGTGGAGGGTGACTTACTCGACATAGACAAGTATGTTGAGAACCCTAAGTCTATTGAGGCCGCCTTAGTTAGCGCTGTCTTATCCTTCAACATCCCAGTGCTTTACACGAGGAATTCCAGGCATACTGCCGAGTTAATAAAGTATATTGCGGAGAAAACGCAGAAAGTCGGTAAGAAAGCTCCTGTCTCCCTACCCACGTACAGGAAGGTTAGGAAACCTAAAACAAGTGATTTGAGGGCGTGGCAGATCTACGTGTTGTCCTCATTCCCTAAGATAGGTCCTACCTTAGCGGAGAGACTACTCCGTAAGTTCGGTAGCTTGAAAGCCGTGGTAAACGCTCAAGTAACGGAGCTCGTGAGGGTTGAGGGGATGAGCGAGGATAAAGCAAAGTTATTTAAGAGAGTGGTTGAGGAGGGGTCGCAGAACACTGCGGGCACCTCACTAGATAGATTTATTAGCAAGAAGTAAGTAGGTCGTTCACGTCCGGTTTCACCCCTGAATGTTGGGATTAAGCTTATAACTTTCTTAAAGTTACTTTTGTGGGTAGTAGGTATGCCTAGGTATAAGACGGTAGAGCAGATCCAGAAGATAATGAGTGATTTAGAGCACGTGAGGAACATAGGTATAATTGCGCACGTGGATCACGGCAAGACCACTACCTCCGACGTGTTGTTGGCGGCGGCCGGCATAATCTCCGCTAAAGTTGCTGGTGAGGCTCTGGCTCTGGACTACCTTGACGTAGAACAGAAGAGAGGCGTTACGGTGAAGGCAGCTAACATAAGCCTGTATCACGAGTTGGGTGGTAGGGGGTACGTCATAAACTTGATTGACACCCCCGGACACGTGGACTTCTCAGGTAAGGTGACTAGGTCTTTACGTGTTCTTGACGGCGCGATAGTTGTGGTCGACGCTGTTGAGGGTGTGATGACCCAGACGGAGACCGTGCTTAGGCAGTCTTTGGAAGAGAGGGTGAGGCCTCTCTTATTCATAAATAAGATAGATAGGTTGATAAAGGAGTTAAAGCTCTCGCCGCAGGAGATACAGAAAAGGTTCGTTGACATAATAAAGGAAGTTAACAGGCTGATTATAGAGAACGCTGACCCAGAGTTCAGAGATAAGTGGGTCTTGGACGCGTCGAAGGGTCAGGTGATATTCGGTTCAGCGAAGGATAAGATAGGCTTGACAGTCCCGCACGCTCAGAGGAAAGGAACCAACATAATGGAGTTGATTAAAGCTTACGAGAAAGGCAGGGAAGCTGTTGAGGAGTTTCAGAAAATAGCTCCATTACATGAAACCCTGCTTGAAGCCGTGATCACCCACGTCCCTAACCCGAGAATAGCGCAGAAGTACAGGATACCTAAAATATGGAAGGGAGATATAAACACCGAGCTCGGGAAAGCTATGCTTGAGGCAGACCCTAACGGGCCGCTAGTATACATGATTAACGACATGAGGCTAGATCCCCACGCAGGGTTCGTGGCTACCGGGAGGGTGATGTCAGGAACTCTGAGAGCTGGTGAGGAGGTCTGGCTAGTTAACGCGAGAACCCCGCAAAAGATTCTTCAAGTATCGCTTTACATGGGCCCGTTTAGAGAGCAGGTAGATCAGGTTGTTGCAGGTAATATAGGTGCTGTCCTAGGTCTTGAGAGAGCTAGGGCAGGGGAGACGGCAGTTAACGTAGCGTTTAAGGACATGGCCGCGCCGTTCGAGAGGTTAAGGTACGTTACGGAACCTGTCGTTACCATGGCTATAGAACCTAAGAAAACACAGGATTTAACGAAGCTTATCGATGCTCTGAGGAAGATGGCTATAGAAGACCCTAACTTAATAGTTAAGATAAACGAGGAGACGGGGGAGTACTTGATAGCCGGTATGGGCCCCCTCCACCTAGAGATAACCCTCACGCTACTTAAAGAGAATTACGGCATAGAGGTTGACACGACTCCCCCGATAATCGTGTATAGGGAGACTATAAGGGGGTCCTCGCAAGTTCTTGAAGGTAAGTCTCCTAACAAGCACAACAAGCTCTACATAAGTGTCGAGCCCCTCAACGAGGAAACAATCTCGTTGATTCAGCAAGGAGCTGTGACCGAGAACATGGATCCTAGGGAGGTAGCTAAGATTTTAAGAGATCAAGCCGGTTGGGACTACGACGAGGCGAAGAGGATCTGGGCGATAGATGAAGGCATTAACGTATTCGTTGACAAGACCACAGGCGTTCAGTACTTGAGAGAGATTAAGGACACAATCATTCAGGGATTCAGGTTAGCGATGAGTGAGGGACCTCTCTGCATGGAGAGGGTTAGGGGAGTTAAGGTTATTCTGCATGACGCGGTAGTCCATGAAGACCCAGCGCACAGAGGTCCGGCTCAGATATTCCCAGCGGTTAGAAACCCGATATATGCCGGGATGTTGCTATCCAAGCCTACACTTCTAGAACCGATACAGAAGATAGATATTAGGGTCCCGGTAGACTTAATGAGCTCAGCTATCTCAGTCATAACCAGGAAGAGGGGTAAGGTTCTTGACGTAATTACTTTGAGTAGCAACGCTTCCAGAGTAATAGCTGAGATACCGGTAGCTGAGTCGCTAGACTTAGCTAATGAGCTGAGATCAGCAACTGCTGGCAGAGCTTTCTGGGGCACTGAATTCAGTAGGTGGGCGCCGGTGCCGGAGTCCCTGTTAATGGATATAGTAGCTAAGATAAGGCAAAGGAAAGGCTTGAAGCCCGAGCCTCCGAGACCTGACGACTTCATATCCCCGTTCTAAGCATGGGCAGAAGCTCGAAACTCATTTCTCGAGATTTCCCTTAACCCATCTAATAGCTTCTCTTAAAGCCTCCTTCGAAGTGAGTCTCGGTTTCCATCCCAAACTCATCAACTTCCTCACGTCAAGCAACATGAGTTTGACGTCCCCCACCCACCCCCTACCATCAAGTGTTGCCGGGTTGTAGACGTACTTAACGTTCCTGAGACCCATTTCCTCAACGACTAGGTCAGCTATCTCCTTAACGGTTATCCAGTCCACATTACCCACGTTAAAAACTTCGTATTTATTGCTTGAGCTTCTTAAGTATTCTAAAGCTGTGCGCATACCGTCTATTAAGTCGTTTACGTGGAGGTATGACTTCTTCTGCGTTCCGTCACCTAATATCTCGAGTACCTCAGGATTCTTCCTCAGCTTTTTAATGAAGTCCACGATGACGCCGTGTGTTTGCCTGGGCCCTACTATATTAGCGAACCTGAGTATCAGGGCTCTCACGCCGTAAATATCGCTGTACCCGGTGATTAAGTTCTCTGACAAGAGTTTCGACACGCCGTAGATAGATATAGGTCTGGCCGGGTATTCTTCCGGGGTAGGGAATATTTGAGCGTCGCCGTAAACAGTTGATGAACTCGCGAAAACCACCTCACCGATATCGTTTAATCTGCAATACTCGAGAACGTTGAACGTTACTAACACGTTCTCATCGAAGTGTGTGCGTGGTTCCGTTATCGAGACCCTTACCTCAGGGTTAGCTGCGAAGTGGTATACGGTGGTTGCTCCCTTAAGAGCCTCTCTTAACTCATTATCGAAAATCTTTAAGTCCTTGATTAAGAGCTTAACCTTCCCGTCCCTAATTAAGTGATTGATGTTTTCTAAGCTACCGGAACTTAAGTTGTCTACGACCACTACCTCAAACCCTTTATTAACTAGATACTCTACTACGTGGGAGCCTATGAAGCCTGCACCGCCCGTAACTACGGCTTTCATTTAACGCTCACTGAGTCTTAGGTGATGTGGTTAGTAAGGGTGCTAGGCCCGTAGCTATAGAGTCCGCTATACTTAATATAGCGTCTAAGGAGCTCTTGGAAGGGTCTTTAAATGTTATTAGCACGTGATTACCTTTCAAATTCACGTTAAGCTCGCTTGAGAGTTCTTTGGGTAGTGAAGATATTATGTTCACGAAGCTGATCTTCCTAGAACCTAAACATATCTTTAAGGTATGCCCTAAGTCTGTCTCAAGAACCGCCATGCCAACCCCGTCCTCCTTACACAGCCTGAGCAGTATGTCGTTAACCAGAGGCTTCAGTAACCGGTAGTTATCACGGATCAAGGGTTTTTCAAAACCGCGTGAGATCACAGCTACTCTTAAAGGACCGTAACTTAGTAGATTATCGCTCTTCAGTAATTCATCAACTAGTTTCAAGGCTTCATCATATTTTGCGGCTCTTTCAGCTATTTCAGGACTCAACTTATATGACTTAGTCCTTAACACGTTCAGGAAGTACGTGTAGAGAGTGTTTATGAAGTCCGGAGAGCTATAATCTATTTTAATAGCTTTAGCTAGGGCCTTACCTATCTTGCTTGCTTCAGCAGGTTTCCCGGTAGTCAATGATGTTACGTCTTTAATGAGTTGCTCCGGAGGATCTATCGAGACGTTTAAGGTCTGGGCGTACTCTAACACTACCTGAGTTAATGTGTACGTCTCGGAAAGACTCATTAAAATCTCGCTTTTCCCCGAGTCATCGTACTTAACGACGACGCCCAGCCTTTTCTCCGGGATTAGCTGGAAACCTACCGAGCTATATATGCTCACGTTTTGGGAGGGGACTATGCCTATAGCATAGCTTCTAACTATTTTGAGAGGGTTTTTAATTACTTGAGGAACGAATTCCACATACGTTTTAACGCCCTTGCTAGCTAGAGCCGTTGAGAGTATCGCGGTCGCTAAGATGTCGTCAAGTCCTGTCTTAGCGTATATGGTCGTGTATTGCGTGCTCAATCCCTCCTCCTCACCCCAACAACACCTAATTAACTACCTGAGTCCGTAGACTCTACTTATCACTTACAAAACAAAATAAAGCTTTTAAGCATTAAGCTTATCTAACTATTCTCGGTGTGTGAAGTGATTACTGTGCTCGTCGTCCTAGGTGCTGCGGCGATAGCGATAATCTACGCATTACTGACTTCTTATAAAGTCATTAAAGAACCTCCGGGATCTGGTAGGATGATAGAGATTCACGAGTATATAAAGGAGGGCGCTAACGCTTACCTCAAAAAACAGTATACGGTCATTTCCAGCATCGTTGCGGTGATTGTAGTGTTGCTCACGCTTCTAGGGTGGTATAGGATGGCTGTTAGCTACGTCTTAGGAGCGCTTTCCTCGATAACCGCGGGCTTCGTAGGCATGAAGATAGCTGTGAACGCTAACGTGCGAACAGCTAACTTAGCTAAAGAGAAAGGACTTAACAGAGCTTTAAGACTTGCTTTCAACGGTGGTTTAGTGATGGGCTTAATGACTGTTGGCGTAGGGCTCATGCTAATAACTCTTCAATATTTAGTCTACGGTTTAGTCTACGGGGAGACTCCGGAAGCAATAAACGATATAATCGGCTACAGTTTCGGGGCTTCCTCAGTAGCGTTATTCGCTAGGGTGGGGGGCGGGATATACACTAAGGCAGCGGACATAGGCTCCGATCTCGTAGGTAAGGTTGAGGTAGGGATACCTGAGGATGACCCCAGAAATCCCGGTGTGATAGCTGATAACGTGGGCGATAACGTGGGCGACGTTGCGGGGATGGGCGCCGACCTCTTCGAGTCTTATGTTGGCGCCATAATATCCACTATGATTATAGCGTCCACACAGCTTAGGGGTTTCAGTTTATCATTTCCTTGGAGTAGCTTCGTTTTAATACCGCTAGTAGTGGCTGCGGTAGGTGTAATAGCCTCGATACTGTCCTCGTTTGTTGTGCGTACGAGGGAGGGCGGCGACCCGTCGAGACCGTTAACTCTAGCTACTGTGGTAGCTTCTATCCTCATAGCTCTCATGTCCTTCTTCGGGATCACTCAGCTAATTAGTGGTGAGTTAGGCGTCAGGATATGGGTCGTGATAGTTGCTGGTCTTGTAGCGGGGGTAGTGATAGGAGTGACTAGCGATTACTTCACTAACTCTAAGTACCCGCCGGTGAGAAGGGTTGCTAAGATGTCTGAGGCAGGGCCTGCCCTCACCATCTTAACGGGCTTCGCCTACGGCTTCTTAAGCGCTTTCGTGCCAACCGTGGTTATAGCTATTGCGTCCCTAACATCATTCCTGGTCTTGTGGTTACCTACGCAGGAATTCTGGCTAGGTATCTACGGCGTAGCGCTCTCGGCGGTAGGCATGTTGTCCTTAACAGGGGTTGTCGTAAGTGCTGATGCTTACGGACCCATAACAGATAACGCTGCCGGGATAGCCGAACAAGCTGACTTAGGGGAGGATGTTAGGAGAATAACTGATAAATTGGATGCTGCCGGGAATACTATGAAGTCCGTTAGTAAAGGCTTCGCGATAGGTTCGGCGGCTCTAACCGCCCTTGCTTTCATAGGTGCTTACGCGTCAATACTTCAATACTATACTGGAGCGAACTTAAGTAACCTCTTCCAGTCGTTAACGATACTGGATGCTGGGTTGATTTCAGGGATGTTCATAGGGGTGGTGATGCCGGCACTCTTCACCTCGATAGTCATACTCGCTGTCAGTGATTCAGCGTTCGTCCTAATAGAGGAGATTAGGAGGCAGTTTAAGGAGAAGCCCGGGATACTAGAATTTAAGGAGAAACCTGACTACGGTAAAGCGGTAGCTATAGTGACTTCCTACGCGATTAAGAGGTTAGTGCTTCCTGGGTTGATAGCTATAGTATCCCCGCTTGTCGTCGGGTTTGTTCTAGGGCCTCACGCTCTCGCAGGCATGCTACTCGCGGCAACGATCTCCGGATTACTGCTCGGGCTTTTCCAGGGGAACGTCGGGAATACCTGGGATAACGCCAAGAAATACATTGAGGCAGGGTATCACGGGGGTAAGGGTAGTGAAGCTCATAAAGCTGCTGTTATAGGGGACACGGTCGGCGACCCCATGAAAGACGCTGCAGGTCCTTCCATAAACATATTGATAAAGTTGATGAGCATAGTATCGCTTGTTTTCGCTTACTACATGATAAGCAATAACCTCTACCAGTTGCTTGTTCCTTAAGTCAGGAATGGCTAAACATCTAAGCCCTCAATATTAACGAAACCCTTTTTATAGTAATGCTTTACTTCCCTAACCTCAGTGACTAAGTCAGCGAGGTCTTTAACGGTTCTAGGTACGTACCGTCCAGTAATTACGGCGTGTCTACGGGGATTGCTTACGAACTTCCTTAGAACATCGATTAGTAGACCCTCATCAACTAGCCCCATATGGGACGCTATGCCTAGCTCATCGAAAACAACCAGGTTAGGACGTGACCTACGCATTAAAGACGGGTAAACCTCCTTGAAGAAGCCGTAAATCAGCGCCATAGTCGCTGACGCTCTAAAATCACCTAGATTTTCCGGGTTGACGAATCCCTCCACACCCACGTTGATTACGTGTATCCTCTTCCTATACGTGCGTGATAAGCTCCTCAAGAAGCGGGTCTCCCCACTCACGCCGCTCTTCATGAATTGAATCACTACGACTCTCCAACCCCTCCCTAAAGCACGCAACACTATACCTAGAGCGGCCGTGGTCTTGCCCTTACCCTTACCGTAATAAACCAGTAACAAGGGAAATCACCCTAGGGAGACCCCTTCAGTAACTCCAGAGACTTCAAAACGATGTCGAGCTCTCTCTCACCTACTTTAATCCCTAACTCACCAATCAAGGATTTCCTTAAGTCGTTGCCGCTTAGGCCGCAAGAAGAGTAGGTATTCGCTATTACGTAAGCTGTCACAGCCCACGAAGCCTTACTGAGGAACTTCTTTATTTCCTCGCGAACCTCAACATCCTTGACCTTTCTGAGAAGGTATTGCGGGGAGGGGTACCCGGCCAACTCCCTCGCGAACCTGCAGATCCTTCGTTGCTCGTAAAGGTCTTGACGTATCCTGTAGATAGGTGCTGTGAGGCTGAAATACTCTGATTCTCTCACGAAGCTCACGTAGTGCTTGAGTCGATTATTAAACTCGAAGGTCAGTGCCGCCCTGAGTGCTGTGATCGCGATTCTCAGAGCGTTGGACGGACTGAATTTATTGATTGAGTCTAGGTTCGTGTGGTAGAACCTGTCAGGCCAGTTAGTTAGTGAGATAGCGGGTATCCCGAAAACCACGTACGCGTCGTGATCGCTCCCAGCTTCATAAGGCCTTAACTCAAATCTAAGTTGATGCTTCCTAGTAATCGCTGTTGTTAAACCCCGAACACTACTTAAGCCTGTGAAGAAGTTTTTGTATGCGTGTGCCTCGAACTCGCTTAAGAGTAGTACTGGAGGGCGTATGAAGTTTAACACGGAATTCGTTAAAGCTTGTTTTTCGCCGATCATGTCTAGGTTGAGAGCGCCCAAAATCTCGACGTTCTCATCAAGTAGTTTCTTGACTAACGCTACCGACCCGTAATGTTCCGGTACCCACACGAGCCTGACCTTAAAGCCTCGTGAGTTACTCGCTATCTCGCGGGAATGCTTGCTGAGTAGCTTAGCTACGTATAGCAATGTCGCCGCGCCGCTGACGTTATCGTTGACCGTTCCTCTAGGGTGGCAGTAGTGTGCGGTTACGTGTATCTCCCTGCCGCCGTCGCCGAACTCGGTCATGACTACCCTCAACTCTCTCGGATCGCTATACGTTGATTTAACGAAACCCTCGACAAACACTTTCTCACCCTTACTAAGCAACGTCTTAATTTTCTCCGCACCCCCTCTAGGAACGCATAATACCGGGGCCTTCATCCTGTAAGCTTCGTCTGGGGTGGGGAAAAGACCCACGTATGGTATGCCTCTTAAGGGGGCGTCCCTCCTATATATTAGGAGGGCTTTAGCCCCCTTTCTGACGGCCTCGAAATACATGTCCAGGCTCCTATTACTAGTTAGTAGTACCTCAACATCATCAGGTATTAGATCCTCGCTCTCCGCGTAACTAACTCGACCTGAGAACTCGCCTGGCGGTGAGTGTGCTACGACAGCTGTAGAAGCTTTCTTAACGGAGGAAAGAACCCCTCTCTCCGGGTGCGTGACACGTACTTCACCGTCAATCAAGTCCCAACCAACTAAGGGGCTCAACCACTTCGGGGGGTTCGCGTAGCTGAAGACCTCGACACCCACTTCATTGCCCGCTCCCTCTAAGAACCCTCTTATGAAGTCGCTTGCATCCAGCAACTCGCGCGAGCCCTGTATCCTGTGATATGAGGATAACCTCACAACCAGTTCTACGAGTTCGTAAGGCCTTGCAGCAGACTTAACTTCTTTGAGTATTGATGAGGCGCTCATGTCTCAAAACCTATTCTCTTCATGAAATCGAACACCGTGAGGGAAACCACTCTACCCCCCTTAATCCTCACGACCACGTTATTTTCCGTTAGCAAAGCTTCATCGACTTCTTCTACGTCGTAACCAAAGTTTATGTAGAGAATGTCTGTCTGCCTATCATACTCAAACCATAACTGATTAACGTCTCCAATCCTTAACTCCCTCTCCTTAGTCTCGGCATCACCCATACCAACACCACTTTCTATTCGAATAAAGCATAAAAACGTGTTGAGGAATAGTTAACGCGATTACCTCATAAAAACTTCCACGCAATCATATTTTCTCAATACCTAACATCCTAGCCACGTCGTATATTACCGGGGGCTTCCAATACACGTTACTAGCAGACTTGATTATTCCTATGATCCACAGGATGAGTAAGGCAACCCATACTAGAGCGCTTATGATCCAGCCGATGAATGGTATGAGGCTCAGGACCCCCGTTATGATAGCGCTCACGATTATTACTATGAAGAAAGATAAGTTTAGATATGCCCAGTACTTAGCGTACTTATAGTTGGGTCTCAGAATTAATGCTAGTATGGCTCCTATCAAGGGTATGATCCAAGCAATTATCCCCCAAGTAGTTTCCTCCTGCACACCACTCGCTTCACTCGCTAGAAATCACCGAATACAGTAATACGTTTCAGTAATAAAAGCTTAAGTTGAAACGAGCATGTAAGCTGAGACAGAGATCATGGTTAGTGACCCGATTATCTTAATGATTTTTTGTTTACTCATTAAAGCCTCGTTCACTTTTTTAATCCTGGAAAAACCTGCGAAGAACAGCAGTATCAGTATTAAGGGGGTCTCGAATATGGTTACGTATAACACGGATACCAGCAACCATGTCAGGAAGCCATACCCCGACATTATGACGTTGTAGATTATGTAGAGGCCTGCACTACACGGGAGTAGTGTGAAGGACGCTATAAACCCTATCATAACTGTTGATAGGACGTCAGTTCCCGACATCTTGTTGAGTTTCAGGGTATTGATTATCCTACAAGGTAGTTCATCCTCCCTGCACACGAAGAGCTGGGTAGCGACTTCACCGCTCCTGAGATTATTAACTAGCGTAACTAAGCCGTAAGATAGTGTCGCAAGACTTAATAACCACTTAGGCAACCCCCCGGCCAAGAACCTTAGTAGGGCGCCGAAGGCTAAGTAACCGAGGAAAGTCGATAATATGAAGGCAGACCCCACCTTAATCAAGTGTCCGACACTTATTAACGACGCGGAAATCAGTATAGCCACGAAGAGAGCGAATACGCAGGGATCAACGGAATCTATCAAAGCCCAATAAACGATCATGAAGATAAGGCTAGAAAGATCTAGCAAAAACCAACCCCTCCATCACTGAACACATTATTATCACTTCCTTGAAATCACCCGTTTTAGCCACTACAATTGTTAGCTTAGTAAGTTTAAAATCTTTAGACAGGATTCAACTACGTGAGGATCAAGCCCTAGCTTAGTCTTTTGCTGAGAGACAGTACCTCATACACGAGTTTAAGCATAACTCAAGCTCTTCATCTTCTTTTAACTCGCAAAACTCGCTACAGAAATCCTCACACCTTATCAGGGAAGAACTTAAGCCATCCATGCTCCTCACATAAAAGTATGTTTGTAAGAAGGGTTATATAAGGTTTTCACGTGTTTTTGGACTTTCGTTGATGGGTTACGACGTCGTGATGACCTAGGTTATTGCTCTGTAGTAAGCCATCTTCCTACTTAACTCATAACACTTAACTACTTGCTCGGCTGTGTTAAGTAATCTGAAGTTCCTTTCAACGTGCTTAACACAGTTTTCCCTAACTACGTGCCCTATCGCCGGGTCTTTACGAGCTAGTTGCTTCAGGTTCTCGTACGTTAGGTATTCGATACCCTTACCTGTCTCGCTAATTAGCGTTAGGTATGACAAGTTCTGTATAGCTTCACCTAATTCCGACTCATTACCTGGCCGAACCTTGAGCCCGCATCCGTCATCGTGAAACCTTAGGTCTTTGATTATCTCGCTCAACCCCCCGACATCGCTCGCTACTACCGGGGTGCCGACAGCCATTGACTCGACAGCCACTATCCCGAAAGGTTCGTAAATCGAGGGGACTACGAAAGCGTTGGCTACGTAATGTAGTAACTTATACGTTTGCTGATCTATTTTCTCAGTGATTAAGACCGCTCTCCCGCTTAAGTCTAGTATTAGCTGACGTATGTAGTCTTCGTAACCTAAATCACCTACTGAAACACCGAGTATGATTAGCCTTAAACCCTCCTCAACCCCCCTGAAGCCTCTGAGCAGGTGTTCGAAGCCTTTCTGCGGTGTTAAGCGCCCGGTACTAAGCACTAAAGCGTCTCCCTCGGTTAGTTGACCGAAACCCCTATACCTACTGAGTAAATCCCTGACTACGACCCACCTCAACCTAGCTCTATCAACCTCCCCGTAACTCCTTGAGGCGTAATCAACCACTTCCCTCAAGTTCCAGTCAGTTGAGTTATAGATGAAGCAAGTCTTTTCTCTAATCCAATCACCGTACCTACTCAGCAACTCGTTAATCATGCTGCGACTCACTGTAGCGACGGCGTCAGCTTCTAACACAGCGAACGCCTCTAGATTACCGTCCACGGATCTCCACAAATCGTATGTGTTCTCGAGACGGTGGCAGCAAACTCTCCAAACACGGTGCTGACCTACCGGAACCCCGCACCACTCAGGCGATACGTAGTGCCAGGAAAACCTGGGGGAGCCTGGTAAGTGTACTTGATGTAGGTAGGGGAGTGCTAGTCCTTTATGCTCCGCGTATATTTTCAGGGTGATGGCGGCTAACGCAGAGTGCCAGTCGTTGCTGTGAATAATGTCTGGAAAGCCTAGACGTTCGGCTAAGCATATTAAGGCCTTACACAGCAGGCAAGCTTTCTCCTCAACCCTGCCGTAGACGTAGGGGTCTTCCAATATCGTGGACGTCCTGGAGTCATTCCCCCTAACCAACACGACCCTGACCCTATCGTCAACGTTCAAGGTACTAAACCCTATGTTGTAGGGGTAGTGCCACCGGTCCTCCCCAACACGCACCCCACTACACGTAACACCCTCTAAGACCTGACCCGCGTCAATCCCGTGTGAAGGCATGATCACAGTCACTTCATAACCTAAGCAACCTAAAGCTACCGATATGTTCTTGACTGCCTCACCCAAACCACCAACCTTCTTTAAGCCCGCGTACTCAAACGTAATAATCCACACTTTCTTTATCTGTGAAGGCGCGATTATCAAGGTAGGTTCCCCCGTCAGTATTGCTG
Organism: Desulfurococcaceae archaeon; assembly: GCA_020833255.1. Taxonomy (GTDB): domain Archaea; phylum Thermoproteota; class Thermoprotei_A; order Sulfolobales; family NBVN01; genus Zestomicrobium. The sequence goes on along the minus strand of JAJHQR010000004.1, from coordinate 8,946 downwards.
CGTGTAATGCGGTCTGACGACGTAGTTCTCTATTGACGCGTTGCTCGATACCTGCTCGTGCGGCCACACCCTCACGTTAACCAACCTAACGCTATCCCCTATCACGGAATTATCCCCTATGACGCTGTTTATTATCGTGGTGTTACTGCCTATGAGCGCGTGCCTACCGATGATTGAGTCAACGATCCTAACCCTATCACCCACCCTAACCCTATCCATGACTGCCGACCTAACTATCTCGCACCTGTTCCCCACAACCACGTAGTTATCTATTGTTGAATCCTCTATGTAGCATTTACTGCCTATGGATACGTGCCTACCTATCAAAGCCTTACCTACGAAGACAAGGTCTTTCTCAACTATTCTCCTACGTATACTTTCATGTAAATTCAGCGACATCTTAGATTTACCCATCCCTAAGACACCGCCGTATATCTCCTTAGCTTCCAGATCCTCAACCCTCATGTTGTAGAGCAAGTAGATCATGGCTTTCAAGTATCTCTCAGGAGTTCCCACATCAAACCAGTAACCACTCACTAAGTATCCGTATACGGGGAACCCCAACTCTATCAGCTTAGGTATCACGTCATTCCCGAAATCCATCCTACCCTCCTTAAGGAGCTTCCTACCCTCACCCTCCCTAAAGAAATCCACTATCTCCGCGTTAATCACGTAAATCCCTGTGTTAGCTAGCCTGCTCGGAGCCTCCTCCGGCCTCGGCTTCTCCACAAACCTCCTTATCCTTAAATCCTCACAGACCTCGGCAACCCCGAACTCCCTGACGTCCTCAACTTCCTTAAGCCCTATCGTCATGAAAGCATTCTTTCTTAAGTGTTCCTTAAAGACTTCCTGCACGTCTAGATCGAATAGGTTGTCCCCCTGAATCACTACGACAGGCTCCTTGATCTCGTAGTACTCCATGATTATTCTTACGGCGTCAGCGTTGCCGAGAGTGTCGTATCTAGGCATGTAGCGAATTCTCAGATCTTCTCTTAAGCCATATCTTTCCCTGAACCAGTAGCCCTCCCTGAAGTAATCGAATAAGTCTTTGTAGTTGTAGTAACCCCTAACACCTAAGTAGACCTCCCTAATACCTGACCTAGCTAATCGAAGTAACGCTAACTCTAGTAGAGGCTTGTTGAGGAATCTCACCATGCTCTTCGAAGTCTCTATAGTGAGCGGTCTTAACCTAACGGCCTCACCACCAACAGGCACTACCGCTACCCTTAACACCCCACAACCCCTAAGAAATTATTTTAGGAGGAACTAATTAAGTGAACGTGGTTAGCCTTTTGCAACTGTGTAGAGTTTCGTAAAGGTTTATTAGGGGTTGTTGGTGCTTTCTCTACTGGGGGACGCCTCGAGATGCGGGTTTAATGTAGAGACCTAAGAGAGGCGTCTTCGGGGAGCCAGGATGTGGGGTTTCCCCACAGCAATGAACCTGAGAAAGCGATGAGGGAGGAGCTGTGGGTAGGGGTTACCCTGAGCGGGCGGAGCCCGATGAAGCGGATCCCGATGAAAAGAGATCCCGAGGGCAGTGAAGCCAAGGGAAGAGAGCTTGGTATCAAACAATACCAAACTCTATGAAACCCAAACCCCGTGTTCCTTACCGGAGATAATGTTTATATGTGTTGTTTGAATATCCTACATTGGGTTAGAGATGTCGAGGAAACTTAAGGACGCTAAAGTGCTTTGGAGCAATCTCTACAGAGACGTTAAGAATCTCTTCGTATCTTACGTTCCTTACAGAGACTCCTACATATCTTACAGGCTCCTCGCAACGCTTAGCAAACACTACAACTACTTAGAGAACCTTGAGAACCTTGACTTCGCTTACTACCTGAAGATTAGGTCGAGGTTCACGGTGAAGGAAAGCGATATTTCGTTCGCGTTAGTACCGCTCTCACTCAACATATTCTCCAAGATTGTTTCTAGGAAGAAGTATTACGGGATACTAGGTCTGGTTCTGAGAGGTTTTAAGAGAGCCGAGCTACTCTCAGCCTCAATCACCTTCGCGGAGGGTAAGGAGGTTGAGGGCTTAAGACCTGTCGTGATTTTAGTATCTCCTGACGAGGAAGATGAGAGAATCAAGAGCAGGGTTGCGGGTGTGGTGAGTAATTGTTGGTCGAGACTTGCGGAGGATCTGGGGAAGCAGAGAATAGATATCGCTCCCTACGAAGTGCTTCAGCCGATCTCTGTTGTTAGTTTAAGACCTGTTGAGCACAGCGAGCTCCGGGTCATCGTGAGCGACGGGAACGAGTATAGGGACATAAGGATACCTATAAGGAGACCTTCATGGAGCTTAAGCGACCTGCCCCATAAGCTGATAGATGAGATCAGGATAGTCTTAATCAACCCTATATTCAAAGGCCTTACCTTCTCAGCTAAGGGAGCTTTCATAACGGGACCTCCAGGCGTTGGCAAGACCGTGTTAGCTGAGGCTCTGGCGTCAGCTCTTAACTTAAGCGTGATAGAGCTAAGACCCCAGAACTACAGGTCTATGTGGTACGGCGCTACCGAGAAAGCTCTTAACGCGATATTTCAGCAGATATTCAGGCAGAAGAACAGGGTTGCTTTAGTGATAGATGATGCTGAGTTCATATCTTCCAGGAAGTACACTATACATGAAGCACACGTGAGCGAGATCTCAACCATCCTCTACCACCTTCAGAAACCTGAAAGACCTTTCACGATACTTACAGCTAATAACCCAGACTTAATAGATCCTGCACTCTTAAGGCCTGGCAGGATAGATACGACCATAGTCTTAGGGTACCCTGACAGGGAAATGAGGAGGAAAGCCATACTCAATAACGCTAGGAGATACGCGATCAAGTTCGCGGAAGAGTCCGTGATAGACAGGATCGTGGAGTTAAGTAAGTGGTTCTCTCTCGCAGAGCTAGACGCTTTTTTAAGACTCGCTGCTAGCAAGGGCGACGGAATCGTAAGAAACGAGGAGGTTGAGTGGGCTAAGAAGAAGTTCATGATTAGTGTTGAGGAAAGGAAATCTACTCAGGAATACCTGAAGTGGTGGGCTAGAAGATTTCAAGGAATACTAATAACCTACTTACCTTCAGAGACTGAGGTTTAGGGCGTTCTTACGCTACATTTTCTCGACTAAGTAGATGGCTCCGTCATAAGAACTTACTTTACTAACGCAACCTAATACGTAACAGTAAGCGACTGCAGAAGCTATTAAAGCGTCTTCAACGTGTTTATTCATCACCCGTAACTCACCTAATTTAACGCCTATCAAATCAAGAAGTTCTTTAAAGTTCTTTACTCCGGCATGCTTTAAGACGCTCCTAGGATGCGTCTCGATGACGGTGAATTCCGGGGTGTTGAGCCTGGTCATTAACTCGTAACCTCTTAGTGAGAGTTGCCTCATCCACTTAAAACTAGGTGGGAAGACCCTGTAGCCAAGCTTTATCATTAACTTATCCACTTCCCTCATCTCAGGCTTGTTAGTCAATGGCGCGTCAATCGCTATAACAGAGGGTTTTAGATCGGAAACGAAGCTTATTATTTCGTTGTCTGTTCTCAAGCAACCCGACCTCACGACCTCCCTGTAGCAAGAATCGATTACCGCAATTCCTGAACACCTGTCTTGCTTAGCAGCTAAGTCTAGCCCTATAGCGTAGCGCATTCGCGCTCCCCAGACTTAAAAACTAGTTCCATATCCTAACTATTTCCGGGCGGGATGCGTGATCTCTTTAAGACGCTTAATCACTTGCTCCATATAAGATATGGCTTCTTCCAATTCCTTAACGCCCTCCTCAGTAGGCTTGTAGATCTTCTCGCCGGACACCAACTCTTCCTTTATTAAGCCGTCCTTCTTCAGCCGGTATATGACTGAGTAGAGGGTGATGGTCGTAGGGTTAAAACCGAATAATTCGTTGATTAGTTTCCGCACGTCGTAAGCGTAAGTCGGCTTAATCATTAATGAGGCAATCACGTAAACCCATAAGTTCTCCGTAGTCAGCTTCCTCTTAAGCCTGATCAAGGGTTTTGGCAACGGTTAAACACCTCAGCACCTACTACCTCAAATACATACAACCACGATTGAAAAATAAACTCAAGAAACACTTAGGTTTGTGTTTATGTTCGGATCTCTATCCCCCAATACCTGCTTAGATTAGACTTCAAGGAATCCTTAACCCTCTTCCTGAGACCTGCCGGGATAGCTTTAACGTCGTTCGGGTGCTTACTACGTGTTAAGAGCCCGTTCACGTAGTTAATTACGCCGGGCACTAAACCCTCCCCGTAACCTCCTTCAACCACAGAGACCACGCTCATAACCTCGTTTCTCGCTAGTAACTCGCCTAAGTACGCCCCTATGTTCCTGTAGGTAATCTTGGTCACCGCTAGCGACGTTAACGGGTCGTTTAAGTGTGCGTCAAAACCTGCCGAGACCACTAGCGCGCCCGGCTTGAAAACCTCTACCAGCTTCTTAATGATTTCCTCAAGAACCCACATGTAGGTTTCGTCCCCGGCCCCGGCAGACACGGGTATGTTAATCATTTTACCCTCCCCCGCGCCACTCCCAACATCTAGCACGTCCCCGGTCCCTGGGTAGATACCTTCCTGATGTATGTCTACGTGAACCACACGGCCGTCATCCCAGAATATCTCTTGTGTTCCGTTGCCGTGGTGAGCGTCGAAATCGATTATCAACACCTTATCCGTTTTCTTCAGAAGAGCGGCGGAAGCTACGGCCGCGTAGTTGAAGATGCAGAAGCCTAGTGTTGGAGCTCCTAAAGCCCTGCCCGACCTGCCGGCGTGGTGTCCCCCCGGTCTAGGGACGACTAACGCGGCTTCCCTACTGCTAAGAGAATCGAGCGTCACGTAATACGTGGTAGTCATGTATGAGGCTGAGATGAGGTACGTGTGCTCGTTTACGTAGGTGTCAGGATCTATGTAGTGAAAACCTCTGGACGATTCTTTCTTAACGTATTCAACGTACTCAGGGTCGTGAACTAGGAGTAGAACCTCTTCCTCAGGTTCTCGAACACCTACGAAACTTAATTGACTGGAGACCTCGGACTTGATTAACGCTTCAATAACTTTGATCGTCCTGGAAGGGTTTTCAGGATGCCTGAGTTGCGGGTCTGCGTGGAGTCTATGCCTAGAGTCATAAACTACTAGCACGGAACCCCCCACTACATCAGAACACTTCCAATGCTATTAAAGTTAAAACGCTACTTAAGGAGCGCTGGTTCTTAAAGTGTTAAGGTATAAAAGAGTTATTAACAAACACAGACTACTATATTTTGGGTGGTCTGGGTGCTTGAGTTGAGGGAGGTTGACGTAGCTGTTGGTAAGAGGAAGATACTTTCAAACATTAACATGGTCGTCAAGCCTAGGGAGCTACACGTGGTATTAGGGCCTAACGGTTCCGGCAAGACTTCCCTCCTCAACGCGGTGATGGGTATTAAGCCTTACGAAGTGATTAAGGGTAGCATTATTTTTGAGGGCTCCGATATAACTCAGGAACCCCCACACGTCAAGGCTAGGAAGGGGGTAGTGGTAGCGTATCAGATACCTCCCCCCATTAAGGGGTTGGTGGCGGGGAGGTTCGCGGAAGAACTTATGAGGAGATTTAATGTTGAGAGTAGTTACGCGGAAGTCCTCTCCGAGGTCTTAGAGGTTAGGGATCTTCTCAGTAAGTATTTGTTTGATAAGATGAGTGGTGGTGAGAAGAAGAGGTTAGAGACGTTCCTGACCTTACTTACTAAGCCTAAGGTTGCGTTGCTTGACGAACCCGATAGCGGTGTGGACGTGGAGTCCCTCAACAGGATGTCTGAAGCTCTGAAGGTTGCTTTGAGTAAGGGTACTTCTATGGTGTTAGTTACTCACTCCCTACACATGCTTAGGCTTCTGCGCGATCACATAACCTCTGTTCACGTGCTTTACGGGGGGACCGTCGTGCATTCAGGGCTTTACGATGAGGTAGTGCCTTCTATAGAAAGGTACGGGTTTTCAGGAGCTTTAACCCAACTAGCTAGGATGGGGTGATCGCGTGGATCGTGAAACGCTCTTGAAAGCACTTAATAAACCCTCGCCTTACGGTCCTGACGTCGACTTAAGCAGGTTTAACGTCGGGTTAGCTGGGGAGGGGGTTCTTGAGGAAGGAGAGGTTGATAAGATCTCAAGTAGGTTGGGACTAGGTAGTGGTCTCTTAAGAAAGGCTGACTACCTACAAGTCAACGAGTCAGTTCTCTCTAAGTTTATGCGTGAGAAGCTAACTGAGCGTGGCGCGGTGGTTCTACCGACTAGTGAGGCTCTGAAGAAGCTTGACTGGGTTAGAGAGTATTCGTGGAGGTTGGTGAAGCCCGATACAGACAAGTACACTGCGGCAACAAAACTCTACGGTAACGAGCTAGGATTCTTCATATACGTCCCGCCAGGCATTAAGATCAAGGACCCCATATACACGTGCCTCTTCATAACTAGGAAGGAGTACGCTCAGTTACTCCATAACATAGTGGTAGTAGATGATGGCGCTGAGCTAAACCTAGTTACTGGTTGCGGCGTTCCTGACCAGCCTTTAGGCTCCCTGCACGTCGGTATTTCAGAGTATTACGTGGGGAGAGGGAGTAAGCTGACTTACACAATGATACACGCTTGGGCTCCCGACATGGTTGTAAGACCTCGCACAGTCGTTAAGGTTGGGGAGGGGGGTGAGTACGTGAGTTACTACGTTATTTACTCTTCCGTAGAGTCCTTACAGACTTACCCGAAGGTCTATTTAGGTGAAGGCGCTAAAGCAACCTTAAATTCCATAGTTGTCGGTGATGGTAAAAGTGTCTACGACGTTGGTTCAGCCATAGTGTTGGAGGGCAAGGACTCGGCTGGTGAGATACTCTCAAGGAATTTAGGTAGGGGGTCCTCACTCATATACGCTAGGTCAAGGATAGAAGGGCGTGCAGGCCCCTCCAGAGGTCATATAGAGTGTTTAGGGTTGATAGAAGGCGATAACGCCATTATAGAGTCACTGCCCGAGATAAGTTCCTCAAGTCCTGAAGCAGTCTTAACTCATGAGGCGGCTATAGGAAAGATAAGTGAGGACTTAATCAGCTACTTATTGAGTAAGGGGTTCTCCGAGGAGGAGGCGCGTGCGGCGATAGTGAAAGGCTTCCTAAACATCGAAGAACCTAAGCTACCGCAGCAGGTGAGGGAAGTAATCAAGAGAACTATCGAGTACATAGCTTCTAAGGCGGTCGGCTGAGGAGCAGGTAGGTAATGCTTATAGTCGGTGAAGACATATATTGAGGTAACGTGAGGTGCGGAGAGTACTAATAACTCATACGGATCTAGACGGGGTTGCTTCAGGAGCCTTAATTCTGAAGAAATTCGGACACCTAGACAGGATATACTTCACACAACCGCACAATCTCCACGTGAGGTTAGCCGGGGTACCTAACGGTAGCGCTGTCTACATAACGGACATAGGCGTCAACAAAACATCCTTCGATAAAATTAAGGAGAACGTTAAGAGGGTCTTGAGTTCCGGCGGCGAGGTCTTCTGGTTTGATCACCACGTGTGGGAAGAGTCTTGGATCAAGGAACTCGCCGAGCTAGGGGTGAGCCTCTACGTCGATAGATCGACCTGCAGTGCTGGAGTGGTTTACAAGTATTTAGGGGTTGAGGCTTCCGAGGAGTTAGTTAGGGCGGCATGTTCCGTTGATTTATGGTTGATGAATGACTGGAGAGGGAATTTCCTCTCAAGATACGTGGGTTACGTAGGGGGGGCTTCCTGGAAGGAGAAAGCTCTTAAGAAGCTAGCCGGTTTCGACGGCACTATAGACTCTGAGATAAGTGATATGGTTGAGAAAGCCATCACCAAAGAGCTGAAAATCTACGATAAAGCTCTGAAGAAAGCGAAGATAAGGGAGTGCGGCGGTGTTAAGGTAGTTTACTATCTGAAGGATCAGGAAGAACATCTCACATCGTATATTGCGAACATCTTGCTATCCAGGTATGAAGCAGACATCGCGGTAATATGTCGCAGAGGCTCTATCAGCTTAAGGTCCAGAACCCTTAACGTGAGGGAGGTAGCGCTCTCGATGGGTGGGGGAGGTCACCCGAGAGCTGCCGGAGCTAGCCTCAAGCCGGATCTGGTAAGGAGGCTCATGTACTTCCTAGGTCTCAGAAGCTTCTATGCTGAGTGGTGCGTTAATAAAGTACTTAAACAATTAGTGTCAACTCAAGCGTGTTCTGATTAACCCCCACCGCTCTGAGGGAATACGTCTACCGTATCGCCGTCCCTGACGATCGCGTGAAGACCTCCTAAAAACTCGGCGTGCCTACCGTTGATTAAGATTATGAAGCCTTTCTTGAGGAGATCCTGCTCCACTATTAAAGACTTCAGCTCCGGCACAGCGTCTAAAACATCCTTCAGGGTCGCTGACTCAGAAGCATCGATAATTAACTCCTTCTTAGACCAACCAAGTCTCTCCTTAAGAGTAGTGAATACCTCTAGCGTAATCTTAAGCATCTCTAACTACCACCTAAGTCTCTAAACCCGATACTCCCTCAACAAATTTAAATACTAGCTCCAGAACACACCTGCCCAAAGCGATTAGCTATCTTGTGGTATCTGTTAGCGAGTTATTCGAGAGCTTCACAGAGCTTTATATATGCGTCATAGCCCGCAGGGTGATGAGCTCTGCGGTGAGGGGGCTCGGGGAGACCGTTGAGAAGCAGATGGTGGGGAACAAACAAATGAACCACTATCTGCTGAGAAACGGTAGCTCACAAACTCTAGTATGAAACCCGAAACAAGCTTTCTGCCCTGAAATGCGGGCTTCCGGTCGCGGGTATGCTTAAAATTTATTAATTGAATTCTGAAATATTTTCACATGAGGGTTAAGTTATGAGAGTTTTGGTGTTGGGTTCTGGTAGCGTAGGGACTCTAACAGCTTATGATTTAAGTAGTGATTTTGA
>JAJHQR010000047.1 GCA_020833255.1 Desulfurococcaceae archaeon | reverse complement strand
GTGATTATTTCATAATCCGAGGTAATGCTCTCTTAAGACCTCCGTTCTCACGATCTCGTCAGGTCTCCCGCTTCGCACGAAACTTCCTCTCTCCATAACGTACACGACGTCTGATAAGTCCGTTACTAAGCTGGGGTCTTGCTCAGCGATGAGTAGCGAGAGTCCTAAGTTGTTTTTGATGTTCTTAAGTACGTTCGAGAGTTTTTTCCTAGCTACCGGGGCCAGCCCGGCGGAAGGTTCGTCCATCACAAGCAGTTTCTTAGCTGTCAGCAACCCTAGAACTACGGATAGGATTTTCTGCTCACCGCCACTCAAGGTCCCGGCTACCTGGGAAGCCCTCTCATCAATTAGTGGGAAGAGCTTGCGGAGCTCTCTCAACTTCTCGGAAGCCTCTCTAAACATTCCGGTAACTAACTCTACGTTCTCCCTTACCGTGAGGGTTTTCAATACCCCGCCTCTCTCAGGCACGTAACCTATGCCTAACTGCACGATTTTCTCAGTGCTTAACCCATTTATTCTCTTACCTAGGTAGATCACGTCACCGCTCCAAGGCTTTAAAAAACCTAATACGGTCTTAAGCAATGTTGTTTTACCAGCACCGTTAGGCCCTACTATTCCAACGACCTCGTTGACTCCTACGAGGAGGCTCGCGTCATTTACTATTAGAACACTCCCGTACCCGGATTTAAGGTTCTTTATCTCGAGGACGTTGCTCACCTCACTAACTCACCCCCAAGTACACCTCAATGACCTGAGGGTTCCTGACCACGTCCTCCGGTCTCCCCTCAGCTATCTTCACCCCTTGATTAAGGACTGCGACTCTATTAGCTATCCTCATCAAATACCTTAGCTTATGCTCTACTATCACGAAAGTCACCCCTAGTGAGTTGAACTTCCTTATCAAGCCTATCATAGCCTCAGCCTCATCGGGCGTGAGCCCGGCGAACGGTTCGTCAAGTAGAGCTATTTTAGGGTTGGAGACTAAGATTCTAGCAAACTCAAGCATCCTCAACTTATACGGTGTTAACCTGATAGGTAGCTCGCCAGCTTCAGGAAGTAACCCGCTCATTGTGAGCGCCCAAGAAGTCCTCGCCCTAGCTAACCTAACGTCGCCGTAGATAGACCTGGCTACGAGCTCTACGTTGAGGTAGACTGGGAGGTAAGGAAATACCCTCATCCCTTGAAACATCCTCGCGATACCTAACTTAACCCTCTCATGCGGTTTAAGCTTGGTTATGTCCCTACCGTCTAGCAGGATCCTCCCCTCATCAAGTCTTATAAGACCTGTGATTACGTTGAGTAGGGTGGTCTTGCCCGAGCCGTTAGGCCCTATTATGCCGAATATCTCCCCCTTAACAACGCTTAAGCTTACCTCATTGAGCGCTGTAAGGCCTCCAAACCTCTTCGTCACCTTCTCGCACCCAAGTATCTCACTCACTGAAAACACCTCTCAAAAACTTCCTCGCTTCCACGTAAGCCTTGAAAACGATTCCCTGTGGCTTAATCGTTATTATGATTATGAGGAGGAGCATGTAAGCTATCACCCTCCACCTCCCTATAAGCCCCCACAAGAGTTCGTAGGTGAGTAGGAGTAGGTAGTTAGCTATGGCAGGCCCTATCAAGGTCCCTAAACCCCCTACTATAACTGACGTGAGTGGGGGTATCAACGTATTCGCTGGCACGACGAGGTCTACCGTTACCGGGGGTCTCATAGACGCGTAGAGCGCTCCAGCAACGCTCGCGTAAGCGCTAGATATTAAGAACCCTATCACCTTCACTTTAAGAGTGTTTATCCCTGTACCCTCAGCTAACTCCTCGTCCTGACCCACAGCTCTTAACATAAAGCCAAAATCGGAGAATCCTATCTTATAAGCTATTACGTACCCGACCACCGCCGCCGCCAAGGAGATGTAGTAGTAAGAGTACTGCAGAAACGTTAATCTAATCCCGGGTGGTAAGCTCCTGGCAAAGTCTAGGAATAACTGCTTGAATCTCAGGCCGCCCTCACCGCCTAAGTAGAGGGAGAACGGCTGCGCGGTAACTATCCCTATGAAAATTATTGGGACGAGCAAGGATAGTATCGCGAAGTAAACCCCCCTTATCTTAAGGCTCGGTAATAGGATCGCTAAGCTAAAGAATATTGATATAGGTATTGCTAAGAGCATGGAGTACTCTGTTGGTATGCCGTAGTAAACGTTTAGTAAAGCTAGGGAGTAGCCAGCGAATCCGAAGGTGAAGGAAACCCCTAAGTTGAGGTAGTAGGTCGTACCCGAGTACAGGTCGATCGCTAGCGTGACTAGCAAGAATAGATTCACCTTAGTCAAGACGTCAAGCCAGAAACCCCCGACGTTCAGGAGGGGCAGTAAGGTCAGCACCGCTAACGCTATAAGGAAAGGTATCTTACCGACGATCAAGTCCTTAGCACTACGTTTAGCGAAGACCACGCTCACTCCACCCTCCCCATAAGGCCTTGAGGCCTGAACACCAACACTAGTACTATCAGTATGAGTGGTGAGATGCTGGCCACGCCACTCCCCAAGACGTAGGTCATTGATTGTTCGAAGAACCCGTATATGAAGGAAGCTATTAAAGTACCTGTCACGCTCCCCACCCCTCCTAAAGCAACTATGGCGAAAGCCGTGAACAGAGGACCCCAACCAGCTGTCGGCGTTAGCGCTTTAAGCGGTGTTAGCAGGACGCCTGTAGCACCCGCGTAAACTCCTGCCACAAAAAACGCTACTCTCAAAACTTTCAGAGGGTCTATGCCTAGACGTCTAGACTCATCCCAGCTCTCAGCAACGGCTCTTATAGATCTCCCTAACACCGCGTACTTCAGGAAGGCAGTTAATGATAGGAACATGAGTAAACTAGCTGAGAGGATTAGGAACCAGTGATTGCTTACTGGCACTCCTAGAACGTAAGTCACGCCAGGGTATACGGGGAGCGTTATAGGTCTTAAACCCATCTCAATACGGAAAAACTCTTCGAAGATGTACGCGACTGATAAGGTAGTTATGAACACGCTTACAGGCATTTTCAAACCCGGCTTAACCACTACCTCACCTATCAGTAAGCTCGCGAGCCCGGCAACCAATATAGCTACCAACGCAGCTACTAAAGGTTCTAGACCTATATACGTCGTGAGAGCGTACATGACGTATGCGGATAATATGTAGAGAGAACCGTAAGCTAGGTTAGGTATCTTAGCCACACCGAACAACATCGAGAAACCTAGAGAAAAAGTTAGGTAGGTTGAGGAGTGAAATATGCTAAAAAGTAATATATACTTATATATGTCAACATACATCTTAACCAGCCTACGGCCATGGTATGGCTCTCCAAACCCTCGTCCCGTTAACTATCTCCGGTAGCAGTAGCTTAGTCCCGGTTTCAACGACTCTGAAAGGCCATACGACTACCCTCTTCCCTCCCTGCCACTGGAAGTATATCGGGTATATCCTGTTAGGTGCTAGGACCGACGTGTGGCTCTTAGTGAACTCGTAAACCCCCGCCGCTCCCACGAAGACATTAGTTTCTAGCGCGTTGATCACCGCGTTCACGTCGAAGCTGCCTGCCTTCCTCACGGCCTCAGCCCATATATGTACTGAGTCGTAAGCGTACCACGTAGTGAATATTGGTTCAGTACCGTAAGCACTCTTGTACTTGTTGTAGAAGCTCATGGTCTTATCAGTTATCGGTATTGGGAACCCCCAAGAAATACATATGAGTCCTTCCGCAGCACCGAATGTCTGGTTGTAGAATGCGTCAAGCATTGCGAACGTGCCTCCCCCGACGGCTAGGAGCGGTACCTGACCCAAGCTATAGTCTCTGGCGAACACGTAGTCCTCAGTTCCTGAGAATTGCCACGTTATGTACTGAGCACCTGAAGCGATTGCTTGAGCGAATATGTCTGTGAACGACCCTACATCTGTCGGAACTCCCTTAGTATAAACTATGCTCACGCCTTCCTGGACAGACCTGTTCTGCCCGTAGAGAGCGTGCGGTATGACCCACGGCAAATCCTCGTAGATCCAAGCTAGCTTAGTCCAGCCGAACCTCCTAGAAAGGTAAGCTAGCAGATCCCAAGTAGCTGCTGCCTGCGAGGTCGCGTTAACGTAGGCTCTAAACCAGTACTTATACGCGTCGTAATTCTGAAGAACCATAGAGTCTATCGCGTCGCTGACAGCTCCTGAAGCGATGACGGGGACCTCGTAAAGCTGAAGTAAATCCATTATAGCTAGGGCTTCATGCGAGCCGAAGACCCCTACAACCACCTTCACCCCTTGCTCAGCAAGGTATTTGTAGCCGGCGTTAGCTTTATCTCCAGTCCACTCAGTATCGTACGTGACTACCTCTACCTTATAGCCTAACACACCACCCTCAGCATTGATTTCGTCGACCGCCATCTTAATAGCGTTAAGCATCATCTGACCTATCGGCAAGTTCAGCGGTAGTAGAGCTCCTATCTTAATCGTGCCGATGAAGCCCGGGGTTGTGGTGGGTGTGGGCGACGTCGTCACGTAAGACGTAACTGTCTGGGTCACTGTTTTGGTCGTTGTCTGCGCTACTGTCTGGGTCGTGGTCACGACCCCGCCGGGAGGAACAGACATCTGGCCCGCTAAGAAGCCTACCAAACCAGCTACCACTATGAGGACGACTAACACAGCCATTAATGTGGTTGGTTTCAACTCATGTAGCACCTCATGAATAATGAGTTTAAACAGCTAAAAATAATTATGTTATCATATGTAAACATCTCCATAACCTCTTCACGCTAAAGAGCTAGGCCCGCCTTCACTTCTTCGTGATATCCGCATGATCAGATTATTTTATGTGTTTTCAGGAATTCTAGGGAAACCCTTACCAGCTCTTTTTCTTTACCTGCAAACAGGTAGTCAGCATCCTCGATTACCTCTAGCTTAGCCTCAATATTATGTTCTCTTAACTTCTCAAGTAGTTTCTGGGATTGTGTTAGGGGGACCATCGTATCCTTACCGCCGTGTATTATCAAGACCTTACCGGTAACTTTCTCGACGTAGGTTATGGGGCTTGAGAGCGTGTATATTTCAGCGTTCTCTTCAGGAGTTCCTATGGTTGACTTGACTAACTCAGCTATGTATTTCTGCGGCGTTCCCGCAGGGAATTTAGAGAGGTGGTTGTAGAGATCTGCTAAATCTACCCAACCACCGACGTCGATAACGAAATTAACTGGTTCCTGTGTGGATGCTAGCAGAGCCACGGTACCGCCGAGCGATATGCCGAAAACCCCAACCCTTGACTGATCAACACCCTTAAACGCTTTAAGATTCCTTAAAGCGTTCACCGAGATCACGACCCCGTCACTCGCGTCAGTATACCTTGGAGCAAAGACCAGGATCCCTGCCTCGGCGAAACCCTTAGCTATCTCGTAGATAGCTTCAGGTGTTTGATTGAAAGCGTGTAGAGCGACCAGCCCCGGGTAAGTCTCAAGACCTTCCGGGATTAAAGCGTACCCGACCATGCCCTGCAGCTTTGTTTTGATAAATCCGTACATTACGAAACACCTGAGAAGTTTTTGTTAGTGAGTTAAAAAGTTAGTAAGTTAAAAATGAAAAACTCTTCGATGTTTTCTAAGCTCCTTACTTAATCCTGCGTTCTTTCAGCGAGCTTACCCACTCGTAAGTAGTTTTCTCAGCGAACGCCTTGGTTAGCTTGATAGCGTTTAACACATCCTTGAGGTCTACGACCTCAACAGGTGAGTGTATGTAGCGTGAAGGTATTGAGATAACTCCTGCCGGCACCCCCTCCTTATTCAGAGCTATTACTGAAGCGTCGGTCGTCCCTCCGGCCAGGACCTCTACCTGGTAGGGTATCCCGGATTCTTCAGCCACCTTTATCAACATCTTGACTACCTCGGGGTGCGCTATGAGTCCTGAAGCCGACCTGCCGTCAGCTACCTTTATAGCGGGGCCCTTACCTAGCTGGGTACACCACTCATGTTCTGAGACTCCCGGGAAATCACTTGCTACGGTTACGTCGAGAGCGAGCGCTACGTCAGGAGTTATCGAGTAAGCAGCTACTTCAGCGCCCTTAAGCCCTACCTCCTCTTGAACCGTCGCCACCGCGTACACGTCTAGCTCCGGTGACTCAATGATTTCGAAAGACTTTAGCATGACTGCCAGACCCACCCTGTCGTCTATCGCTTTACCCGTGACTCTATCACCAATCAGCGGGCTTAACTCCCTGTCGAACACAGCTATATCACCTACCCTGATACCCATGTTGAGGACCTCCTCCCTCGAGGAAGCACCCACGTCCACGAAGAATTCCTTCATCTCAGGTATTTGACGGAGTTCTTCAGGCTTTATGACGTGAGGGGGTTTCAGACCTAAAACGCCTCTATAGACCCTCCCATCTCTAGTCTTGATAACGACCCTCTGGTAAACTAGTGATCTCTCCGGAATACCTCCTATGGGTAATATCCTTAAGAATCCCCTATCATCTATGTGTGATACGAACAACCCTATCTCATCCATGTGTGCGGCAAGCATTAGCTTACCACTACCCCTAGACCCTTTCTTAACAGCTATTACGTTGCCTAATGTATCGATTCTTAGCTCGTCAGCTACCTTCCTAACCTCATCTATGACTAACTCCCTAATAATCCCCTCATTACCTGAGGGTCCTATACCCTCGGAGAGCTTCTTAAGTAGTGAGAAGACTTCTTCTTTAGATAGACTTGATCCCATGCTTATGCATCACCTACATAATCTTTAAACAATGCCTAAAAACGTTCAGCATTCTTGAAAATAGATTTCTTGAGGTGCTTGTTAGTTAATCTAAGCAATCTCATAATTATTCTAAAGTGATTCGCTAGCAGTTTTATTAGCTTAGTTACTTATTTATAGTTGGGTGTGGTGATTGGGTGAGGACATCCTACTAGAGAAGCTGAGGTTAGTTGAAGATTTGTTGAGGGAGGTCACTGTTCCCGGGTTTGACATCGACGTAATTTCCTCAGGTGTTGTGAGCAGATTCAGGATATCTAAGGACGGGAGGAGGATAATCGTTTACTTAAACTTCTCAAGCAGTGATCCCGGCTGCCCCTTCTGCAAGTTCATAAACCATACTTTATGGACTACTATTGCTAGGAATATACGTGATGTATTGATTAGTAATTCTCTTTTTGATGAGGTTTTCGTGGTAGATGAGTTAACTAAGTCCCCCCTAACCTGACTTTAGACTCAGTGATTCTTTGACCACTCGTTAACCACTCAAGCGATTTCATGACTTATTTTAGTGGTCGTTGCTAGATCGATTAGTAGGTGCCGTGATTGGATGATAAGGACTGGGTGCTGAGAGAACCCATAGTTAAGGTTATGCTGAAGTTAGGTCTCCCTATAGGTGTGATGCAAGCACTTCAAGTAGTTTACAATATAACAGACATGTTCTGGTTAGGGAGGCTGGGTAGGGAAGCTCTAGCAGCCGTTAACGCTACATGGCCTGTCGTGTTCTTAGTGATTGCGGGCCTGGTAGGAGTTTTTCAAGCCGGGATATCTCTAGTCTCTCAGTACTGGGGTGCTAAGGATTATGAGTCGGCCATGAGTGCTGCCGGACAGCTATTATTGATGGTTTTACTCCTAGGTATACCTTTCGGGCTACTTACCTACTTCTTACTTCCTTCGATGATGGCTCTCGTAGGGGTGCCTGATGAAGTAATCCCCGACGCCATAACCTACGGGAGGTACTTCTCGTTAGGTTTCGCTGTTTTTGGTTTGATGGACGCCACAATATCGATCTTCAGTGCTGCAGGAGACACGATGACCCCAATGAAGATAAGGGTTGCGGGTGTATTACTGAACGTCGTTTTAGACCCTGTCTTAATCTTTGGTTTCGGCTTAATCCCTCCTATGAAGGTTGCGGGAGCGGCTATAGCCACGCTACTGAGTGATTTAGTAGCTTCACTCATAGCAATACGTGTGTTAACTAAAGGTATTAGAGGTGAGAAACTACGAGCACACCACCTAAGACCGAAACCGCAGTTAATGAGTAAGCTAGTCAAGATAGGGCTTCCCTTATCTATATCTTCTGTTGGCGAGGCAGGAGGCTTCACCCTTCTAACAGCAATAATAAGCATGTTGGGCAGTGTAGCATTAGCTTCTTGGGGAATAGGTGATAGACCTCTGGGACTCCTCGACATATTCGTCGCTAGTCTACTCGGAGCTACCGCCACAATAATAGGCCAAAGCCTGGGAGCCGAGATGCGTGAGAGAGCTAAGGCGACAGCTCTTAAAGCAGTGCTATACTCAGCCCTAATAACTGGATTAGGGGTCTCCGCCTACGTTACCTTCAGGTACGAGATAGTCTCCGTGTTCGCCCCCTCAGACCCTGAAGTCATTCAATACGCGGCGGACTTCCTTCTGTACATGGGTCCATCAATAATATTCTTCGTGATATTACGAGTCGCTTTCTCCGTCGCGAGCGGGTCCGGACACACTAAGGTAGTCATGTTCTTGAGTCTCTTCAGGTTATGG
>JAJHQR010000009.1 GCA_020833255.1 Desulfurococcaceae archaeon | reverse complement strand
GGCGGACTTCCTTCTGTACATGGGTCCATCAATAATATTCTTCGTGATATTACGAGTCGCTTTCTCCGTCGCGAGCGGGTCCGGACACACTAAGGTAGTCATGTTCTTGAGTCTCTTCAGGTTATGGGTCTTAAGAAACGTGCTGGCTTACTTGTTCGGCCCGGGACCGCTCGGGATGGGCGTGAGAGGGCTTTGGATCGGCATGTCCGTGAGTAACGTGGTGACCGGATTACTAGCTCTCCTATGGATAGTGAAGGGCAATTGGTTAAAGCCTGTCATAAAGTCTTAAACCGCCTGCTCAACTAAGAAGTGCTGCAGTCCCTATGCCCAGAGACGTTAACCCAGCGCCTAAGACCAGCCTATAATTGTGGGATTCCCCCGCAACACTACTTGTGGTGATCATGGAGAGTATGGGAGTCAGCGCGGTCGCGAGAACTGTTGAGGCAGTGCCAACAATATCTAGAGACATTAGGAAGAAGTACATCCCGCCAAACCATCCGATAAACCCTGTCAGACCCGAGCACACGACTAATCCCCTTATATTGTTGCGTATGTCGTAATCCCTCCTCACGTAAACGCTTAACAGCCCCGCAGGTATGAAGACAGATACTAAGACCCCTAACCTAATCACCAAGAGCGAGACAGGGTCTGAGTAGTGGAGAGACATGGTACTCAACACGGTTCCCGTCCCCCAACACACTGAGGCGGTTGCCGCGTAACCAAAACCTCTTAAAGAAGCCCTCGACCCACCGGAGTTTCTGGGGGTCGATATAAAGAGTCCTAGGAAAGCCAGAACCGCGCCGACCACAGTGCCCGGTTTCAGAGCTTCACCCGCTATCACGGAAAGAGCTTGAGCGACGAATATGTAGGTGTAAGCTACCACCACAGCTCTCCCGCCGCCGAGGATTTGAATAGCTTTGGTGTAAGCGGCGTCGCCCACGCCCGGCCCTATTAGAGCGGATACCACGAACAACGCTGAGCTGTAGGAAGTTACCTCAGCGTTGAAGCCTACGAGCGAGCAGAACACAACTGCCGGAAGTAATGCTAGCAGAGCTCTAAGCCCTGTGAATAGGATGGGTTGAAGGGAGTTCCTGTACCTGCTTATGAAGGCCGGGTTAAGAGACCATAAGAGAGCCGTAATCAGTGCGTACCCAAAGCTCAGCAACCTCAACACCGATATGAGAGCAAGGAAGGATTTAAAAGCTGTTCACCACCAAATTAAAGCAGGTCCCGCCTAACCAGGCCTCGGGAGCGGGTTGCGTGCTTATATTAACGCTACGTCATCATTTAATTAGGTGGTTTAATGTATTTCGTGAATGAAGCAGTTAAAGATCTCTTAAAGCTTTACAGGAGGGTCTGGGCTTTATCGCACGCGATGTCTGTAATGGGCTGGGATTTAGAGACTTACATGCCTCCTGAGGGTATTGAGGAGAGGAGCGTTGCTCACGCGGAATTAAGTCTCATGGTCCAGGAACTACTGCTCCGCAAAGAATTCCTCGAAGCACTTGAGAGAGCTTCTAAGCAGGAATCATTGAATGATTACGAGAAGGGCGTAGTAAGGGTTCTTGAGAGAGAGGTCAGGATCGCTAAGGCTCTACCCCCGAGACTCGTTGAGGAGTTAGCTAGAGTGACTCAGGAGGGTAGGATGGCGTGGAAGACGGCCAGAGAAAAGAACGACTTCGGGATTTTCAAGCCATACTTAGAGAAAATAGTTGACTTAACTAAAGAGAAAGCGAACTACCTGGGTTTTAAGGAGCACCCGTACGACGCGTTGGTAGATCTCTACGAGGAGGGGATGAC
Source organism: Desulfurococcaceae archaeon (assembly GCA_020833255.1). Lineage (GTDB taxonomy): Archaea > Thermoproteota > Thermoprotei_A > Sulfolobales > NBVN01 > Zestomicrobium. The sequence continues at coordinate 35,441 of JAJHQR010000009.1, read as the reverse complement.
TACCAGAGACGTGGACACGATGTTCAGTTACTTAGAGCCTAACATAAGGAGAGTGTTGGATAAGGTGTTAAGTGATGGTAAATACTCGGTGGATCACCCCTTAGAGAAGGAGAAGTACTTGAGGGAAGAAGCTGAGAAGCTTAACCTAGCAGTACTTGAGGCTTTCGGGTTCCCTCTAGGTAGGAGGGCGAGGCTCGACGTATCCGCACACCCGTTCACGATAAACATGGGTGTGAGGGACGTCAGGATAACCACGAGGTATGAGGGTTACGACTTCAAGAGAACCTTGTTCAGCGTGATACACGAATTCGGTCACGCGCTTTACGAGCTACAGATAGACGAGGAACTCAGGTACACCCCCGTAGGTAGCGGGGTCTCGCTAGGTATTCACGAATCTCAGAGCAGATTCTGGGAGAACGTGATCGGCAGGTCCAGAGCGTTTGTCCACGCGTTCATAGACTTGATCAGGCACGTGAGCCCGGCCAGGAACAGAGATCCTGAAGACATATACATTTACTTCAATACCGTGAAGCCTTCGCTGATCCGCGTGGACGCGGATGAGGTGACATACAACCTCCACATAATACTCAGGTTCAAGCTAGAGAAGCTGATGATTTCCGGGGAGGTGAGGGTCGCTGACCTACCCGAGCTATGGAATTACGAGATGGAGAGGTTAGTGGGCGTTAAACCCAAGAACTACTCAGAGGGGGTGTTGCAAGACATCCACTGGAGCATGGGTTCTATAGGCTACTTCCCGACATACACGCTAGGAACGCTACTTGCTTCTCAAATAGCTCACTACATGGAGAGAGACTTAAACGGGCTCTACGAACACGTAATCAATAAGGATTTCCAGAAAATCAAGGATTACTTAAGAGAGAAGATACATAGATGGGGATCGGTCTACACACCGAAGGAACTACTTCTCAGATCATTCAACGAATCTTACAACCCAGAATATTTCGTGAAATACCTGGAGAGTAAATTCTCGTATTAAGCCGTTAAGGTGAATCAACCCTTTAAGAGTTAGTGACCGGTTTTCTGTACAATGGTTTCATGTCAATGTTGCGTGTTACGTTTTTTAACTTTGTCTTCAGTAAATAATATTAAGAAGTGATGTGAGTTGGTGAGAGAGTCTCTACTCAGGATTCTCGCGAAGATTGAGGGAGAGGTCAGTTTCGACGAATTGAGTGAGTTGGTCGGTCTTAGCAAGAGTACTTTGAGGAAGTATGTGAGGGAGTTGCTTGAGGAGGGGTTAGTGATCGAGGTTTCCAGATGTGTCTACGCGTTAACTGATAAGGGTAAGAGAGTTAAGGAATCACTTAAGAGTGTTTTAGCCGAGGTCAGTGAGGAGAAAGCTTACGTGTTAACCGATCCTAACACAGGGGTCCCTGTCCCCCTCAAGATCAAGAGCTTAAAACAATTATACGTAGTTATCAAGTATGGTTTAGTGCCTGAGGGGGTGTTGAAAGAGCATCTGAGGAGAGGGTATGTTTCTGAGTGGGTTAAGAACGTCTTAGGGGATGAGGAGTTAGCTAAGAGATTAAGTACTGAGGAGTTAAGCGAGGTCGTTAAAACCCTCGAGGAATTGATTGGATTAACCGAGTGAGGATTTCTAACATCATTAACACGCATAAACACAGACTCGCCTAGAGTGTAAAGACCTATGAGTGATGGTGTGGTTGAGTATAGTTTAATTACTGATTACGACGTGTACTTGTTTAGAGAAGGAAAACACTACCGGATTTACGAGAAGTTGGGTGCTCACCCGCTAGTTGTTGACGGGGTTTCAGGCGTTTACTTCGCTGTGTGGGCTCCTAACGCGGCTGAAGTACACGTGGTCGGGGACTTCAATGATTGGAGGCCGGGAACACATAAGCTAATCCCGCGTAAAGACGGTTCCGGTATTTGGGAGGGTTTCGTGGGGGGTGTTAGAGTAGGTGATAGGTATAAGTATTACGTAGTCTCCAGATTCGGGGATTACAGAGCTTTTAAGGGAGACCCCTACGCGTTCTTGTGGGAAGCACCCCCCAAGACTGCGTCCATCGTCTGGGACTTAAGTTATGAGTGGGGGGATGATGAGTGGCTACGTGTTAGGGCGTTGAGGAATTCTTACGAAGCCCCCATATCCATATACGAGGTTCACTTAGGTTCGTGGATGAGGGTTCCAGAAGAAGGTAATAGGTTCTTGACCTACCGCGAGCTCGCTGCGAAGTTGTGTGATTACGTGAGTTACATGGGCTTCACGCACGTCGAGTTCTTGCCGGTGATGGAGCACCCGTTCTACGGTTCTTGGGGGTATCAAGTAGTAGGGTATTACGCCCCTACTAGCAGGTACGGGAAACCTCAGGACTTCATGTACTTAGTTGAGAGACTTCATGAGTGCGGTATAGGGGTGATAGTTGATTGGGTACCCTCACATTTCGCTACCGACGAGCACGGGCTGGCGTTCTACGACGGCACGCACTTATACGAGTATGAGGATTGGAGGAAGAGGGTGCATCCTGACTGGGGTAGCTACGTATTCGACTACGGTAAGGGTGAGGTTAAGTCTTTCCTAATAAGCAACGCTCTCTTCTGGATCGAGAAATACCATGTCGACGGGTTACGAGTTGACGCCGTTGCTTCGATGCTCTACTTAGACTACTCTAGAAAACCGGGTGAGTGGGTGCCTAACGTGTACGGCGGTAGGGAGAATCTAGAAGCTATAGAGTTCATTAAAGAATTCAACGAGGCAGTCCATAAGTACTACCCAGGGGTTCTGACCATAGCTGAGGAATCTAGTGCGTGGCCTAAAGTATCGAGACCTGTCAGCGAGGGCGGGTTAGGGTTTGACATGAAGTGGAATATGGGGTGGATGCACGACACACTCTACTACATGTCTAAGGACCCGATATACCGCAAGTACCATCACGACATACTGACGTTTAATGTCTGGTACGTGTTTTACGAGAATTTCGTTAATTCCTTATCTCACGACGAGGTAGTGCACGGTAAGAAGTCCTTGATAAATAAGATGCCGGGCGATGACTGGCAAAAATTCGCGAATCTAAGACTTCTTTACGGCTACATGTACGCACATCCAGGCAAGAAGTTGCTGTTCATGGGTAACGAGATCGCTCAATGGGATGAGTGGAGCCACGAGAGGAGTATCGACTGGCACATCCTCAAATACCCTGAGCACGCAGGACTTCAGGCATGGGTGAGAGACCTCAACAACACGTATAGAAGAGAACCCGCGTTACACGAACTCGATTTCAAACCCGAGGGTTTCGAATGGGTTGACTTCAGGGACAGGGACCAGAGCGTTATATCATTCCTCAGGAAGAGCTCTGGAGGTGACGTGATACTAGTAATACTTAACTTCACCCCGGTAGTGAGAAGCGTGTACAGGGTTGGCGTGCCGGAGGAAGGTTTTTGGGAAGAGATACTGAATAGCGATTCAAGAGTTTACGGCGGTTCAGGAGTCGGTAACGCGCCCGGCGTGAAGACTGAGAAAGTCCCCTACCATGGAAAACCCCACTCGATAGTATTAACACTCCCTCCGTTAGCCGTCCTATTCCTCAAGTATAGAGGTTGAGGAACAATCGTTCTTAGTGTTGGGTGTGGGCGAGTCTAGCAGGCGATGAGCCCGCGCCTCCCCGGAGCTGGCGGCGGGGGCCTGAAAAACGATGCCGCGCTCTTGAGGGGCCATAATCAATGATGCACGGCCCTAGAGAGCGCAGAACCCCCGCCATTCAAGGCGAGAAGCCGTCAGCGCGATTCCGGTCTTAATGCTGCTTAGGTGTTAAGAATTAAAAAGAATTCCGCGTGGTTTATCTGGTGCTTGAGATGTCGAGCTTGAGTAAGTATGTGGTGATTCACGCGCATTTCTATCAACCGTCAAGAGAGGATCCGTGGCTTTTCGAGATTCCTCAAGAAGAGAGTGCCTACCCCTACCACGACTGGAACGAGAGAATCACCGAGGAGTGTTATAGGCCTAACGCCTTAATTCCCATAATCGATAGTGAAGGCCGAGTAATCGACGTGATCAATAACTACTCCTGGATTAGCTTTAACGTAGGGCCTACATTGCTTAAGTGGCTTCAGGAGAAAGCACCTGACGTCTACGAAGCGGTTGTGGAAGCTGATCACATCAGCAGGAGCAGGTTCTCAGGCCATGGGTCCGCCATCGCGCAAGTCTACAACCACATGATAATGCCTCTCGCTAGTAGGGAGGATAAGTACGTAGCTACTTACTGGGGGATAGAGGTCTTTAAAGAGGCTTTCGGTAGGTACCCTGAGGGTATGTGGCTCCCTGAGACCGCCGTAGATGATGAAACTCTAGACGTGCTAGCGGAGCTAGGCATTAAATTCACTGTATTAGCACCGCATCAAGCACGTGAGGTGAGGGGGCCTGACGGTGTGTGGGTAGATGTGAGTGGTGGCAGGGTAGACACTAGACAACCATACATCTACAAAACCTCTTCCGGGAGAAGCATCGTTTTATTCTTTTACGACGCAAGACTCTCGCACGGCGTCGCGTTCGGTGATTTACTGAGTAATGGGGATACTTTCGCCAAGAACATTCTTAAGGCTTTCAGCAACTCAGGCGACGTAGAGCTAGTCACTATAGCTACTGACGGGGAGACGTACGGGCACCACAAGAAGTACGGTCACTTAGCGCTCGCTTACGCGTTAAGAGATCTTAACGCTAAGAAACTAGCTAGAATCACTAACTTCGGCGAGTTTCTGGAGCTTAACCCGCCCAGGCGGGAAGTCAAGATATTCGAGAATACTTCCTGGAGTTGCGTGCACGGAATCGAGAGGTGGAGGAGTAACTGTGGGTGCAGGATAGACGTCAACAGGGCTTGGAGTCAGGAGTGGAGAAAGCCTCTCAGGAATTCTATGGATTGGTTACTCAACGAAGTCAAGGGAATCTTCTTCAAGGAATCTCGTGAGGTCTTCGCAGACCCTCTTAACGCCTTACTTAACTACGCGTCGTTTATGGGCGGGTCCGAAGAATCAGTAATTAATTACTTAAGCAAGTTAATCAAAGCCCCCGTCACCAAGGACGTCATGGTAAGAGCGCTTAAGCTCCTGGAGATGATGAGGCATGCTTACCTAGCCCTCTCCAGCGACGGTTGGTTCTTCGACGACATATCTAATATTGAGTCTATTCAAGTCATGAAACACGCTGCTAGATCCATGCAACTAGCTAAGGAGTTAGCCGGCGTGGATTTAGAAACTAAGTACTTGAAGTTTCTTGAGGGTGCTAGAAGCAATATACGGGACTTAGGGAACGGTGCGGACATATACGAGCGTTACGTTAAGAAAGCCGTCGTGGACTTTCACGACGTATGCATACTACACTCTATGCTGAACCTGAATAACGGTTCCTCAGAACGCGTTAGAAGAGTCTTCGGTTACTTGATTGAAGACCTAGGTAGTGAGTCCCACGTCTTAGGAAGTCTTAAGTATTCCTTCGGTAAGGCTCGGATCACGTTCCTAGCGACCTTGGAGAGTAGTGAATGCGTTCATTATTCCCACTCAATAAACGGCCGTGTCTTGATCGGGGCTTCAACAACTCCTGAGGGACTTGATTTGAGGGCTATGCATAACGCTTTAAGAGATTACGTTAGCAGCAACGATCTCGCAGGGCTCGAGAAGTTCATGTTGCAACGCTTTAGTAGGGTCAAGAATTTTAGTGAGTTACGTAGGGATTTCCAGGACGTCATCATAAGTAATTACTTCAGCAACCTACTCGATAGGGTTCATTGGAGGGTTAAGGAAATACTAACAACCAATTACTCGATAGCGAGGAGCGCCGTCCTCTCTAGGGCGCCGTTTCTCGATTACTTCAAGGAGTTTATTAAGTTGTACGTGACTTACGAGCTACGTGAGTTACTTAATAAGCAGTTACTAGACCCCTCCAGCTTAAGCGACGTCCTCACGATGATTAAAGAGTTCGGTGTTGAGATACCTAACTTGGTGAGCGAGTTAGATACCGGGATCTCCAATCAACTACGTTCGCTTGTTAAAGACTTGAATAACTTGAGTGTCTTAAGGAACGCTGAGAAAAGCGTTTCTGTGTTGAAAGACTTCATGAGCTCTTCAGCCCTCAGAAACCTCTGGAAGACTAGAGCTACGGTATGCTTATTGATGAAAAAGTATGGGGGTAGCCTGGGAGAAAGGGTTGGGGGAGGAGATGAGGTGGCTGTTGAGGCTCTGGCAATCCTTAAAGGATTGAGCGAGATCCTAGACGTTAAGTGCCTGGAGTAGCGCGCTCAAGAACCGAACACTGTTTTCGTGGCTGGATTTAAAACCTAAAAATCTCTAGCTTAGATGTTTATCAATCCCGCGTATGAGAGTAGAAGGAGTGATAAGAAGGAGGTAGCGCTAATTAACAGGTTATCGTCTATCGGGTTGAACTCGTAGTGTTCTATGTATGAAGACAGCGCGGCTACAGGAATCCCCCAAAGCCCTACGAAGTAGTACGCTATAGGAAGACACGCCAAGAACATCGCGAAGTTACCCCACCAAGACTTTGTTCTCCTCCTGTATATTAGGTTCCTGACCACTCCCGTGGCGGCGTCACCGAAAGACATGAAGAGCACGGGTATTAGACCGTATATGGGTGTGTTGAAAATAAGCCATGAAGCTAGTAATATGGTTCCCCAAGCTATGCAGAAGTTTACTTCGTAAGCATTATCCGGTACCTGAAACCAAGTCAGGAGTTTCCCTCTCTTATGCGGTATCCAGGTTATGAGAGCCAACACTAGCGCTAAAATAAAAGGTATTGTGGGTGACGTGAACACGAAGGGCACTATAAGAGCTACCACACCCCCCGCTAGCACGTGTATCAACTTCCTGTTGAAATATACGGCTACGTTGTGTGTAAGCCCCTTCTTAACCATTAAATCGTACGTGTACCTAGTCCCGTAAACCACTCCCAGGACATAGATGAAGAGCACGGTAGCAATCCCAGCCTCCACCACGGTGTTCGCAGGCAATAAACTCTCTAAGTGCAACCCTAGATTCATTCACTGAAGCACCTCATATTTAGACATGCTGAAAAATATTTATTAAGAAGCTTTTATATTTCACGCTCTGGAACCGGGTAAGTCTCAGAAAGCCTTCGTTACCTTAATACGTGATGGGTTAGGGAGTGTTTACCAAAGCGAGACAGTCTTAACTCCTTCCTTAAGTAGCTTACGTAGCTGAATCTTGAAATAGAAGTAGCCGAAAGCTAGGAAAGCAGTTGGGTATAGCACGGAGGCTACCAACATGACTTCCTCAGGTAATACGAGGCTTGCGAGACCTAGTGAGTGTCTGAGGAGTTCCGCCGGGTAACTGAAAGGGGTTAATAACGCTATGAATCTCATCGAGGGCGGTAGGTTGGCTAGGGGGGTTATGCCGCCCGTAGCTATAGGGAGTATCCACGAAATAAACTCTACCACAGCGCCGGAAGTCCCGGAAGATATGAGGGTCGACCCTAGGATCATCGCGTAAGCGAAGAGAACCACCGCTAAGGATATTAGACCTAAGGAGAATAGGGCTGGGTCAGCGACCTGAAGCGATGGCGGAGCTACTAGGACTGAGAGCATTAAGTAGGTTATGCCTAGCGAAAGCATTAACCAGCTAATAGTTATCGGTATTATTCCGACGTACATGACGAAGATGCTCGACCCGCTAACTATCACGTTCTCTAAAACACCTCTGAAGAGGGAGTCCCTCAACTCCCAACCCCAATCCCAGGTACTCACTGAGTATGCTTGGAAAATAGCTATACCGATGAACATGTAGGTGGAGATGGTGTCGGCAGGTGTTCTCGGGTCCCTGAAGAGAGTCATCGGGAGCATGAGGATGGCTAGCCAAGCAGACATCGATATTAAGCCTAAGAAAAACCCCTTACTCCTCAGGAGCTCAGCCTTAACATAACTCACGAACACAGTTCTAGCTGAGTTCATGAATAAACGCGCTCTACTAAACGAGCTCACGTCTTAACCCCCTCCCTCAACTTCTTCATCTCCAGAGACTTGGTGCTACCGTATGAGAGAGGCCCGTAAGCTATCGCTAAAGCGATACCTAAGCCGAGCATCGTGAGGACCGTCAAGACTTCAGGCGTTCCCCCACCTACCAACGTGTAAAGCGTTAAGTCAACAATATGCGATGACGGCAGGAGGTAAGATATCACGCGGATCGTGAAATGCATTAAAACTCTAGGGTAGTAAATACCCAGCAATATCATCATGAGAGGCCTAACTATGTTTAGCAATCTCCAAGACTCACCCATCACCATCGACACACTGCACGCCAAGAAGATAGCGAACGTCGATAAGAGCAAGCCTGCAAGGCAAGCTAAACCCATCAGCAAGAGCGAGGTAAGGAACCCCTCAACACCCTCGAAATACGTGAAGAGCGGGACTAAGCTGGTGAAGCCTAGTATTATAGTTAAGACTAAACGCGGTATAGGTATTATGAGGAGCCTCAAGAACCACGGCGTAGTGCTTGAGAGCACGTAAGGCAACGTACCTATGTTATCATCGTATATAGGGCTCCATAAAACATCATCTACTATGCCGAGTATGGCTAGGAAGTTGAACGATGCGGCTATGAAGAAGAGGAAGGGGTTCACACCAACCCTAACCTCGAAATTCTCCAGCGACCCTACGGAGGAGCCGACGAATATTATGAAGAAAGTCATTATGTAAGGATAGGCAACATAAGTGAATAAAGCCTGTCTCCTCCTCAGCAATTCCCCGTAAACCAACAACATCTCGGACTTAATCAACGGTAGCACGTTCACTACGCCTTACCTCCGGTGAAGTATATGAATACGTCCTCAAGCGTGGGCTCAACTACCTTAAACGAATTCGTCGTTAACCCTCCCTCAGTCAGCAACCTCATCACCTTATTGAGGGATTCTTCCACGGATCTCACGTTAAACTTTATTTCTAAGTAGTCCACGCCGAGTTCCTCCATCGCCACGCCACCTACAGCTACCTCAGCCAGCTTACTCAAGAACGCGTTCAGGTTCCCGGACCCCCTCCTAACCTGAAGTATCACCGTCTTTATGTCACTTATCTTATTCTTCAGTTCTTCCGGGGTTCCCGAAGCGACTATAGACCCCTTATCAATTAATAAGATCCTGTCACAAACTAGCTCGGCCTCGAACATGTTGTGCGTGGTGTATATCACTGCTTTACCCTCCCTCAACGCCAGAGACTTAACTAAGTCCCTCACTTTCCTAGCACTCATCGGGTCAAGACCTAGCGTCGGCTCATCAAGCAAGAGTATCGGCGGGTTTTTCAAGAGAGCTCTAGCTAGTGAGAGCCTAGCCTTCATACCGGTCGAGTATTCCTCGTAAAGCTTATCTTCAGCCTCTAACTCACTCAACCCAACAAGCTCCATTACCTCATCAACCCTCTTCCTTAAATCAGCCCCGCTCAACCCGTAAAGCGAGCCGAAGTAAATAAGGTTCTCCCTACCAGTTAACTTGCCGTAGAAGCCTTTCTCCACGCTCAGCATAACGCCGATCAACTTCCTGACTTTACTTGCTTCCTTAACCACATCAAAACCCCCTACCCTAGCCTCCCCAGAGTCTGGTAAGAGCAGGGTTGAGAGAATTTTAATCGTGGTTGTCTTGCCGGCGCCGTTAGGTCCTAGAAGCCCCACGACCTCGCCGTAATTGACTGTGAAGCTAACCCCTCTCAGCGCTTCAACAACTAGCTTCTCACTCTTCAGCAACCCCTTCCTCTTCTTAGTCAAGTACTTCTTAGCTAGCTTAGTGACCTTAACAGCCTCCTCACTCATCCACAACACTCAACAATTAAGAGATAGTGAAAATTAAAGTCTTAAGCGGTTGCACGCATGCTTAAGACCTTGTTAAGAGCAACGCTACTTATGTCCGGTGCTACGACGCTGTTAGGTAGCTTCCTAGACAGCTTAACCAGGTTTTCCACTTCTTGATACGCGCTACTCAAGTCTTCCAGGGTTACCTCCTCTTGCCTTAAGTCTATGAGTGCTGGGGCGGTGACCACGAACACCACGTCGTGAGCTAGTGTCTTAAGCTTCTTAAATATGCGGTAAGCCGCTTCCACGTCGCTCACGTCCTCGAGACACATTATGTTGACTACCGCGCACGGCACGGAACAAGTACTCACCACTACTGGGAGCAGTAGCCATGAAGCAACCCTCAACGCTGAGTAGGTCATTAAGGGTCTGTCGGGCCATTCAATTCTGGAGAGAACCCCCAGCAACTCACCTATCTTACTGATTGACGTTACCTTATTGCTTAGTAGGAACCCCCTCTCCGTAACCACGAGTAACCTGACGTGAAGACCGTTAGAAAGAAGCCCTAAAGCTAGCTTACATACCTCCCGTAACAGGTTCTCAAGCGCCTTACTCCCCGGATAGAAAAACTTATCGCTAAGCACGAGCGATATCACGACATCCCTATGCATCTCCTTCTCAAACTCCTTAACAGCTAGTCTTGAAAGCCTTGCCGTCGCTTTCCAATCTATCTTCTTGAACTCGTCTCCCGGCATGTACTCCCTCACCTCGAATATGTTCGTGCCAGGCCCCCTAACCCTAGAAGGGCCAACACCTAAGTGTCTGAAGCCCGGTATCGTGTACGGGACAACACCAATACTGAACCCGGGCAGCACCTGAACCTCGGTGAAGATCTCAAGGCTCATCAACCCCTCCGCAAGCCCTCCGAGAACAACGAATCGAAGAAACAACGTGTTTATCCTGTGCGTCCCCACCCTAGCGTTAAGACCCATCCTGATTTCCAGTACCTGACCGTTCTTCCTTACCGAGTAATCAGAGAGTTTCAAGCCAGCATCACAAGCGAGATCCGCCTTAACCACCTTAAGCAACTCTAGATGAGGCGCTCTAACAACTAAGCTCAGAACAGGTGTCTCGCCCTCGATAACCCTCAAGTCTGTCGGGTAATCCGCGAGGACGTTACCCAGCTTTTTAAGTGAGTGTAGTGCTCCAGCGACATAACCTGCCAGCAGAAAGCCCGCGACACTAATCACTAAGTAGTGATGTAGCTCGAAAACCACCAGCACTGATGAAAGGAGTACTGAAGTAAGTGTTAGTAGGTAGAGCCCGCCATAACTAACGTACGTTACCGAGGTCCTCGTCACTCTTATGGTCTCGGCACCTCCACGATTCTCAAAACCTCTTCTATGACATCTCTCGATGAAAAACCCTCAGCTAAGACCTCCGGCTTAAGCAAGACCCTGTGGCTTAAGGCAGGTACCGCCGCGGATTTCACGTCGTCAGGTATCACGTAATTCCTCCCTTCAGAAAGCGCTAAGCACTTAGCTAGAGTGTGAAGCATTATGAGTCCTCTAGGCGTGACACCTAACCTAACATACCTGTGCTTATTTATTGACTCATATATCCTCAGCATGTAATCCGTTACCGAGTCATCGACGTACACGTTACTTATCTCCCTCCTCCCCTCAAGTATCTCGTCAGCGTTAGCGACCGGCTTTAACTCAGCGAAGGCTTCCTCTATCTTCAGCGTACCCCTCCTCAACAACTCTATCAAGCCCTCCCTACTCAGAGTCCTCATACTTATCTTCAGGAAGAACCTGTCTAACTGTGCTTCAGGCAAGGGGAAGACCCCCTCCAGCTCCACGGGATTCATGGTAGCGATGACCGTGAAAGGTTCCGGCAACTTAATCGTCACACCTTCAATAGTTACCTGCCTCTCCTGCATAGCCTCAAGCAACGCTGACTGAGTTCTCGGAGACGCTCTGTTTATCTCGTCAGCTAAGACTAGATTAGCGTTCACAGGACCTACCACAACCTCGAAATCCCCTGTCTTCTGATTAAAGACCTTAGTACCCACTATGTCTGCCGGCAGTAAGTCAGGCGTTAACTGAATCCTACTAAACCTCAGATTAAGCAACTTAGCGACGGTCTTAGCTGTTAGAGTCTTGGCTATGCCGGGTATTCCCTCAATCAAGACATGGCCCCCGGCAATCACCGACAAAACCAACAACTTCACATCCCACTCTCTCTCAACCAACACCTCCCTAGAAGCCTCAACCACCCTACTAACTATCGCCTCAACATACCTCAACTCTATCTCCACCACTATTTCTTCCAATAACCTAATATCTACTAAACCAATCCAACGAACATTACCGTTATTTCCAAAACAGCTTACCCGTTTGATCATGCTGAAACTTATTTTCTCCGAAGACTAACTTCTTTGGGGCGATGGGATTCGCTGTAATATCCTGCTTTCTCAAAGCGCTGACTCCTACGTTAATCCTATTCTTAGTATTGCTTAGTGTTCCCAGCCCGGTCGCTGAGGCTAGACACTCACCAGACCTCCAGAGCAAGTCGCAGGAGTTATTAGAAGCTCCGAAAGTTCTGAGTGAGTGGCTGAGCAGGGTCGGTAGAGAAGATTTGAAGGCTTTGCTGGAGGAGGCTATCTCAACAAACAACCAAACCTTAATGAAGTTGGTGGTTACTCGCGTTTATGAGTACTTAGCTAGTGATAACCCGGTTGCCTTCTTCGTCGGCGGTAAGCACGTCATGGCTCTCAAAATACTTAATAAATCTGATGATTTGACCGTGAATAACGATGACTTGGGTTGGCTACTTTATCACGCGACAAGATCTTTAAACATGACAGACTATTCCACACTATCTAACGTGTTACTAGTTATTCTCTCAGGTTTCGTGAGTTACGGAGATCACAACGAGTTATCGTACTTCATGATTTACTTGATGAGGGAACCTAAAGTCAGGGTAGTGAGTGAGGACTTGAGGAACGAGTTAAGGCTTCAGATCCTTAAGTTCTTAGACTACGTTGAGGCAGGGGATTTCAAGAAAGCCGCTGATTTCGGGGTCAACGTCTCCTACACTACCTCCATGCTGATCGGTTCATGCATGTACTTAATAGCCTCCTCCTACGCTAAATACGCGTCGTTAAGTAAGTTGCTCGGCGGGTCCGGCAACGTTCTAGGCAACTCAACGATTATTAGCGAGGTTCTTGAGACGCTCTTGAGAGCCAATGTCAGCGGCCCGTTAATTGAGATTATTAAGAGACTCCCGCCGGAAGACCTTAACAGGTTATTGAACGATCTTAACAGGCTTGAGGAAGTTGATGAGGAGGTTCTTGTAGAAGAGATTAATAAGTACGTGAGGGAGAGGAGGTATAATATGTCAATCACCAGCCCGGAACCTAGAACCTCATCCCTAGTAGTTCGGGTTTTCACGGCGGTCAGCAGCGAGAAGGATTCGGAAATCACTTACAGGTTCTCAAGCGAGTTAAGCTCTCTCATGTACTTGATTTCCTCAAAACCAGCATTCTTAAGTAGCTCCGGTTTTCCCGAACCTAGTCAAGGAGTGAGCCCACCCCCCGCAAGAGGGGTTATGCTAGGGTCTTACGCGCCATTACTACTCGTTATTTTCGCGTCTTCAGCGGCTAGCATAATACTCCTCCTGAAGTTCTCCTCAGTCAGCAGACGCGACTTAGTGAGTAGGGTGCCTCACGTTAAACAAGCACCGCCAACTGAGGCCGTTACTTCCTACGTGGTGAGGGCGTTCTGGTCAGTCGTGGAGAGTTTATGTAGGTTCTTCGAAGTTTCTTTAGGTAAGCATGAAACGCATAGGGAAATCGCCGTCAAATTACTGCCTAAGATTAAGGTGCTCGCAGGGGAGGAACTCACTAAGTTGTTTAACGATTTAACGAAGTATTACGAGTTAGTCAGGTTCGGTAACTTAAGCGAGGATGAGGTGATGGTGTCTGTCGCTAAGCGGGTCGAGGAGCATGTACTTAAGTGGGGGCAGGGTTCCTGAAGCGTTAATCGCTACCGTCTTCCTGATCTCATTAATCGCGTCCCTATACTTAAGTAACTACACGCTCGTCTCCGTAGCCGGGTTAGTCACGTACACGTACATGATTCTGGCAGGGCACGTGTTGTCAGCTTCTATAATCTTATTTCTCTCACTACCTTTCCAGATTTTGGTTGCAGGGCCTTACACAGCACACCTAATAGCCTACTACCCCCTAGTCTTGATAGTGAGATCCTTGATTTACTTAAGGAGACCACACCTTATCTTCATCCCCTTCTTAACGCCTGCTTTGATCTACACAGTATTGTTCCACCCGATCATCGAGGTGCCCCCACTCCACTACCTACTCGTTTGCTGCGTCTCTCTCATATCGGGATATTCCCTAAGGGCTTTCGAGGAGTTGATTAGCTACGGATTCACCGGTCTCGAGATGCCTGAACTCACCTTGACTCGATTACTCAACGTTGAAACATTCCTTAACTTACTTATCCTTAGTTACGTAGCGTTCGCTTTCTCCGCGTCCACACTCATCACGTTACTGTATTACGGCCTAGCCCTCACCCAATCCCTACTCGTTTCCACGATGGCGGGTTCCCTCACCATCGTGCTGTGGTACCTTATCCGTAGTCCTGGCTTGAGACTCATCTTGGTAGTTGCCTCGACTACGTTCTTGATTCTCACCAACGCTTTCTGGTTGTTAGGTTTCTTCGAAGAATCCGTGAAGTTGTTTGAGGAGGTGTTGAAGTACTTTGGTTAAGAATATTTTAAAACCCCTCACACTATACTTAAGCTACACCCTGTTAGTGAGTTCTGTCGTGCTAGCTCTCTCTCAAAGGTATGTGGCTTCCTTAACATCCCTTGTAGCAGGTTTAGCCCTCCTCAGCTACGTCAAGAGCTTGGTGAGTGAGTGTGAGGAACGCGGACCTGGGTAAGCTGGTAGTGGTTGTCTTCCTGATAGCTCTATTAGCGGAGCCGTTCCCCGCGGGGGTAGTCTTAAGCGGTGCCTCACCCCACAACACTAGTTACGAGGGTACCTCAAGGTTGAGGGAATTGTTGGGGAAGCTAGGTTACGAGGTTAGGTTGGTGGACTCCTGGACACTAACCCTGCTCTACCCGAGTTCCAGATCTTGCCGCATAATACTCATAGTATCGCCTGAGAAGCCTTTTACGCCTGAGGAAACGAGCGCGATAGCTTGGTTAGTTAGGAGTGGCTCAGGCCTCATCATAGCTGATGAAGGAACCTACAGCAACGCCGTCTTAGAAGCCTTAGGTATTGACGCGAGGATTTTAGGGGGGTACGTGAGTTTCGGGGGCTCCCAGATTTTCCACGGCATAGTGAACGTTAGCGGGGCTGACACACTAATATACTTCGCGTACGCGTCGAGAGTAGTGTCAAGTAAGGGCGTGGTAGTAGCTTACAGAGGTGACGCGGTCTTAGGGGTTAAGGTGAGCGTTGGCGGGAGCCCGGCGTACGTGTTCGGCGACGGCTCTATAATGACTAACGCAGCCCTCTCATCACTATCCCCGGACAACCCCTACGTCAAGCTTGTTAAGGAAGTCCTCAACTCCATATGTCTTGGCGGGACGATCTACCTAGACTCTTCTAAGTACGGGCTGAAGCCGGTGACGACCGCGGAGCTAATGAATAGCAACCTCACATACTTCGCGGCGGCGGTATCTAACCCCTTCAGGTATTTACTAACTTTCAGCGAGAACACGGGCGTAGTTAGCTTAAGCATGGTTTCCCTAATTCTTTCACTCATATTCTCACTCACGATAGTCGGCCGTCTCCTACCCTGGAAGGGTATCTTAACAACTTATTACTGGGAGATCACCCCAAGACTTAAGCGGAGAGGCTACGTCTTAAGCAGGGTTAGGAGCATAGCGTGCAGTGAGGACGCGCCGGACTCTCTAAAGACCTTATGCGGTGGCGGTAGAAGCAAGCTAGGAACCTCTGATTTGACTTGGTTGTTAAGCAAGGTTTCAGTAGAGTAACGCACGTGTTAACTCTTAATACTCGTGTTAACGTAAGTAATATTAGGCTTGAGGAATTGATTAGAGGGGAGATCTGCAGTCTGTGCAGAGGGTCTAGGTACTTATGCGGGCTCACTTACTGCCCACTACTAGTAGAGTTTTACAGTAGGGTCAGCGTGAAGCTCGTTAAGTTCAGCGACCTCATTGAGGGTTCCTCACCACCCTCCGTCTTTGTTGGGAGGGTAGGCTATCCTAAAGTCAACGTAGGACCCTCACTACCCCCTCAAGTAGGCGACACCAAAGAATACGAACTGCCTGAAGTGTGGATAGGTAAATCCTTAGAAGACATACTCGTTAAGAGACTCTCCATGGTCGTCGGAGTTACTCAAGTCAAGGTCCGGGACGTAGGAACCAATTACGTAGCCAAGATTCAGGAACTCGCTCTTTCCGAGAAGCCCGTGGATGTTGAGGTCCTCCTAGACAAGAAATATTTCAGGAAACCTCTCTTCGGTGAGGAGGTCCCGCCATTCGGTCCGAGAGCTTTGTTAAGAGATGTTAGAGTGGTTAGCAATCCGTACTTCGGGAGACCCGTTGAGAAAGTCTTCGGTGACACGGACTTAAAAGCTGTTGAAGCCGTCTTACTACTTTATAAGGAAGGCGTCCCCGTCTCCAGAATACAGAGGATCTTCTCTGTAGGTGCTTTAGGTAAATTCACGGACAGGAGGTTAGTCCCCACTAGGTGGTCCATAACAGCGGTTGACGACATCATCTCCAGGTCTTTAATCAAGAAAGTGAGGGGTTTACCGGAGCTCGGGGAGATCTTGGTCTATGTGAGGGAGTACATGAAGAATCTCTTCGTGGCGGTTCTGCTACCAGGTGTTTGGAGTTATGAGTGGGTTGAGGCTTGGTTCCCTGGCAGCACGTGGAACCCCTCAGGGATTAGGGTAGCGATCGGGGGCGATCACGAAGGTCCTTCAGGGAAGTCTGAATACGCGTTGACCGGAGGTTGCTACTACGCTGCCCGCTTAGGAGTCGCCGAGCACCTCCTCCACAGGCTGGGAAGGCAAGCCACGGTCTTCTTGTACAGGGAGATCTACGAGGGGTTCAACATACCTATCGGGGTCTGGTTCGTCAGAGAGAACATCAGGAAGTTGTTTGAGTCTAGGCCGGCGAGGTTTAGCGACTTAAACGAGGTGTTGGGTTTCCTGAAGGGTCGTACACGCGTCAGCGTAGAGGAGATCGTGAGGTACTCTTACATCCTAAGAAATTACGGGAGGGTGAGAACGCTTGACTCTTTCTGTAGGAAGAGTACGTAAAGGCTGGGTAGAGTACGTCTTTATTCACGCATCCACAGCCCTCAGCAAGTCCGGACTACCAGACCTAGACTACGCTTTAAACCCCTACATCGGGTGCTACCATAAATGTAGTTACTGCTATGCGAGGAGTTACTGCAGGTTTGAAGAACCCAGGACTCGTTGGGGTGACGTGATCTACGTTAAGAAGAACGTGGTAGACTTGCTGAGGGCTGAGGTTAGGAGGGTTCGCCCGGGCTCCGTAGGTCTCTCAACCACTACAGACCCTTACCAACCTATAGAGGCCTTAACTAAGTTAACTAGAGCGTCTCTTGAAGTCCTTCTTAGAGCAGGCTTCAAGGTCGTCATACAGACTAAGTCTCCTCTAGTCTTAAGAGACTTAGATATCCTGACCCAGCATAGCGACCTAGTTGAGGTTGGGTTCACGATAACCTCAGTAGATAACTCCGCGTTAAGAGGAATTGAGGTTAGAGCCCCTCCACCCACGGCGAGGGTGAGGGCTCTAGCAAGAGTTAGCGAATCAGGTATTAAGACATGGGTTTTCTTTGGCCCCATAATTCCAGGACTTAACGACAATTCAAGCACTATCGAGGGGGTTGTTGAGGTAGCGCGTGAGACTAACTCAACGCTTTACTACGACTGGCTCAGATATAAGGAAGAGATAAGCAACTTCTTCAAGACCCTGGGGTTATCCCCTGAAAAATATGTTAGGGGCCGTGACTTCACTTCATGGCGTAGGTCCGTTGAGGAAAGACTTCAGAAAATCTGCAGAGAGAGGAACGTTACTTGTATACCGGCTTTCAGTTCCTAGTTACCTGAGGGAACGCCGGGCTTCATCAAGTGTGTGACTTCTTTAATTCACGCACGCGCGTTATCTCCTCGGCTAATCTAGTTACGTTCTCTAGCGTCGGGTTCTTCCTAGTCTTGCTCGCTAACTTACGTAATTCGGGGTACTCACTCAAAACCATCCTTATTACCTTGTTTAGGAGGCGCCTACCATCCGAGTTCAGGACGTTTGATTTATCGAAGAATTCCTCTCTCCTCGTCAGCAATCTTCTCACTAGGTTGTCCACTTCGGTACTCATTCAGTTTCTTAACCTCTTGATGATATTAGCGTTACTGTTTTCGTGACGCCGCTTATCCTCCTGATGTTAGTGACTAGCTTATCTATGTCTTTAAGATCCTTACCTTCCGCAGTCACTACCAGGTCGTACTCCCCGAACACCACGTCTACGGATACTTTAACGTTCTCGTCCTCGAGCTTCATTATTTCCTCAGCTATGTCGTACTCCAGCCCTATACTAGTAGTCACCAGCACGTACGCTTTAACACCGCCCACTCTAACCACCTTAGTTGGTGTTCTCTAAGATTTTTATTTATTTCACGTCTACTTAACGCAACTACCCCTCTCCCCCAACGTCTTAACGTTGACTCACTCACGCCGCTCACGCCTTATACTTGCTTACATTTATTTTGCTTCCGTCGTTATTTTCTGAGGTGTGTGTATGGGTTTAGTGGTCTTCACTTTCAAGCCCAACAGGATAGCTTTCGACGTTCTGAGTAGTGAGGGTGTTGAGTTCGAGTATTTCGACGGTCAAACACCTCCTAGAGAGTGGTTTGAGGAACACTTAAGGAGTGCTGTGGTCGTCGTGATCCCTCCCTGGCAGTCGTTTGGTAAGGAGTTGATGGATTTAGCTCCCAACCTTAAGTTATTGTTTGTTCACGGTTCAGGACTTGACAGAGTTGATGTTGCGGAAGCTAGTAGGAGGGGTGTGTGCGTAGCTAACGCGCCTGACGCCATAGCTCAAGCAGTAGCCGAACACGCTCTCGCGCTAGTCCTGGCAGTCATGAAGAACGTGGTAAGAGGTGATAGGGTCGTGAGGTCCGGTGGTTGGGGACCTGACACACAGAGAAACCTCATCACCACCACCTTAAGAGGTAAGAGAGTCGGTATCGTCGGGTTAGGCAGGGTTGGTTCCGAGGCCGCTAAGCTTTTCAGAGCTCTTGGAGCAGAGGTCGTTTACTGGAGTAGGTCTAGGAAGACCGAGGTCGAGCACAGTCTTGACGTGAAGTACGTGGATTTCGAGGAGCTCTTGAAGACTTCGGACGTGATCTTAGTTACTATCGCTCTCACACCCGAGACTAAGGGACTCATAAGTCATAGAGAGCTCTCATTAATTAAGCCGGGAGCCATCATAGTTAACGTTTCAAGAGGTCCAGTGATAGATGAGGAAGCCTTAATTAAGGCGTTAAGTGAGGGTAGGGTGCGTGCAGGACTAGACGTCTACACGATCGAGCCCCTGCCAAGAGATTCCGAGTTGACGAAGCTTGAGAACGTCGTTCTCACACCGCATATCGCCGGCTTCGCTTACGAAGCACTCAGAGGGACAAGCGAGTTCGTAGCTAAGGAGGTTGTGAGGTTCCTTAAGGAGGGTAAGCTACCCTACACAGTCGTTAATAAAGAGGGTTGCATCAAGCCCGGTCTATGAGCTACCTCGTCCTAAATGGTGGGGGTTTCCAGCGTTTAGCTGGGGCTTCGCGCTCCCAGCCTCATTTGCTGGTTTGGGGCTCACGACCCTCATCCCGCAGAGCTCATCACCCTGCGGGCTACTGCGATAACACCTTAGCTTTCCTCACGTTGTACGCGTAAAGCCCTACGTAAGCGGCTGCTAGGATAGGTGTTATATACTCGTATGGCGTTAAGTTAGCTATTCCGAGCGCTATGAGCAACCCTCTCTGCAATTTACCTATGTGCGTACCGTGCCAACCAACTATGCCGGCACTTAGCATCAGTATTGAGAGCGCCGTGTTCGTTATGCCGTAAGCGATCCTGTAAATCACGTAAGGAGTTATCCCGCCCGCCGGAAGTATGAGTAACGCGGGATCCAGGACGAATATGTACGGCACTAAGTAGCCAGCCAACGCATACTTAGTAGCGTTAAAAGCTGTTTTCCAGAATTCCGACTTAGCTAGTAGTGTGCCAGCATACGAAGCTAGCGCTACCGGAGGTGTTAAGTCAGCTAGTATACCGAAGTAGAAGACGAACATATGTGCCGCTAGTTTAGCCATTTCCAGATCTACGCCAGTTATTCCTGCTATCGCTCTAGCCATCGGCGCACCCACTATCGTAGAGGTTATTATGTAGTTAGCTGTCGTAGGAACGCCCATGCCCAGAACCAGGCTTATAGACATCGCGGTAACCATTAAAACGAATATGTTGCCGCCGGATATCTCTACTAACTGATACCCTATGGTTGCGGCCCACCCAGTCATCGTGAGAACTCCTTGTATCAATCCCGCGCATGACGCCGCGAAGAAGACCGTCATAGCGCTCCTGAAGCTTGAGTCAAACGCTTTAAGTAGTGCTGACGTCATCTCATGACTCTCTCTTATTACGTAGCCTATGAGTATCGCTACGAAAACGGAGATCACCCCAGCGAAGAATATTGCCGCACTAACAGGTAATCCTAGGAAGTAGGAGATCACGCCTACCAAGATTATCGAGCCGGTGACTAGTAGCTTAGGCATAACCCCTATCGTTCTTTGATAGATCCAGGCTGAAATAATGGCGGCCCCTATAGCGCCTAAAGCACTATACTGTGGTTCAAGACCTGAAAGCAGGAGATACGTGACCACAGGTATTGGGCTAAGCAAGTATATCCCGCGAGCTAACTCCTTAAAACTAGGTAGTAATTCTCTGGAGATAGGCCTTATCCCAAGCTTCTTAGTCACCCTATCTATGAAGATATATACCGAAGTGAAGTAGAGGATAGCTGGTATTGCGGCAGCTATTATTATGTCTCTGTAAGGCCTCCCAAGAAATTGAGCCATGACGAACGCCGCGGCCCCCATAACCGGGGGCATTAGTTGTCCCCCGGTTGATGCAGCCGGCTCGACAGCTCCAGCTACCTCAGGCGGGTAACCAGCTCTCTTCATTAAAGGTATTGTGAAAGTGCCCGTCGTTAAGACGTTCGCTACCGAGCTTCCTGAGACAGTCCCCATGAGAGCGCTAGCCACTACCGCTGTTTTCGCGGGACCTCCCCACCTATGCCCTACCAAAGACATCACGAATTTCGTTATGTAGTCTCCGATCCCTATCTTTTCTAGTATCGAGCCGAAGAAGACGAACGCGAACACGTATGAGACCATCACGTATAGCGGGATAGCGAATATCCCCTCCCTAGCATAGAACATGTGGTTAATGAATCTCCTAATGTTAAATCCCTCGTAAGTAACTCCTAAGAACATAACTACCGAAGCTATTGCAGGCAACGCCACACCTAAAGACCTTCTAGAAGCTTCTAAGAGGAGTATTATAGCTATCAGAGGCATTAACACGTTAGGGAGTGTTGCTTCAACATACCCGTACTGAACCACTACAGGGTATATGATCACTAAGTAAAGCATTGAGATCAGGGCTGCCGTGCCGAGCACATAGTCATAAGCAGGTATCTTGTCCGTCTTAACCTTTTTTGTCGCTGGGTATACTATGTAGGCCGCCAACATCAGCAAGCCTAGCAGGAAGGCCATGCTCTGCTGTATGTCCGGAGCATAAAGCAAGAGCTTAACGTCTAGCCCCACCCTCCTTAATATGGTGTAGAGCGAGAAGTTAAGCCCCATCACGAAAAATAGCTCGTATAGAGCGAACACGACACCCAGAACTAATATAAGCTTAGCTAGCCATCCTGACTTAGCTCTCTCAATAGTTAATGCTTCAGTCAATTTAGGACGCCTCTCAACAAGAAGATATTAACAGGCAGTCAATTTAAGTATTAATAGCTATCGCAGCTTCTGACTAAACACCCATTCCACCACCGAGATTTTCGTGCACGCCTCGACCACTATCTCTTCCTTACTCACTACTTCCTCGCCGTTGATAGTTATTTCCGGGTTGACTCTGTACCTCATGCTTATTTTTAATGTCGTGGTGTTTAGTATCATATTCCTTGCTACGTACTTCCCGCCCACGCTTACCGACTGATTCGGCGCATCACCCGGTCTTGAAGGTAGTCCTGCCCCATACCCCGCCCACACAAACTCCGCTAACCTTATCTCACAGTTCGTTACCTCATACACTTCCGTTATCTCTGATAGCTCAACGCTGTGTTCGTATTCTAGTCTTATGCTCACTCTTGTGTTGGGGCTGGTCACGTATACAGTCCCGTCAATCACTACCTTACACGCTTCTATTACCGGATATGTTAATAAGATTATTAACGCTACGGTGGTTATTATTAGAGGGAAAAAGTATTTCTTCTTTACCAAACTCATTTATCCTCATGGCTTAAGTTCTTGAGGTACTGTGATTCCCTTGTCTTGGTAGTACTTGACCGCTCCTGGGTGTAGCTTTATCGGTAATCCCTCAAGAGCTTTATCTAAGCTTATGTCTTGAGCTCTTGAGTGTGCTTGCTTTAACTCATCTAGATGGTCGAACATGACCTTAAGTATGGTGTACGCCACGTCATCAGGTACGTCTGAGCTTACGGCTAGCATCGCTCTCACAGCAAGGGTCTTCACGTCTTTCTCCAAACCCGTGTACGTTCCCTTAGGTACCGTGAACGGCACGAAGAATAGGTAGCCTTGCTGCTTGAGGGTGTTGAGTAGCTCGTCAGGTATCTCAACCAAGCTTATCGGGGTCGTAGCCGCTAACTCCATAACCGCGGAGGTCGGAATACCTGCTACCACGAAGGCCGCGTCCACCTGACCTAGCTTGAGCGCTTGCGCAGCTTGCGTGAAGTCCAGATTCTGAACAGTTATCTTATCCCACACACCGGAAGCTCTTAATATTATCTCCGCCTCCACGGCAGTCCCGCTCCCTGCCGCACCCACCGCAACCCTCTTCCCCTCTAAATCACTTATTGTTTTTATCCCGCTATCAGCCCTCACAATTATCTGAATTATTTCCGGGTATAGCGTCGCTAACCCCCTTATCTTACCTATCTTACCTTCAGAGAACATGTAGAGCCCATTATACGCGTAGTAAGCTATGTCGTTCTGTATGAATACCAGGTTCGCGTCACCCGTCCCCAAAGCTCTGGCGTTAGCTACCGAAGCACCGCTCGAAGATGCTGAAGCAGTTATCTTATCCCCAGCATACTTATTCAGTAGATCCGCTAGCTTAACCCCTAGCGGGTAGTAGACCCCTCCAGTACCCCCAGTGTATATGGTGATCTTGTACGGTGCCGGCGGGGTTAAAGCATAATAACCCAGAATAACAGCCAGTATGACCACTACCACCGCCACTATAGCTACCATTGTTTTCGAGATCCCTTTCATAATAATACCTCAAAATATTTTTTCGTTGGAATCATTAATAAACTTTACGCAAACTTTCACGACACGTCATACCTCAATAAAAGAAGTACATATCTTAAGTTACGCGTCGCGCGAGTTAAGGAGTGCTTTAGGGCAAACCTCGCCTTCCTGATTGAAAACCATTTAAAGCAGTAAGTAGGGAATAATCTTAGGTGGCTCACATGGTTGAGAAGGTGAAGAGCGGTATTCCGGGCTTAGACGAGCTACTCTTTGGCGGGATTCCTAAGAGAAACGTGGTCTTGATTTCGGGTGGTCCAGGCACCGGGAAAACCATACTGAGTCAGCAATTCCTTTATTTTGGGCTGACTTACGGGGAGCCCGGAGTTCTGGTGACTCTGGAGGAACACCCCGTTCAGATTAGGAGGGAGATGAGTGAGTTTGGCTGGGACGTGAAAAAGTATGAGGATGAGGGGCTCTTCGCTATAGTGGACGCGTTCACTGGCGGGATAGGTGAAGCAGCTAAGAGAGAGAAATACGTGGTTAAAAGCGTTGACGATATCGGGGAGTTCATCGACGTAGTAAGGCAAGCTCTGAAGGATACGAAAGCTCAGAGAGCGGTAATAGACTCGGTCTCAACACTATACCTCACTAAACCCTCGATAGCTAGGAGCGTGTTAATGCAGTTGAAGAAGGTTCTCTCAGGTCTTGGCGTAACGACGTTTCTAGTATCTCAAGTAAGCGTCACCGACAGAGGGTTCGGAGGGCCGGGAGTTGAGCACGCTGCTGACGGCATAATAAGGCTAGATCTAGACGAGCTAGACGGGGTCTTAACTAGGTCTATACTAATATGGAAGATGCGTGGAACCAAGCACGACTTAAGGAGACATCCCTTCGAGATAACGGATAAGGGAGTGATCATATATCCTGACAAAGTAGTTAAGAGGAGAGAGATAATCGCTTTAGAGACTTAAACAACCTCAAGCACATTTTGAGTTACTACCAAGTAAGGTATGTCGCGAAAAACACGTATAGTAAGGGCATTAAGGTATTCAAGACCGCTAAAATCATTAGTATCCCTACCTCCGTCTTCCTAGCGAGTACGTGAAGATTCTCTATTAACGTGAAGACTCTTTCCCCAACAACCCTTACATCGCTTAACTCAAGGTTTACTATTTTGTAGGACGCGGGTACTTCATTCTCGGACGCTTTCTTAAGAGATTCTAGTACCGCTTCGACAAGCCCGTCACACTCGTTAACCACTTCATACGGTGATTCTTTTAAGGATGCAGCGCATGAGTGATCGTCCGGCGTCACTACCTCGAAGTCTGTTAGGTTCGTCTTCTCCCTAATCACGTTATCTAGCTTAAGCCGGAAGTTTTTGTCTACGTTATTCCCGTAGATGTAGATGAGCCCATACCTCCTATCTCCTACTCGCATACTCAACGCCTTTATTCTCGGGTTACACAACCCCACACAAGCTTTAGTGACTGCGGCTTCCCCATACCCAACTAAGAACTTGCTCGGCTCTGAACACCCGTAAGCCTCAGCCACCCTATCCAGTAGGTTTTTAAGTTCCTCGAGTTCCTTAACTTTATCACCCTTACACGAGTGGGCGTCAACCAACATGACGTTCGCGGGGGCTTTAGGGTGCTTACTCAGGTAGTCCCACGCATTATAGGGTATGTCGTCATTACCTAGCGACTTATTAATTATGAAGGGCGTCATGAAGTCTTCACCCCGTAACGTCAGGGCTTCCCAGCCATCACTTAATTTAATCCTGTACGGCTCGCACAAGTATTCTTTGAGAGAATCGTTTAAGGAATTTCTCGCCTTAGTGACTACTTCACGAGCGATTCTCTCAGCGTCTTTATTGTTAGCTAGGTTGTGCTCGTGTGATCCGGCAGTATGAAACGTGAAAGCCTTGAAGTCAGGCTCCGAGAAACTATCCACGTAGTGTATGAACCTAGAAGAACCTATGTTGTTAAACGGGCCGAAATGGATTCTAGGGAATACCATCACTATGTTCGGTTTTACCTCACGCTTAATAACCAAGCACTTAACCTCAACGCTTTTCTGAGAACCTATGTGATTGAAGAGTGCCTCAAGACTCTCGGGTTCGCCCGTAAACCACGTGTTGAGGAAGGCTCTTAAAGCCACTATAGGTGAGACACCGCTTAACTGCCTACCCTTGTTATCGATGTACCGCAAGAGTAGAATCCCTAAAACTACGGAAGCAAACTCAACTATTAAAGCACTAACTAGTTGCGCGTAACTTAAGCTCTGCTCGAAGAAGACTTTATTGACTACTGCGAGGGTTAGTATAGGTATCGTGAGGGAGACCGCTAAAGCGTGAATCACTGACGTGAAAGCGGATAGGATCACCAACACGAAACCTGAAGTAACCACAAGACCTAATCCCCTCAGCCCGGCAAGCCTGTAAAGAATTAGTTCCGCGATTAAAGACGTGGCGAAAGTGACTAGGGATAGCCCGAGAACCCTCTTAAAGTTAAAGAGCTTCGTAAGCATTAAGGGCGAGTACATGAAGGTTAACACACACCCGAGTAGGAAGTACGCGCTTATTGAAGCAGAAAACCCTTCAACACTATAGTGTTTCGCGTTAGCTATGCCCGCTAACGAAATCAGAGAAACATATATAGCTATTAAAAACCTCTTCCGGGGCAGTAGGCTCAAGCGCCTGTAATACCTTCTAGTTATTCGCTCAACACTCATCGCCGGCTATCCTAGACTCTATGTAATACGGGTTTTTAACTTAAAGGAAGGAATCGCTTTCTTGACGCCGTCCTCCTTTTTATATCATTTAATGTAAATTCATGGACTGACCTCTGGTTAGGTTAGCAAAATATTTATATTGCTCAATGTAAATTAATTCAGGGAATAAGATGTTAAGTGTGGTTGTCGGGGGGTTCTTCGGTGACGAGGGTAAGGGTAAGGTAGTCGCTTACCTAGCTCTCAACGACGAAGTAAACGCGGCTGTGAGGGTGGGTTCCGTTAACGCGGGGCATACAGTGATTTGGGGTGGTAAGGAGTTTAAGTTGAGGATAATCCCCTCAGCTTTCGTGAACGGTGGTTGCAAGCTTTATATTGGTGCCGGGTCTTTAGTAAGGCTTGACGTATTCTTTAGGGAAGTCACTACTTTAGGTGTTGCTGGGAGGGTTTTCGTGGACAAGAACGCCGGGATTATAGAGGATAAGCACGTGGAGACTGAGGCGAGAGACGAGTATCTCAGGAACTCCATAGGCTCTACCCTCCAAGGTGTTGGAGCGGCCATGGTTGATAGGGTGATGCGTAGGTTGAAGCTCGCCAGAGACTTCCCTGAGTTAAGCACGTACTTAGTGGACTTGGTTGACGAGCTTTGGAGGATTCTTGATTCGGGAGGTAACGTGTTGGTTGAGGGTACTCAAGGCACTTACCTATCTCTATATCACGGCACGTACCCCTACGTGACTAGCAGAGATACCACAGCTTCAGGAATCTTATCAGAAGTAGGTCTAGGGCCTAAGCACGTGGATGAGGTCATCCTAGTTTTTAAGTCTTACGTTACCAGGGTTGGGAGCGGTCCCCTACCCGGCGAGCTACCTCTCGAGGAAGTCATTAATAGAGGTTGGTTAGAGAAAGCTTCCGTTACCGGGAGGATGAGGAGGGCAGCACCCTTCGACTACAATCTAGCTAGGAGAGCCGTAATACTTAATTCAGCGACTCAAGCGGCTTTAACATGTCTTGACAAGGTTTTCCCACCCTCAGCTAGAGTAAGGGAGTGGGGTAAGTTACCTCCTGAAGCTAAGAGATGGGTGGAGGACCTGGAGGACTCGATAGGGATTCCGGTAACGCTCATAGGTACCGGGGATGACGTCACTCACATGATAGATAGGAGGAAAGATTTAGGTGTTATGAGATGAGGGATTTCGACGTCGTAATAGTCGGTGGGGGTCCTGCCGGGCTAATGGCTGCTCTAGAGATAGTGAATAACTCGGGAGGCAGTTTAAGGGTGGCAGTCTTTGATAAGGGGAGGAGAGTCACTGAGAGGAAGTGTCCGTTAGCTATTAAAACAAATAACGTGAACTCCCACGTCTTAAACAACAGGGTGGAGTGCTTAAACTGCGAGGTATGTAACGTGACCTACGGGGTAGGGGGTGCTGGCGCGTTAAGTAGCGGGACACTTAACTTAAGACCCGACGTAGGGGGAGACCTAGATAAGCTAGTCGGTGACTGGAATTACGCTGAGGAATTAGTGAAGTACGTTGACAGAATATTCGTGTCTTTCGGAGTGCCTGAAGACACTCTCCACGTGCCAGACAAGGAGAAAATAACTATGCTTGAGAGGCTTGCGGCTAAGGCCGGCGCGAAGTACATACCGACACCTCAGAGAATTGTTGGAACGGACGTCATGATCAGGGTTGTCGATAACTTGAGTACCTATTTAGAGAAGAAGGGCGTGAGGATATTCACGGAAACAAGCGTGGTTGAGGTGTTGAGGGGTGACGGCGTCTTCAAGTTAAGTACTACTCGAGGGGAGTTCACGGCCCGCAGACTACTCCTAGCGCCCGGCAGGGGAGGGGTTACGTGGTTCCAGAGAGTGGTTAGGGATCTAGGCATAGATCACGAGCCAGGATTTCTGGATGTGGGTGTTAGGGTAGAGGTCCCGTCTTACGTAGCTGAGGACGTCACCACGGTGAACCCAGACCCTAAAATAGTTCTCTACACGAAATTCTACGACGATAGAGTCAGGACCTTCTGCACGAACCCGCGCGGGTTCGTAGTACAGGAGAGATATGAGGACGGTACCATAGGGGTTAACGGGGTTAGTTACAGGAACTTAAAGTCTAGGAATACCAACTTCGCGTTATTAGTCACGTTAAAGCTCACGGATCCTTACTCTGATGCCACAGAGCTAGGTAAGTCTATAGCTAGGATAGCTACTCGAGTAGGTGTGGGTAAACCAATAATTCAGAGATTAGGTGATTTAGAGAAAGGTAGGAGGAGTACGTGGGAGAGGATAGAGAGGAGTATTGTGACACCTACCTTAAAGAACGTGACGCCCGGGGACATAGGGGTCGTCCTCCCTTACAGAATCATAGTTAACTTACTTGAAGCCTTCAAGAGATTGAATATCCTTTACCCAGGTCTCTACTCACCGCAAACAATACTTTACGCGCCTGAAATAAAGTATTATAGCATAAGAGTCAAGACAGACAAGAACTTACAGACCAGTGTAGAGAATATTTTCGTGGCAGGTGACGGTGCAGGTCTTTCAAGAGGTTTAAACATAGCTGCTGCTACGGGGGTTATTGCCGGTAGGGCAATACTTCAGAGTCTTTAAGGATGTTTTCACTAAGTCTTGTTAAGAAGGTTATGATGGCTTTATTCATCATAATTAATTTATTCATGTTAATTGCTTGAGGGCATTACGTTGTGTTTAGATATAAATATTTAATACGTTCATGAAATTATCTATGTCGGGGGTTAGATTGAGGGAGGAGTTTCTTGGCGGGATTCTCGTAGTGGATTTAGGGGGTCAGTACACGCACTTAATATCTAGGAGGTTTAGGGAGTTAGGAGCTTACGCTAGTGTTATCCCGTACAAATCTTTAGAGAAATCAATTCTTTCAAGGTTTGACGCTTTAGTCTTGTCGGGCAGTCCTTTAAGCGTTAGTGAGCTTGATGAGGCGGAACTCAGCAAGTTTAGCGAGTTGGTTTTCGGTAGCGGCAAGCCTGTTCTCGGCATATGCTTCGGTCATCAATTACTTGCTAGGTTGTTGGGGGGTAGTGTAGAGAGGAGGATGGAGTTTGGTCGTACGGGGGTAAGAATACTGAAACGCGATCCTATATTCAACGGTTGGGGGGATTTCGAGTTTGTGTGGATGAGTCATAACGAATGCATTACCTCGCTTTCAGGCTTAGGGGAGGTTCTCGCTTTATCAGAGAACGGGTGTGTTGCGGCTTTCAAGGTGCTTCATGAGGGTAACGTGATTTACGGTGTCCAGTTCCACCCGGAAGTCAAGCACACAGTTAAGGGGTCGCGATTGCTCGAGAACTTCCTCAGTATCGCGGGTGTTGCGAGGAATTGGTCGCTCAGCGACTACGTTGACCGCATAATTAAAGAGATGATTAACGAGGTTGACACGAGCGCTAAAGCTTTGGTCGCTGTTAGCGGCGGGATAGATTCCACGGTTTCTGCCCTGATAGCTAAGAAGGTTTTTAAGGATAGGCTAGTCGCTGTTTTCGTTAATCACGGGCTTTTGAGGGAGGGTGAGGTTGAGGAAGTCTTAAGTAATTTAAGGAGTTTAGGGATAGAACCGCTCTACGTAAACGCTGAAGAAAGATTCTTGAAGTTGCTTGAGGGGGTTTCTGATTGCGAGGAACGTAGAAAGCTGATCGGCGAGGAATTCGTTAAGATTTTCAAGGAGATAATTGAGAGGGATCCGGAAATCAAGTACTTCGTTCAGGGGACTACCTACCCTGACGTGATAGAGAGCGGTGTTGTGAGCGGTTCAAGCAAGATTAAGACACACCATAACGTCGGGGGGATGCCCCCCTGGTTTAAGATGAGGATACTTGAGCCGTTGAGGTATCTCTACAAAGACGAGGTTAGGGAGGTCGGGAGACTCTTAGGTCTTCCTGAAGCTTTGTTGAGGAGGCACCCGTTCCCCGGACCCGGCTTGGCGGTGAGGGTGATCGGTGCTTTCACTAGGGAGAAGTTAGAGATTGTCAGGAAAGCTTCTAAGATAGTTGAGGACACGTTGAGGGAGTACGGGCTTTACGACTCAGTATGGCAGGCTTTCGCAGTCGTCGGTGATGATATGTGGGTAGGGGTTAAGGGCGATGAGAGGGATCAAGGATATATTCTGACGATAAGGGTTGTTGAGAGCTCTGACGGCATGACCGCTGATTGGGTTAGGATACCGCACGAGGTTCTCGACGTAATGTCTAGGAGGATAACCTCCAGTTTGAGCAGGGTTACCGCCGTAACGTACGCTATAACGTCTAAGCCCCCGAGCACTATAGAGCCTTGCTGAGGGGGTCCTAATGGAGATTCTTTACCTGCCTTGGAGTAGGGCTTTAAGCATGTGTTATAGGTTGGCTGAGATAATCCTTGACTCAGGAGAGAGCTTCACTACCGTACTAACCGTATCGAGGGGCGGGCTGGTTCCCGCACGAATAGTTAGTGACGTGATAGGGGTGGACGACTTCCATGTGGTGAGATCCAGGTTCTGGGGTGTTGGAGGCAGGATATTGGAGGAGCCGGAGATCAGCTATTATGGCGGGATAGAGCTTAAGAATAAGAAGGTTTTAGTTGTTGATGAGGTGGTTGACACAGGAACCACCATGTCAAGGATTGTCAGGCTAGTCAATAGTTTAGGAGCTCGTGAGGTTAAGACCGCCGTACTACACTACAAAACCTCCAGTTCTTTCATACCCGATTACTACGTTGAGCGTGTTGAGAAGTGGGTCTGGATATATTACCCGTGGTCTTTCAGTGAGACACTGTTTGAGCTAGCTAGGCAGGAAGACTCTAACAACATACTTGAGAAAGCTTTCGAGATACTTAGGAGGCTAAACGCGAGTGAACTTTACCTAGACCCGCACAGAATAAGTAATTCACTGAACGCTTACTTAAGGAACTGGGTAGCCGCTAAACAGGGGAGTGAAGCCAAACGAAAATATTAGTTGCTTAACAGACAAGTTCTTGGTGAGTAGGATAAGAAGGACTGTGAGATTGCCTGTCGAGGTTGAGTGTGCTGAACCACTCACCATAGTTATGAGTAGGTTGAAGAATCAGAAATACCATTTAGTAGGTTCGCACTCGGCTGTTAAGAAGTGTTTATGGGTTCATAACGCGTTGACTCAGGGCAGGTTTTGCTATAAGTGTAAGTTTTACGGGATTGAGTCGCATAGGTGTGTGCAGTTCACTCCCGCTACTCTTTGGTGTTGGAACGCGTGTCTTCATTGCTGGAGGGTGAGGCCGCAGGACCTCGGGTTAAGCGATAAAGACTTGATGAGGTTGCCTAGCGTTGACGATCCTGAAGTGATTGCTGACCTAGCCATAGAGGAGCATCGGCGAACCGTTAGCGGGTACAGGAACGTAGCTCCTAAAAACATGTGGGAGGAGGCGATGAACCCTAAACACGTAGCCATCTCACTCACCGGTGAGCCAACCCTGTACCCCAGGTTGAGTGAGTTGATTCAGGTGTTCCATAAGAAAGGCTTGACCACGTTCTTGGTGACTAGGGGTATAAGGCCTGAGGTTTTAGCGTCGCTCGAGGAAGAACCTACTCAACTCTACGTGTCTTTAGAGACCTGGAATAAAGAAATGTACGATTTCTTTAATAGACCCCTCGTGAGTAAGGGTTGGGAGAAAACCTTAGAAACCTTAGAGTTACTGCCGTCCTTCTCATCACCTACCGTCCTCAGAATAACTTTAATCAAGGAATTCAATATGAGCGATAAAGACGTCAAGGGATTTGCTAGGTTGATAGATAAGGCCTCACCAACCTACGTAGAGCCTAAGGCTTACATGCACGTAGGCGGCTCTACCGAGAGATTAAGCAGGGATAACATGCCTTCAATGAATGAAGTCCTGAACTTCGCTGAGAAGTTAGCGGTTGAGACGGGCTATAGGATAGCGTCGTACTCCGCGCCATCAAGGGTCGTGCTACTAACTAGGCTTGAAGGACCCATAATAAGATATGGTAAGGGATGCCCTAACGCTTGGAGGACCGAGGAAATAGGTGATGAATTCTCGGGTGAGTACGGACAACCAGAACCTTTCTGACGAAAAATCATATGTAGGGTTTGGTCAGGTTAACATTCCTGGCCAGCACGTACGGCGCTCTAGTAGGTGTCCGGACCTCCCACCACATAATATCGTATGTTTGCCTAGTCATCTCCTCAATGTTGTTGAGGAGTTGAGGGAAGCTCGTCGCTATCCTCACCCTACCGACGTTGCCCACCACCTCACCGTTCTTAACAAGTAAAGCCGCGTCACGCGCTACCGTCGAGAACGTGCCCTCAACATAGTTTTGCAGTCTAGTATACCAGTTATTGGTTATTATGACCCCGTTCCTTAACTCACTAACTAATTCTTCCTCCCTCAGTTCTCCAGGCTTCATGCGTAGGTTCCAGGGGTTCGGCATCACCCACCCGGCGTTGCCCGTGGATTTAACCCCGAGCTTGGTTGCAGTGCCGGAGTTGTGGAGTAGGTTGTGGAAGACCCCGTCCTCTATTATAGGCTTATCGTAGGTGGGGACCCCCTCGTCGTCGAATGAAGCTACGTTAGGTAGGGTGGGGTCCCTGGGCGTGTCCACCAGCGTTAGCTTCTCTGAAGCTATCTTATCGCCGGGTCTGAACTTCATGAACATTGAATAACCCATTAAGACCGCTAGCGCTGATGACATGAAAGACACGTAATTCATTAAGTTACCTACCACGAGTGGTGAGAGGACTACGTCGTACTTACCGGGTTGTAGGTCCGCTTTATTACTGGTTATCGAGGCGTATAAGCCGGCTTTCCTACCGACTTCCTCTATTTCTTTCTCGTTCACGTGCGTTGATCCGTGAGCCCACTGACCGCTAAACTCTTTCTTAAACGCTCTCAGATATGCCTCAACCAACGTTCTCCTCTCGCTGTTCTCGAACCCCTTACTAGTAACCAGGACTCTCTCATCGTTACTTAAGGTTAGAGTGCCCGCGACTCTCTCAGCCCCCTCAGATAGTGCGGCGTCAATCATCAACCTGGTTAGCTTGCCGGGATCTCTCATCGCGTCAATTACTTTCGCGTCGAAAGACCCTTCAACCAGCTTCACTTCCTGAGGTTCTGGTAGGGGAGCGTAGAGTTCTGATTCCTCAACCCTCTCAACCACGCTCGAGATCTTCTCAACAGCTTTAAGGATCTCTTCAGGCCTGCCGACGGAGAACTCCAGTATCAAAACTCTCTTCGATTTAGTTAACAACAAGGATACTTCCGTGGTTATCCAGCTCTGAGTTACTGAGGGTTCCGTATTCCATAGCTTCACCATAACCCTGTCACGAGTTTTTATGAGGACCGCGACGTCGTCGTAACTAGCCCTCAGCTTATTGACTACCTCCCTCCCCAACTCTATAGTCCCGGTCATTAAGCGATCACCCCCAACCTAATCTTAGAGATCCTGACATCCGGACCACCAAACCATACAGGAACTCCTTGTGAGGGTTCCCCCTTACCGCAAGTACCTGGATAGAACTTCAACTCCTTATCTACCGCCACTATGTTGCTGTAGAATCCTTGAGTGGTTATCTCTAGCACCGGGTTTCTGACGGGCTCGGCTAACTCCCCGTTTCTTATTAGGTAGGCTTCTAAGCCTACGTATCTTTGATTCCACCTGATGTCGTCTATGTTCCACTCCATATACGACTTGATGAAGACCCCTAAACCTATGTCATCTATGAGTTCCTCAAAGCTCATATTACCTGGCTTGAGGTACGTGTTGCTCATACGTATTATAGGTTCTGAAGCGTAGTTCATTGCTCTGGCCGCGGCATTACTCTTAACACCGAATATGCTTGCGGTGTGTCTGTTATGGAGTGCTTCGTTGATGATTCCCTCCTTGTAGAGGTATCTAGGCCTTGCCGGAACCCCTTCGTCGTCGTAGAGGTAGAATCCGTTACTGCCAGGTATTGTAGGGTCTTCGATCACTGTAGCTAACTCATTCCCTATCCTGTACTTCCCTATCATTTCAGGCTTGACGTAGGACTCCCCTGCCTGCGCGGCCTCACGCCCAAGTATTCTGTCAGCCTCCATGGGATGGCCGGCTGACTCATGAACTAACAACCCTATTATCTCCGACCCAACAACCACGTCGACAGGATCCTTAGGCGGTTCAACACCCTTCAGTAAAACGACCTCTAAATTCTTAACCTCCTCCGAGACTACGTCAACAGGCTTCCATTCCTTGAGGAGCTCGCCACCGCCGGAGCTGGCGAATTCCTTCATTCTCTGCAGGGTCCCCCTCTGTTGATGTAGGAGTACTAGATTAAGTGATACGTAGATTCTAGGGATTCTTGACCTAACGTACGCTCCCTCAGACGTCATTATCAGCTTCTCCTGCATGTGGGTCTCAGCGCTGAAGACACATACAGGTAGCTTGACCTGACTAACCGTCTTGAGTAGTTCCCCGTAAGCTTCCTTACCCAAGCTCGTTAAATCCTCAACATGAATATCTTCTAGTCTAGACTTAGGTACCACCTCATAGGAAGCTCTCCCAACCCTCTCCTCAGCGAACGTGATAGCGTTCCTCCTAAGCGACGCCGTCGCCCTAGCTCTACTCACGGCTTTCTCAAGCGCGTTCATCAAGCCATCCCTACTCAAGTCGTTAGTCGCCGCAAACCCTAAGGACCCGTTAATCAAGACCCTCACACCAACACCTTCCTCCCTAACAGACCCAACCCCTATCAACCTACCATTCCTCATAGACACGGATATTCCGTGATCATTCTGATAACGAACCTCCACGTAAGACGCTCCAACAGCGACTCCCGCATCAATCAATTCACGTAAGAGATCCTCATCAAAACCCAACTCAATACACCCTCAATATATTTTTGAGGAACATAGTTAAAAATAGTTGTAATTAAGCCACACGCCATAGAGAAACGAGAACCTCATCACCACGATTGGATACCTCTCCTTTTAGGGTGGGGGGTGTGTGGAAGGCTTATATGCTTTTTGCTTCAATTTTGTCTCAATAATATGTTTGGTGTTGGGTGTGGGCGAGTTTAGCAGGCTATGAGCCCGCACCTCCCCGGAGCTGGCGGCGGGGTCTGAGCAAGTGATGCCGCGCTCGCGAGGAGCTCTGAACAATGAGGGAAAGCCCTAGAGGGTGCAGAACCCCCGCCATGAGGGGCGGGGAGCCGTCAGCATTGGAGGGAAGCCGGATCCAGGAGTAGAGAGGAGTTCGGTATATACTTATAATTTTATCGTAGTTGATATTATGGCTGGAGCTTCGCTCTTAGGAGGGCGGGGAGGGAGTTAGTTGAGTAGGTATAGGTTGTTAGTGTCCGTAGGTTTCTCAGTGCTTTTTTCTCTGGCTTTAGTTT
>JAJHQR010000025.1 GCA_020833255.1 Desulfurococcaceae archaeon | reverse complement strand
CCCTCTCAACGACGGCGGGCTTCAGCCAGGAGAATCTATCGCGTTACAGTCAATAGTGGAGCACTGCGATAGCTGTGGTGATGGTTTCGAGGTAGGTATACCTGCCGGGGCGATGCTGGGATTATTTGTTTGCAGTGCCTTAGGATTTGGGGTAGGGACTCCAGCATGTGAGGCTCTATTAACATTCGCAGGAGCGTTTGAAATATCTCTCGAGCTCGTGCCAGCGGAAATTCGCATTAGCGGTAGTTTAGAGAACGAGGGTAGCTATAACGGGATAGGGTATAACATTACCGAGTATGTGTTTATGGCGATTAGTAAGTATAAGTATAAGGTGCCGCCACCCTGGTGGTGTCCTTGGTGCACACCCTGCGAGTACAAGGTCCCGGCCGGAATATACTTTAGACTTGCTTAGATTTGTGGGTTTGGTCTTGACCCCTCCCCACCCTGGAGAGCGGGTTTTCAATTATTAAAGCTTATATTTTCACGAAGTATTTTTATGTGGGTTCAGGGCATGCCTACACACGGCTCGATGACTAAGGCTGGTAAGGTGAGGAGTCAGACCCCGAAGATAGAGAAGAAGCCTAAGAGGAATTTCCCGCCTAGGCAGAGGAATAGGCGTGAGTACTGGATTAGGAAGAGGAAGGAAGCCGGTCTCCCAGTACCTACGGTGATACCTCCTTCGTCAGTGCCTAGCGCGAGGAAGACCGCTACCTAGCTTTTCACGTGGTAAGAATTAATTTTAGTTAAGAGTTTCTTAATTGAGGTGCTGGCTTGGTCTCACGAGTGAAGGTAGGGGATAGAGTAAGGGTTAGGAAGGGCTCTCTAGTTTATGAGGGCGTGGTCCTACCTAAGAGTGAGTTTAGCTCTGAGAATGTCTTGGTGATTAAGCTAGATAACGGGTATAACGTAGGGGTTGACGTCAGCGACGCTGAGGTAGAGGTTATAGAGGAGAACGTTGTGAGATTTCATGAGCCAGGACTCTCCCGTAGTGTGGTGAGGGGTGGCGGCAACCTTAAGATCACGTTCTTGAGCACGGGCGGCACCATAGTTAGCAAAGTTGATTACGAGACAGGGGCTGTGAGACCCGCGATAACGGCGACTGAGTTGCTTGAGGCAGTCCCGGAATTCGCTGATTACGCGTCGGAGCTCGCCGTGATAGAGTTTAGTAGGTTATTTAGTGAGGACTTGACGCCCGCGTACTGGGCGGAACTAGGTAGTGAGGTAGGTAGGTTGATTGAATCAGGAGTTGACGGGGTTCTCATAGCTCACGGCACCGACACTATGACGTACACGGCTTCAGCACTAGCCTTCGCTTTAAGGAATCTCCCGGTCCCGGTAGTCTTAGTCGGTTCTCAGAGGAGTAGTGACAGGCCTAGCTCGGACTCAGTCCTCAACATGAGGGCTTCCCTAGCTATCTTTAAGGAAGCGCCGTTCGGTGAGGTGGTGGTATGCATGCACGGAACTATCTCAGACGATTACGTCCTAGCTCATAGGGGGGTTAAGGTCAGGAAAATGCATTCTAGTAGGAGGGACGCGTTCCAGTCAATAAATGACGCGCCGTTAGCCAGGGTTGACTTCCCGAGCATGAAGTTCAAGCTACTTAACCCGAGGTTCATCGCTAGAGGTAGGAGAGAGGATTTCCAGACTGTGAGCAAGTTTAGTGATAGGGTTGCGCTACTGAAGTTTTACCCGGGCATGGAGTGCGGCATCATCGACCTCTTAGTTGATAAGGGGTATAGAGCCATAGTCATCGAGGGGACCGGGTTAGGGCACGTGAGGAACGCCTGCGTTGACAGCGTTGCCAGAGCTACTGAGGAGGGAGTGTTAACGGTCGTGACTACTCAGACGATATTCGGTAGGGTCAACATGAATGTCTACAGCACCGGTAGGAGACTCCTCAAAGCCGGCGCCATACCGGGGCACGATATCTTAAGCGAGGTTGCTTACGTTAAACTGTCTTGGATGCTCGGTAGCTACCCAGGCCTTGAAAGGAAGGATTACGTAGAGCTCTTCCATAAGAACATAGCTTACGAGTATAACCCGATACATAAGGACTCGCTATTCCCGGTGTGGTCTCATGAGTATTGATTACTCCTCGATAGGGTTGAGGGTCGGTATAGAGATTCACCAGCAACTAGCTACTAAGGAGAAGCTTTTCTGTTCGTGCCCTGCTGAGTTAGCTAGTGATGAGACCCCGAAGAGGGAGGTTAGGAGGTTCCTGAAGGTTGCTAAGAGCGAGGTCGGTGAGGTCGATCCCGCAGCTCAGTACGAGATCATGAAGGGGAGGAACATAATATATGAGGTGCCGGAGAACCACGCCTGCTTAGTGGAGCTGGACGAGGAACCTCCTCACGACCTGAATAGGGAGGCGGTTCTGATAACGTTGGCTATAGCTAAGGCCCTGAACTCCACGCCCGTTGACGAGATAGAGGTTATGAGGAAGATAGTTGTTGACGGCTCAAACACTACAGGTTTTCAGAGGACTGCTATAGTCGCGGTGGGCGGTTATCTGGTAGATGATGACGGCTTGATAAGAATACAGACTATATGTCTTGAAGAGGACGCGGCTAGGAAGGTTGATGAGGGGAGGGGTTACGTTAAGTACAACTTAGACAGGCTGGGCATACCGCTCATCGAGATAGCTACGGGACCAGACATAAGAAGTCCTGAGCAAGCTATGAGGGTTGCTTTCAAGTTAGGTTTGCTACTTAGACTTAGCGGTAAGGTGAAGAGGGGGATCGGCACCATAAGGCAAGACCTGAACATATCGATTAAGGGGGGCGTTAAGACTGAGGTGAAGGGTGTTGGGAGGCTTGAGTTAATACCTAAGGTAGTGGAGTACGAGGTTTCAAGGCAGCTGAGGCTACTTGAGATAAGAGATGAGTTGATTAAGAGGGGGGTTAAGGAGAGTGACCTACCTTACTTGATGGTTGACGCGACCGACGTTTTCTTGAGCAGTAAGAGCAGGTTAGTGTCTTCCTCGCTGAGTAAGGGTCTCAGAATATACGCGGCACCCCTGAAAGGCTTTGGCGGGTTGCTGAAGATTGAGTTAATGCCTGGGAGGAGGTTCGGTACGGAACTCTCTGATTACGCGAAGGCTTGGGGTGGTGTGGGGGGCATAATACACAGTGATGAGCTGCCTTCCTACGGGATCTCTGAGGAAGAGAGAGAAGCTGTTTTCAGGTTACTCTCGCTGGATAGGGAGAGGGATGCGTACGTTCTGGTAATCAGTGACGCGGAATCTGCTGAGAGAGCTCTTAAAGCTGTTATGGATAGGGCTCGGCACGCATTGATTGGGATACCTAAGGAGACGCGCGCGGCTAACCCCGACGGCACCACCAGGTATATGAGGCCCCAGCCAGGAGCTATGAGGATGTATCCAGAAACGGATATCAGGCCTATCCCGGTCACTCAAGAACTCCTAGAGGAAGCTGAGCGTCTCAAGCCGCCAACACCTGAAGACCTTCTAACGCGTTTAGTGAGGGAGCATAAACTCGCGAAAACTCTTGCTGAGCAATTGATTAGAGACCCGCTAATTCATACCTACTTAAACTTAGTTGAGGAATTAGGGGATAAGGTGCAGCCACACGTAATAGCCACGACACTAATGATACACTTGAAGGGGCTTAAATCGGAAGGACTTGACGTGAGCTTGATAGACGAGCAGACACTGAAGACAGTCTTGGAGAAGGTTGGCGAGAATATCTTAAGTAAAGACGCGGTACCTGAGATATTGAGGGAGTATTCCCTCAAGAAGGGTGAGGTCAGTCTAGAAGAATTGATAAAGAAATACACCGGGATAGGGGTCGGCGAGCTAGAGAAGCTAATAGACGAGGTTATAGAGACCTTGAGAGAGACCTTACTGACCAAGAAGGAGAAAGCATTCAATATAGTGATGGGCGAGGTCATGAAGAAGGTGAGGGGCAGGATCGACGGGAAGGTGGTTGCGGAGACCGTGAGGAAAAAACTTAAAGAAGCACTCGGTACCTAACCTAGCGTAGCACTCACGTCGAGAACTTTTTATTAAGCGCTAATAACTCATGACGCGTAAATTCTTATTAACGAGTCAACCACTTATAATTATTGGTGCGGGGGTGCCCGAGCCAGGTCAAAGGGGTCGGGCTCAGGTCCGAAATGGTGGGAGCCCCGATGGCGTAGGCCTGCGTGGGTTCAAATCCCACCCCCCGCACTAAAGCGGTCCGCATCATCGCGAGCCACGTATTCAATCACGTAATGGTAAAACAATCATTCTTAACCTGAAAACCTTTCATTCAGGTTAATAAAATTTTTATATCCGCGGTAAGTATTACTGTCGGTGAGTAAAACAGTGTTCTACTATTATGATAGGTACGACCCTAAGAACATACCGAAGATAGTTGTAGAGCCGCCTGGCCCTAAGTCGAGGGAGATTATCGAGAGAGATCACGAGTTACTGATGCAGTCATTCGTTAGGTGGTACCCTCTAGTCGCTAAGAGTGGTTACGGGGTTGTTATCGAGGACTTTGACGGCAACCTATTCGTAGATCTTAACTCCGGGATAGCCGTCATGAATGTTGGTCATAGCCATCCCAGGATAGTTAAGGTTGTTGAGGAGCAGGTCAGGAAGTTAATACATTACTCCCTTACGGACTTCTACTACGAGGAAGTGGTCGAGTATTCTGAGAGCTTGTCTAAGATACTGCCCATCCCCGGTAAGAAGAAGTTCTTCTTCGGTAACAGCGGTGCTGAAGCTATTGAAGCGGCTATGAAGATAAGTAAGGGTGTTGCGGGGGGTAAGAGACCTTACATAATGGCTTTCATAGGCTCGTTCCACGGCAGAACACACGGAGCTATGTCGTTAACGGCTAGCAAACCAGCGCAGAGGAAAGGTTTCCAACCACTGCTTCCCGGGATTATCCACGTCCCCTACCCGTACCCCTACAGGTGCCCGTTCCACGCGGATCCGGAGGAATGCGGGGATGCCGTGATAGGGTTTATAGAGGAGTGGATATTTAGGAGGATGGTGGATCCTTCCGAGATCTCCGCAGTGTTTATAGAGCCTATACAGGGTGAGGGTGGTTATGTCGTGCCGCCGGACGACTTCCTCCCCAAGCTCAGGAAGCTGACGAGGGAGAACGGGATTTTACTAGTTGCTGACGAGGTTCAGAGCGGGTTTGGGAGGACCGGTAAGTGGTTCGCTGTAGAGAATTGGGGTGTTGACCCAGACTTAATAACGATGGCTAAGGCGGTGGCTTCAGGCATTCCGCTAGGTGTTGTGGGCGGTA
The DNA here is from genome assembly GCA_020833255.1 of Desulfurococcaceae archaeon. Lineage (GTDB taxonomy): Archaea > Thermoproteota > Thermoprotei_A > Sulfolobales > NBVN01 > Zestomicrobium. The sequence goes on along the minus strand of JAJHQR010000025.1, from coordinate 15,579 downwards.
GGGAGGAGGTGATGAACCTCCCTCCAGGATCGCACGCGAGCACGTTCGGAGGCAACCCAGTGGCTTTGAAGGCCGGAACTGAAGTGATAAGAATAATCAAGGATGAGAAGCTCTTAGAGAACGCTGAGAAGGTAGGTAATTACGTGATGAAGAGAGCTAGGGAGTGGATGGATAGCTACGAGATAGTCGGTGACGTGAGGGGGAAGGGCTTGATGATAGGGATAGAGCTAGTCAGGAACAGGAAGACTAAGGAATACGCCAGGAAGGAGCTGGAGTCATTCTTGATCAAGTGCTTTAAGAGAGGTGTTGCCGTGATAGGCGCTGGATTCTCAGCTATAAGGATAGCGCCTCCCCTAGTCATATCGCAAGAGATAATGGAGAGATCCATGGATATCATGGAGGAAGTCCTTAAGGAGGTCGTGAGGGAACATAGTAGTGCTTGAGGAAGTCGTGATCAACGCGTTAAGAAACCTTAAGCTAGCTACTTTTGAGGAGATACGTAAGTACTTGCGCGAGGTAAGGAAAGAAGAGTTCCTGGATATAGAGTTGAGGAAAGCCCTAGCGAGACTGGTTAGGGAGGGCAAGGTAGAGAAAATACCCGACCCAAAAAGAAGTAAATTTCTTTTTCGTTTAAGTCCCTCCACTCTGGAAGATGCGGGTTCTTAAGCCTCGTGAGTTAAGCCCTCAATCTAGCTTACCTAATCCACCGTGAGTTTCTGGGCGTGAGTGCTGGGTGGTGGGGCCGCGGGGATTTGAACCCCGGACCACCAGCGATCCGGAGTGCTTTCTTCGGGGAGACTTCCCCAGGCTGGCATCCTATCCAAGCTAGACGACGGCCCCCTACACCAAAGATTCTTAACTATTTTATCTTTTAAATGTTTAAGCTTGATTAAATTTGGTTGGTATAGTTGGTTAGGCTCTTCGTGGCTGTTGAGATAGAGAGCAGCGATGTTTTGAGGAACGTAATCAAGTTTAGGGATGCTGTAGTGTCTTGCTCTAAAGAGAGGGGTATTAAGGGGGTTGAAGACGAGAATATACACCTGACATTAAGGTTCATCGGCGAGGTCCCCGATAGTTACGTTCCTCAAATAAGTGAGTGCGTGATGCGCGCTAAGGAATTCACTAAATTCCAGATGAGGATTGAGGGGGTGGGCGCGTTCCCTTCCGTCAGTAAGCCGAGAGTGTTGTGGGTCGGGATTACCGAGGGCTTCGATAAGCTGAGATCTATCAGGAACAGCCTTGAAGAATGCTTGAAGCGTTACGCGCAACCCGATAGGGAGGAATTCGTTCCCCACATAACGGTGGGTAGGGTGAAAGGGCATTACGACCCCGCATGCCTCAAAAACATCATATCAACGTATGAGAACTCCTTGTTCGGGCTAACGCAAGTAACTCAGGTAAAGCTAAAGAGAAGTATTTTAAGACCTGAAGGACCCGTATACATGGACGTCACCGTAGTCGACTTAAAGGATGGTTAAGTTGAGTGAAGACCTAAGTAGGTTGCTTGAGGAGGTTAGGAGAGAGTTAAGACCTACGGAAGAGGAGGTTAAGAAAGGCTTTGACTTATTCAAGGAAATAAAGACGTTGATAGAGTCTTCCCTGAGCATAGGTTACGACTACACGATCTCTTTGGAGGGTTCGTTCGCTAAAGGAACGTCGATAAGGGGTGATATAGATCTCGACGTATTCATACTGATAAGAAAGGAAGACTTAAGTAATGAGTGGGTTGAGGAACACGTCATAAAACAGTTGTTGGCGAGTCAGCTGAGTAAGTACCCGCTCCAGCTCAAGTACGCGTCACACCCATACATAACCCTACGAGCCGAGGGATTTGAGATCGATATCGTGCCAGCTTACTGGGCTAAAGACCCTAGAGAAATAACCACCGCTGTTGATAGAACCCCGTTCCACACCAGGTACGTGAACTCAAGACTAAACGATTATATGAGGGATGAGGTAAGGCTGTTGAAGAAATTTCTTAAAAGCTTAGGTATTTACGGGGCTGAAGTAAAGGTCGAGGGTTTCTCAGGCTATCTCACCGAGTTAATCATATTAAAGTATGGATCGTTCATTGACGCTCTTAAAGCCATGAGTGGGTGGCGTGAAGGTGAGGTAGTGATAGTTGATGAGAGGTTGGGAAGCGAGCACCTAACCCCGAGAGAGCTCAGGAAGTTATTCAGGGATGACGTCCTCATAGTGCCGGACCCTGTTGATCCTAGGAGGAACGTAGCCTCAGCAGTTTCTGACAGAGCTCTTAAAATAGCTGTAGTAGCTTCCAGCACGTTCATTAAGAAACCTTCGAGAAACTCATTCTTCTATAAACCCCTGATGAAGCCGCCTAGCGAGTTAATTAAGTTTCTTGAAGAGACTGAGAGAAGGGTTCTCTTACTCAGATACTTAATCCCTAAAACCCTACCACCAGACGTTTTATGGGGGGAGCTTAAGAGAGTCGGTAGGAGAGTAATTAGTTTGCTGAGGAATTACGGATTTGACGTGATAGACTATGATTTCTGGAGTAATGAATTGAATCAAGCAATCATAGCTTTAGACCTGACGCGCGGGGGCAGACGCTACGAGGTTAGGTCAGGGCCCTCCAAGATAAGTAGAGGGCTCCTAAACTTCATAGGAAAACACAGCTCTTCAGACAAAACCTTAATTGTTTGGATTGCTAGGGACGGACTCCCTAAAGCAATAATAAGGAGGAAATACGAGAACGCTCAAGAATTGCTAAGCTCCCTCAACAGTAGGGAACTCTCAGCTAAAGACATAGTATTCTCTAACATCATCAGCGAACTCACGGACATACCTGAAGACCTGGTGAAGAACGAGGATTTCATGACCTGGCTTACCGGCTTCATCACGAAGAAGTATCCTTACATTTAAAAACCCTGCTGATAATAAAAGCTAAGGTGTTTAGATGCCGCTAAGAGAAAACATAATTGACGCGAGGTTTAACGGCAGGGAGGTAGAGTTCAGGGTTCTTGGAGCGCCTGAGCCTATTAAAGGAGTTGTTGACGAGGTTTCTAGGTATGAGATAGGGGTTGTGTCTAAAGACAAGGTCTACGTCATATTCAGGCACGCCATCCTAGCAGCTACTGTGGAGCCTTCCGATCTCCACGGCTTCAGCACCGAACAATTAAACGATACCGTGATTGACGCGGAATTAATAGGTATTGAGTTAGAGCTCCACTTAATTGATGGATCCACCGTTTCAGGAACCTTATCTAAGATATCCAAGTATGAATTAGGTGTGAGAGCGGGCGATAAAGGATTAGTAATACCTAAATCCTCGATAACGTACGCAGTGCTGAAATCGCAGAAAACGGGAACGTGATGTCTTCTTGTCTGAGACCAGGATAGGTGACCGCGGTCACACTGCCTAGTTAAATCTCCTCGAAATCCCCTATTTCCTTCAGGGTCTCTGGACTGACAACGTATTGGATCAATGTCCCTATTTTTCTTCTTAGCTCCGCTAACTGAATCGGGTAAACGTAGAGGGGGGTGGCGTGATTAATTCCCAGGATGGTGGAGACAAGCTTCGTGGCTATCTCCTCCCTTATGACGCCTGTGGTGGTTGTCTGTGCTGGGATTAGCTCCACGTATATCGGTAGCATGAGCTTCTCAGCATCCTCTCCGATTACCTCCTTCGCTAGTATTAGCTCTGATTTACGGAACATGTGTACGTCCCCGCTCAAGGTAAGAACGTGCGGGTGTTCTTCTCTTAGAAGCTCGGCGAGGGACTTCCTCTTGCTCGCTACGTAGCTGTTCACGACTCTCAGCTCCCTCTCCAGCAAATACTCGAGAGTCTTATCCTCACCCATGCGCAGAAACCTCGCGAAACCCTCTTAAGACCATAGCCGTGGATTTACATAGCAACAAAGCTTATATACGTGCCTTACGCGTTAAGATCTGCTTAATACGCTTCCTCCTAACCTTGTCCTCCCTCTCCCTCTCCTCAAACTTCATCCTCAAATACTTTATGGTAGCTCTTAGCCTAGGTATTATGAGGTTCTCTAACGCGTTAACCTTCCTCTTAACTTTCTGAACCTCCCTCCCTACCTCAAGTAAGGAGATCTCTGTTTCAGCTAACCTAATTATATTCCTTAATACGCCTTCATAACACTCACTCACTTCCTTGAGCGTGATTGGGTAGGCTGACGGGTCGTAATGACCTTCAACAACCTCGTGTTCAAGTAACGGTAACCTAACCCCGGCAACTATTCTCGAGCCTAGGACGACGCTGAAAGACTTTATCCTAACGTTTGAGAACTCCTCGAAAATCCAGGGCGCTACGTAAGACGAGGTCCTCACTAATTCCTTCTCACACCTAATAATTTCTTCATGAATCCTCAACCTACTCTCCACTACCTCCCTATACAGAGCTACCAACTCTTGAGTCAGGATCAGTAGTCTGTCTCTGAGAACCCTGTGAAGCCTTCTGGCGGTCGCTAACCTACGCCTAAGTCTTATCAGCTCTATCTTGGTAGGTCTAGCCAGCCTGAGTATCTGCTGCGACACTAGCCCTCACCGAAGACCTGTACTTGGGGTGGTACTTCCGTATGTTCTCAACACTTATTAACTTCAATTCTTCCTCAGGCAGTACCGAGAGAACTTCCCAGCCTAAGTCAAGCGTTGTCTCGATATCTCTCCTCTCGTTCTCTCCTTGATTAATGAACCTTCTTTCGAATAAATCAGCGAAGTTTAGGTACTTCCTATCCCTCTCGCTGAGTGACTCAGCCCCTATTATGGCTGAGAGCTCCCTCAAGTACTGACCCTCCGTGTAAGCAGCTATCATCTGCATGAAGACTTGGTAGTGATCCTCCCTCGTTTTCCCAGGCCCTATACCGTCCTTCATGAGTCTAGAGAGGGACAGTAATACGTCTACCGGGGGATATAAGCCCTTCCTGAACATATCTCTTGAGAGAACTATTTGACCCTCAGTTATGTAACCCGTTAAGTCGGGTATTGGGTGCGTTATGTCGTCGTCAGGCATCGTGAGTATAGGCATTTGGGTAACGGACCCCTTCTTACCGGTTACCTTACCAGCCCTCTCATATATCGTTGCTAGATCCGTGTACATGTAGCCCGGGTACCCTCTCCTACCGGGAACTTCCTCCCTAGCGGCGGAGAGCTCACGTAGTGCCTCAGCGTAGTTCGTCATATCACTCATTATCACCAGAACGTGTATGTCGTGCTTCCAAGCAAGAAACTCCGCCGTCGTGAGAGCTACTCGGGGAACCGCTATCCTCTCAATCACGGGCGATGAAGCCGTGTTAATGAATGAGATCACGTTTTCCACGTTCTTAGCTTTCTTAAGAGATTCTATGAAGAAGTACGCCTCCTCGTAAGTCACCCCTATCGCGGCGAAAACCACCGCGAATCTCTCTTCCTTTCCCCTCACCGTCGCTTGCCTAACTATCTGAGCGGCTATCCTATTATGGGGTAAGCCAGCACCGCTAAATATAGGCAGTTTCTGACCCCTCACTATAGAGAAGAGGGCGTCTATGGCTGAGATCCCGGTCTCTATGAACTCAGAGGGCGGCTCCCTCATGGCAGGATTTAACGGCGCGCCGTTAACGTCTAGCCAGTCCTCAGGGATTATTCTAGGGCCGCCGTCGATGGGGTTCCCGAGACCGTCGAATATCCTCCCGAACATATCTAGAGATACCGGGATCTTCAGCGTCTCACCCTTGAATCTCACCTTAATTGAGTCCACGTTTACCTCGCTGACGCCTCCGAAGACTTGGATGACGCTAACGTCTTTACCCACATCTATGACTTGACCTACCCTCGACTCACCGCTGGGTAGGGTTACCTCAACTACCTCACCGTACCTAATCCCCTCAACCGACTTAACGAGTAGTAAAGACCCTCTAGCACTTAACGCTCTCCTAACCTCCTTAACACTTAAGTTAAGAACCACTTAACTCACCCGTCCGGAGTTTCCTGAAATAATCGCTTATCTCCTTAACTATATCCTCGTGAACTTTCCTGAATTCCTCGTTACGTACCTCCTTCATTCTAGCTATGCGCGAGATTACTGGAGCCTCCCTAATCTTGCTTAGAGGTACTCCCTCGTTCAGGGTTTTCGCGGCTTCCTCATAAAACCTGATTATGATGTCTAGCATGAGGACTGTCTTCTCAGGCGAGCTGTAAGCGTCTATCGGGTGGTAAGCACTTTGTTGTAGGAAGTCTTCCCTAATCATCTTAGCCACGTCTAGGAGGAGCTTATCCGGGTCTGGAAGAGCTTCAGGACCTACGAGCCTGACTAACTCCATCAACTCGGACTCTCTCTGAAGAATTCTTAAAGCTTCGTTACGTAGCTTCAGCCAGTCCCTGAAATCACGTTCCCACCACTTAGCAACTGTCTCCACGTATTGAGAGTAGCTGAGTAACCAGTTGATTGCGGGGAAGTGCCTCCTATTAGCTAGTGATACGTCGAGCGCTAGTAGAGCGCCGATATATCTGAGCGTGTTGGTGGTGACTGGTTCGCTGAAGTCCGCTCCCGGAGGGGATACAGCCCCTAAGATAGTTAAGGACCCTACCCTCTCGGGACTGCCTAGGGTGACCACCCTACCTGATCTCTCATAGAACTCCGCTAGCCGCGAGCCTAGATAAGCTGGGAATCCCTCATCACCCGGCATCTCCTCAAGCCTCGCACTTATCTCCCTCATCGCCTCAGCCCATCTAGAGGTTGAGTCAGCCACCATGAGAACGTCATACCCCATATCCCTGAAGTACTCGCCTATAGTCACCCCCAGGAAAACACTGGTTTCCCTAGCGGCTACGGGCATGTTGGAGGTGTTGGCTATGAATATGGCTTTCTCTGAGAGGGGCCTGCCTGATTCAGGGTCGCTGAGTTTCCTGAAGCTGTGTAACGCGTCAGCCATCTCATTACCTCTCTCACCGCAACCGACGAATATGTTGACTTGAGTCCTGCTCCACTTAGTTAAGGTATGCAATAACACAGTCTTACCGCTACCGAAGCCCCCGGGGACCGCGGCCTTACCTCCCTTCGCTACCGGGAACATCATGTCTAATACTCTGGTCCCGGTTATGAGGGGTTCCACAGGCTCTAACCGTGTTTTGTATGGTCTTGGCTTACGTATAGGCCACTTACTCATTAACCTCACTTCTTTTTCCTCCCCTCCACCAACGTCGACGACCGCTATAGTTTCCTCGACCGTGTAGTCGCCGTCAGGGGCTAACTCCTTCAGCACGCCAGATAATCCCGGAGGTACCATGATCTTATGGAGTAGTATGGGTGTTTCCTGAACGTACCCTAGTATGGAGCCACCCTCTACTTTATCACCTACTTTAACGTCTAACGACTTCCTGAATGTCCACTTAACGTTTCTGGGTAGGGCGGGCAGCTTAACTCCCTTACTCACGAAGGCTCCGTGGATTTCGCCGATTACTGATAGAGGTCTCTGAAGCCCGTCATACACCTTCCCGACGATTCCGGGACCTAGCTCCGCTGAGAGTAAGCTCCCGGTACCTTCCACGGGCTCGCCGACCCGCAGCCCTGAAGTATCCTCGTATACTTGGATGAACGCTCTATCGCCCTGTAGCCCTATCACCTCACCTATTAGGCTCTCATCACCTACTAAGACTACCTCGTAAACCATCGAGCCTTCCATTCCCTCAGCCACTATTAAAGGGCCTGAAACCCTCAGGATCTTACCTCTAGCCAACGCTCACACCTCAATACTGACACCTAAATAAGACTTAATCATACGTAGGTAATAATCTCTCACGTCTATTTTAGGAGCTTCCTTAGAGCTGGGAACGAATACTAGTAGGGGTTCCCTACCCATCTTCTGCAGCTTATCAGCTATTAAGTCTCTGAATCTATACTGTACCAATATGAGACCGACTGACGGGTCTTCATAGAGCTTCGTCAACAACTCACCTAATCTCTTCTTGAGTTCAGAAACGTCCTCACCCTCAGGGATCTCGAAGAACCTCTTGATACCGGCTAGTTTAAAGCCGTTGATGAAGCTTAAATCACCTATCACTACCACGTCTTTCTTACTCGGCAATCGACTCATAGAGTCTTAACCACCTACCAACCTCTTCCCTAATTAGTTCTGGTGGGTACCCAGTATTAATTAAGTAAATCACGTAGGATAGAACGGAGAACTCAAATTCTTTCAGGAGTAGGTAATCGAGTAACGTATCAACGGATACTGGGAAGGACTTAAGCATGTTGTGGCAGAAGTGTAGTGGTAAGACAGCCAGCACGTACTCGAAGTCGTGAGCGTTCTTAGAAGCTTTAAGCACTACATCTCTTTGCTTCTGAGTTAACTTCGTTGCGGCAATCCTTAAGTCTCCCCCTCCTATCAAAGCCTTTCTTAAAGCCTGCTTAAGTTCCTCAAACTCCTTAAGAAACTCAACGCACCTAAGCCCGTAAGAAGAGGCGTTCAGCCCTCTTAAAACGTCCTCAAGTCTCTTAAAGTAAGACGCCCTCAATTTTCTGGAGAGCTCGTTCACGTCTACCTCACTAATCTTCAACTTCCTGTATTCTTTGAGGACTGATGACATAGACTTGCTCAGGAGCTTCCTCCTAGCCAACAACGAGGTAATCTCCCCTACCTCTTTAGCCGTCTTAAGAGATTCAACTACCTGTGCTTCTAGGTATGTAGTCTCCGTTAATCCGGTGCTTATAACTCCTACTAAGTCGTTAGTCACATACTTGCTTATGTAGAGATCAAGCACCTCCACCACCTTCTCTGAAGGCTTGATTAAGCGTATCCTATCCCTTAACTCGCTTTCCCAACACTTCAGCAGCTTAGAGTATATGGTCGTTTGCGGCAGGGGTAGGGCACTCCTTAATTCCCTGCTAAGACATGAACTAACTTCAAAGCCTTGTAGTGCGGAGAGGAGGCTGGGGAACGTGTAGGTAATTAACTCATTAATTCTCTTCACGTTATCCGGGCGTAGAGTCTTGTGGGAACGTATCTTGACGTAGTTGAGGAAGACCTCATCGCTTACCTCGACAACCACTAAGCTAACCTCCGAATACCTCCTCGTTTAGTTTCCTGTAAATAAATGTCATCAACCTCTCTAACCTGGTAGCGTAGGTGTTGTCTAAGCCTAGGGAGCCGTCCTCAGTCTCTATTAAGACACCTCCAACACTTTCCGGTGGTAAGGTCTTTATCTCCATGACTCTATCTTCAACGCTCAGCTCTCTTAAAACGTCTTTAACTAACGGAACATCCCTCTCAACAACGCACACCCTCACTCTTCGTGAGGTGCGTATCTCGTTAAGACACTCATTAATTAATTTCTTCAGAGATTTTCTCCTCTCCTCATCACTCATCTCGTTAATCTTGCTCAGGATTTCCTTCCTCAACGCCTCGATCAACTCGTTTTTCAGGTTCAGCAAATTCGTGTTTACCTCTAAGTTCTTCTCACTCAGCTTCTTAGAGAGCTCGTCTCTTAACTCCCTCAACTCCGCTTCTCTCACTAACTCATACCTTCTCGTGTACTCCCTCATAGCTTCATCAAGTATTTTCTTAGCTTCCTCTTCAGCACTCTTAATCATGGCTTCCGCTTTAGCTCTAGCTTTCCTCAAAATTTCCTCACGTAACGCGTCTAGACTCATGCCTTAATCCTCTACTACCAAGCTTATACCGGTAACCCAGCAACTAACGTGGTTAGTAAGTAGCCGAGAACCATCCCCAATATACCGAGCATCTCGACGTAAGCAGCAAGTATTAGTGAGGGTACAAGCATCCTGCCCCCAGCTTTAGGTAGCTCCACTATGCCGGCCATGCATATCACGCCTTGATACCACGCGGAGAATAGCTCAGCGACCATAACGAAAGCTCCTATACCTAGGAAAGCGCCTGCTTTAATCCAAGTTAATTCAGTTATTCCGGGTAGGACTGACGTAAGACCTAGTAATGAGAAGATGAATCCGTAGAATGTCTGCGTCATAGGTAGGGAAGAGAGTATGAGGACTTGCTTAAAACTACCTGGATCCTCCGATATGACTGAGAGGCCGGCTGAAGCGGCCTTACCTATACCTACAGAAGACCCTATAACTCCCCCCACAACACCTAACGCGATCCCTAAAGACGCTACGGCTTGAGGACTTAAGGACACCTCGCACACACCTTGTTAGATTTAGTGAAAAGTTTTTAAGCTTTGTTCGTGAGGATTAAACACTGGTTTAACGAAAGCTGATGAAGCGAACTACCTCATCTTCCCTAAAGTGACGTGCTTCTCTATCTTTAGAGTGAAAGGCGTGAACTCCCTCCCGTTACCATCATACCATTTAGGTAGGAACTCAACGAAGCACAACCTCATAGAGTGAACGAAACCGCCTATAGTCCCGAAAACTATGTTAAACATGTTCATGAAGATCGCGACAACCAACATCAGCACTAAACCTAAAACACCGCCGACGAGCGGTGCCAGGCTCGAGAAGTATTCGTAGACACTGAGAGACAGCTTATTGAAGTTGACGGCCATCACGTAGGTGGCTATTCCTAGCCCGGCTATCCTGGAGTAGGAGAGGACGTCGCCAAGCAACCCAGTAATATTGAATATCCACATGAAGAGGCCTACACTACCTAAAGACTTGACGGTCCCAACAATCATAACTAACACCCCGGCAAGAGACGCGTAGAGCATGAAAACATATACCTCACTACTCAGTGGCAGCAAGTCGTAGTGGAGGAATTCATGCAGTACGTAAGGTATGCCGAAAATCTCTGAGATTATTAAGCCAACCCCGCTTAAGACCCTGCCTAAGTCCCTTACCTTAATACCCACGATTACTGAGAGGACGTGCCCTAAGTTTATGTGTACGAGCCCGATAACTAGCGCTAAGACAAGGAAGAACATAGGGTCCGATAAGTTAATTAGGGCCGGCACGCTAATCAACCCACCCCCCTCACCAGCGACGGTTAATACTACGCGACCCTCCTCAAAACCTACCGAGTACCCGGCGAAAGTATTCGATAAAACCCCGAAGACCGTGGCTGAAAGACTCAACACCATCAACATCTTCTTCAACGTCAGGTATCCGGGTGAGTAAGGATTGTCTATGAACCCGCTCCTATCCAAGACGTACTTAACTAACAGGAAGATTATTAGGCCGTAAACAGCGTCAGCCATCATCAACCCGAAGAATATCAAGAACGAGTACGTGAGGATTGGCGTGGGATCCCACTCACCCGGTGAGGGTAGGCCGTAGAACCTCGTTAAGAGTTCGAACGGCTTAAGGATTCCAGGATTCTTGAGTTTTGAGGGCGGTTTCTTATCCGTTGAGACACTAACTATTAAATAAGCACCTATCTCGCTACTCAGCCTGCTCTCCAAGACCTTGACGGACTCTTCCGGAACCCATCCCTCCACAGCCAGCAAGTACTCGCCGCTAGCGGCGCTGAGCAGGGTATCAAGCCTGGATTTAACTAAGTCGTTGATTACCTTAGCTAGAGCAAGTAATTCCACGTTACCTTCCAAGACACTCATTAATTCTTGGTCTGTTCTGGCTAGAGCGGTTCTAAGCTCTTCCACGTGTTTACTCAAGTAGTTTAGGTAATCAGGTATTGAGATGTCTTGTTGAGGGAACTTGATTATGTCTGCCTTAGCCTTACTCAATAATTCCTGAACCTCCCTCAAAGCGCTTGAGACACCGACTATGAAAACCACTGTCTCATCTTCTATGAAACCCCACTTAATCACCACGTCCTTAGGTATTGAAGTAATGAGTTGCTCCATATCTTGTGATTTACCTAACGCTACCATGGAGAAGAGTGCCTCACCAGTGAAAGATAGCTCGGAAACCTTCAGATTATCGCCGACCACGCGCCTAACCACTTCAAGTACCCTGATTTGCTTCTGGCACTCGCTAATCTCATCCGCTAATTTCTTCTTATTATTAATCAAATTCTCAACTTCTTGACGTACCTTACCTAGCTTAACTTGGAGTTCCTCAAAGATCTTGTCAAGATCTTCGAGACTCACTTCCCTCTTAAGGTCTACCACCGTAAACCTATAGTAATTCTCGACAGTGTCCACCAGGTTTGAGAAGACACGCACCTTCTCAGCGTAACTCCTTAATTTCTCCTTGTCTTCCTCGCTCAGCTCGCCCGAGGTCTCTACGTGCATGATCCCCAAGTCTTGGAGCACGTTTAAAGTCTTACTACTTAAGTCTTTGGGAACCAGCAACCTGATGTAGCTTAATTTTTCAGGGGTTGATACTATGAGCGCCATCATAACTCCCTTAAGCCCATAACTACCTCCACTATCTCCCTCACCAAACCTTCTTTTCTCTCAGCGAAAGACTTGAGGATTGCCTGCCTTCGCTCCTCACCCCTAGACTCCACGTCCTTAATCCTCTGCTCAAACTCCCTCACTATTCTCTCCTTCTCCTCAGGACTGAGGAGATTTGCTAAAGGCTTTGACTTAAGTTCCGCGGCTTCCATCCTAGCCTTACTCAAAATCTCCTCCGCTCTCTTCCTAGCTTCCTCAACGATCTTCCTAGCCTCCTCCTCTATCTCACTAATCGACATTCTAATCCCTGAAAACACTACATAAACCCTTATAATTATTACGTTGCTGGATTCGGACATAACGCAAAACACGCCCTCCCCATAAGATAATGGGTTGGCTCCTCACGCGGGGAGCACAGATATTATAACTCTTTTAGTTCTTAGTTACTTAGGATAGGTAGGTGTGCAGTGTGAGGGAGATTGGCGTAGAGACTTACGTGCCTGACGCTAGCGTGATAACTAACGGAGTGCTCAAGATGATTATTTTAGATGGGAGGATTAAGGGTAACCTAGTTATTCTTAGAGAGCTAATAGACTACTTCGAGTCCCTAGCTAAGAGTAATAGATCACTCGGGATATTAGGTCTTGACGAGATGAGGTTTGTTAGGACTGCGTGTAATTCTAGAGGGATACCTGTTGAGGTGGTTTCTAGCGGTAGGAAAGCAGAGGACGTGGACGCTTTAGTTAGGTGGTACGCTCTAGACACCGGCGCTACCCTAATAACATCCTCTAAGACGCAGCAATTAGCTAGTGAGGCTATCGGGGTCAAGGTTCTCTACGTAGAACCGCCTAGAACTCGTTTAACGACGCTTGAAAAATTCTTCGATGATAAGACGATGTCGGTGCATCTGAAGGAGGGGGCGCCACCATACGCTAAGCAGGGGAGGCCGGGTAAGTGGAGGCTCGTTCAACTCTCTGAGAACCCGCTGAGTAGGGAGGAGATAGAAGCGATAGCTGATGAGATTCTTGAGGTAGCGCGTACAGATCCTGACGCGATCATAGAGATTGAGAGGCCTAACTCGATAATAATACAGCTAAACCTCTACAGGATAATAATAGCGAGGCCGCCGATGAGTGACGGGTGGGAAATAACTGCGGTGAAGCCTCTTGCAAGACCTAAGCTGGAGGACTACGCCCTCCCGGAGAAGCTTATGAGGAGGCTTGAGGAGAGGGCTGAGGGCATATTAATAGCCGGTGCTCCTGGGATGGGTAAGACTACGTTCGCTCAAGCTCTCGCAGATTATTACAGGAGGAAGAATAAGGTCGTTAAAACTATTGAGTCCCCTAGAGACATGCATCTACCGCCTGAAGTCACCCAATACTCCAAAACGTACGCCACGTCCGACGAATTACACGACATACTCCTCCTCTCAAGACCTGACTACACGGTCTTCGACGAATTACGTACGGACAGCGACTTCAAACTATACGTTGACTTAAGACTTGCCGGGATAGGCATGATCGGCGTAATCCACGCGACATCGCCTATCGACGCGTTACAGAGGTTTATAGGCAGGATAGATCTAGGCATGATACCCTCAGTAATCGACACGGTCCTCTTCTTAGAGGAGGGTGAGGTACGTAAGGTGTATGACGTAAGCATGAGCGTTAAGTTACCGACAGGCCTCAGAGAAGCAGATCTAGCTAGACCCGTGGTTGAGGTCAGAGACTTCCTGAGCGGACAACTCGAGTACGAGATGTACACATTCGGCGAGCAAACCGTGGTAGTCCCGGTAAAGCAGGCGGTAGGAAGCGATTTCGAAGCCGTAGTCAGGAAAGCCATACTAGCACTCCTCCCCTCCGCGGAGGTAACGTTCGACGGCAATATAGTCACGATAATGGTGCCTAGAGAAGAAGCTAAATCAACTAGGAAACTTAAGAGAAGACTAGCAAATATCGAGAGGAAATACGGGGTAATAATCTCCCTCAGGCTGGTTTAGCAAGCGCAGCAAGTTCGTGAAGAGACTTAGGCCCGTGCTCCAAATGCGTGAGTTAAGATTGTCTTGTTAACTTAGCGTATTCATTAAGTGCCTCAATCATCACATCCACTTCTTCCTGCGTGTTGTAGAGGTAGAAGCTTGCTCTAACAGAGCCTAAGCTAGCTCCTATGTAATCGTGGAGTGGTTGAGCGCAGTGATAGCCGCTCCTTACAGCAACATTGTATGCGTCTAGGAACGAGGCTACTAGGTTAGGGTTAGAATTGCCGAAGTTGAAGGAGACGATACCTCCTCTCTTCCTAAGGTCTGATGGCCCGTATATGACGAGTTCTTCGTTGAGGCGCGGATCACTCCTTATCTTGCTTATGAGGTAACTTGCTAGGCGTTTCTCATGATCTTCCACCTCACTCATCCCTATACTCATCAAATACTTGGCGGCTTCCGCCAAGCCTATAGCTCCAGCTATATGAGGCGTCCCGGCTTCAAAACTCCACGGAGGTTCTAGAAGTTTCACTAAAAACTCACCGTTCCTGTATCTAACTTCTTCGACAATACCGCCCCCGGTGAAGGGGGTCTTAAACTCTTCTTGTAGCTCCTTCCTGAAGTAGAGAACCCCTATCCCGGTAGGGCCAAGCATCTTATGCCCGCTGAAAGCTAGGAAATCCGCGTCAAGTTCCTTAACGTCAATAGGCATGTGCGGGACGCTCTGCGCGCCGTCCACGACGACTAACGCGTTATTCTCGTGAGCGATTTTGGACACCCTCCTTACGTCGACTACCGTCCCCAAGACGTTGCTTACGTGAGTGATCGCGACAACCCTAGTTCTATTATCTACTAAATTAGCTAACTCATCGTAGTTTAAGTCGTAGTCAGGCCCTAAGCCAACGACCCTAACTTCAAAACCTCTTAACTTAGAGAGGTAAACCCAAGGAAGTAGGTTGCTGTGGTGCTCCATTATAGAAACAACCACGTTATCCCCCCTACTAAGTCTTAGCCCTAACATGTAAGCAACCAGGTTTAGTGAGTGTGTAGTACCGCTCGTGAAGATTATCTCCTCAACCCCGCGAGCTTTAATGAATTTGCTGACGACCTCGTGAGCTTCTTCGTACAACTTACTAGCTTCTAGAGATAACTTATGAACACCCCTATGTACGTTGCTGTTACTATACTCATAGAAATTCCTCACAGCATTCACGACCTGAACAGGTTTCTGTGATGTTGCGGCGTTATCGAAGTATATAATACCTCTGGAATCAAGTATGGGGAAATCCTCCCTAATCTTTTTGACGTCCATCTCTACGAGACCCTTATTAATAATTATTTTGAAGCAAATAAACTTGTTATTTTATTTAAGA
>JAJHQR010000021.1 GCA_020833255.1 Desulfurococcaceae archaeon | reverse complement strand
ATCGAAGTATATAATACCTCTGGAATCAAGTATGGGGAAATCCTCCCTAATCTTTTTGACGTCCATCTCTACGAGACCCTTATTAATAATTATTTTGAAGCAAATAAACTTGTTATTTTATTTAAGATTATTTTATTTAAGAACAGACCCACGTCATCAACCAACAGTTATTCAAGGACATTCAGGTTTAGTTCTACTAGCTGGGAAAAGCACTCATGTCATTGTTTGTAGATTCTTATTAAGAAAGCATCCCCTTCCTCCTCACCCAATATTTCTATCCTATAGCCTTTTTTCCTAAGTATTGTTTGAAGGACTTCCGGCGGTAATACTTTCTTCTGAGCTATTACCTTGAAGTCGTTGAGGCCTTCATTTATTAGAGTGAGTAATCTTAACACGGGGTCCCCCGTACACCCACCAACCCTGTTCAATCTAAGGTCGAAAACTCGCTCACTTACCATTCTCAGCACCTGATGATTTAGGAACTCTGCTATACATCCTCTCTATCAGCTCCTCCTCTTCCATAGTTTGTTTTTCCTCGGTACTTAAATTCTTAGGTAGCCAGTCCGGTACTTCTTTCCTCACTTCGTTATAGTACGTTCTTATAGCTCTCTTTAGTGCTCCGACCGCGAGTATACTACAATGATACTTTATCGGAGGTAAACCCCCTAACTTATCTGAAATATCGTTCCACTTAATCTCCCAAGCTTCTTTCAAGGTCTTACCTTTAATCATCTCCGTGAGTATGCTGGCAGCGGCTATGTTAGCCGCGCAACCATAGCTCTCGAAGGTGGCCTCCACTATTAGATCGTCTTCGATCCTGAGGTATAGTCTAATCATGTCGCCACACGCAGGGCTTCCGGCCGTGGATTGAACAGTGGCGTTCTCCATACGGCCCACGTTCTTAGGATTCCTGAAGTACTCAAGTACTACGGGGGAGTATGGGAGAGGTATTCTCGAACTCAATTTTCCTTACCCTATATAACTCTGTTATTATAGCTTTTAAGCTCTTCTAGGGGTTAACGGGCTGAGCGTCCTCAACCTATCAACAGCTTTAGGCAAGACTTCGAGAGCGTAGTCGATGTCTTCTCCTTTATGATATCTTGACACCTTGAATAATATGCTCCCGTGAGCTAACTCATACTCCCTACCTATAGCTAAGAGCACGTGACTAGGTTCTAAGAACCTTGAGCTACAGGCACTACCGCTCGATACGTAAACCCCGTAACCGCTTAACTCAATCGTCAGGGCCTCACCCTCCACGTACTTAAAGGCTACGTTGACATTATCGGGGGCTCTCTCATCGCCTGAGGGGCCGTTGAGCACGACGTCACTAACGGAATTTAAGATACCGTTAAGTAGTTTATCTCTTAATGAGGTAAGGTACTTAACATTCTCTTCGAAGTTATTGAAAGCTAGCTCTACAGCTTTTCTGAACCCAGCTATTAAGGGCGTCAACTCTACCCCAGGCCACAGCTTCTCAACACTTAATTGCCCCCTAAGAATAGGCTCTATCCTCACGCCATCCCTCACGTAAAGAACCCCAACACCCCTAGGACCGTGAATCTTGTGACTACTTAAAGTCATCATATCCACGTCAAGATCCCTTAAGTCTATCCTGACCCTCCCGTAAGCGTCGCTAGCGTCTGTGTGAAAAACTACATCAGGGTTCCTATCCCTAACTACTTCAATTAAGTCCCTTAACTTCTGTATCGTGCCTATCTCGTGATTCACTAACTGTATGCTCACTAAGCCCACATCCCTATCCACGTAATATTTAAGCACCTCAGGATCTACGAAACCCTCCTTGTCAACAGGCACTTTAATAACTTCCAAACCCAGCAACTCGCTGACGAATTGAGCAGGGAATATCACACTCAGGTGTTCTATAGAGGACACAAGCACCTTCTTACCTCTCAATTTATCCCTGTTAGCTATTAAGTAACCTTGGATAGCTAGGTTATTCGCTTCAGTCCCGCTGTGAGTGAACACTAAGTTCTCGGGATTTGCGAGATTAAGAGTCTTAGCTACTAGCTCCTTAGTACCGATGATTAAGTCTAGGGCCTCCCACCCCAGCCTGTGTGTTATGGCCGGGTGCCCGTAACCACGCTTATTAAAATACGGTAGCATGACGTCAACTACGTCGTCCGGTACGTAGCCGGAATTTTCCAAGTCAAAATAAACTTCTTTAGGAGGCACTCCATGAGCTCTCAGTAACTCTCTTACACTCACGTTTCACACCACATAACTATGTTATTGAGAGTGAATAAAGCTTACCTCACCAACACCCTCAAAACAAAGTATTCACCCTTATTCAATACCTCGACAAGACCTAACCCAAAACCTTCAACAGCTTCCTTTATTAAGTTAACGCATTCCGGAACATCCGTTACTACGTCTACCACATCTCCGGTACCCAGTCCCTCAATAACCTTAACTATTCTTATGAGTGGTTCAGGGCATTGAAGACCCCTCATATCCAGCACTCTAACATTCATTACGTTCACCAAGGCTTCCAAGCTTCGAAAGTAAGCTCTCATAAATTTCAAGAGCGATTTTCTCGTCAGTTAAACCGATTACGATTGCTCGGCCGTCGTTAAAGAGGGTGATTTCATATCCGTCAACCCTCGCCCTCAACGTATGAGGGGTTATCGAGATAACGTCGACTCCCTCGATATTTAGGTCTTGAATGCACTCAAACTTTAGTGAGACCTGACTTGAAGGATATACTTGGATTGAGTTAGAACCGCATATCACCTTAGTCTTCCGATACTCTCTTCGATTGAGGAAGTCTAACCTACCTAAAGAACAAGAAGGACATTCAGGACTTCTAGCCACCTTAAACTTACTTACCTGAGTCCTCAGCGCGTCAACAAATATTAGGTAATTCCCTACCTCCAAGCCAACCAAGTATTTTATGGCTTCATTAACAGCTATAGACGCAACCATTGTTACTAGGGTGTTCATAACTCCTAACACGTTGCAAGCGTCCCCGACTTCAGGCGGGGGCTTAGGGAGGAGACATCTGAAGCAGGCTGTCTCGTAAGGCTTAATAAACATTACCTGACCGTACCAACGCCAACACCTATGTGGACCCACGGCTTACGTAGCTTGAGAGCGGCGTCGTTTATTAAGTACCTGATTTCGTAGTTGTCTGTGGCGTCGATCACCAAGTCCGCGTCAGAAATTAAATCCTCTATATTGCTTTGGTTGACCTCCGTGATTAGAGGAACTACCTTACTGAAAGAGTTAATCTTGCTTAACTTTTCAGCACAGCTCAACGCCTTAGGTTTCGCTGAGTCAGCGTCTCCCTCAACGTGTAAGTGGGAACGAGGTATATTACTGAGTTCAACGAAGTCTCTATCCACTATCTTAGTGAACCCGACGCCGGCCCTAACCAGTAGCTCGGCCACGGCGCTTCCGGTAGCGCCGCAACCTATCACAACCACTCTACTACTCAGTAGCTTTAATTGTCCCTTAACCCCGATTTCCTTAATTATGATCTGCCTTGAGTATTCCTCGAGCAGTTTCGAGATTTTATGCCTCACTCAATACCCCCATGAAACTAGGCTATAAAATTTAAAAACTCGATAACAATGTTATTACAGGACTCAAGCTTGGTCAAGTTAGTGAGGCTGGACAGCCTTAAATGCGGTGAGGTGGGTTTCGAAGTCTTCTTAAGTATGTCTGCCGAGTTATTGAGGAGTGGTTACGTGTCTAGTGCTATAGTGGTTGACGAGTCCGGTAAGATAGTTAACAACGGCGAGCTCTGCGATGTCCTGAGAAGACTAGGGTGTGTTAAAGCTCCGGTAATCTCTCAAGGTGAGATAACGCGTCACCCCAACATAACGCTTGAGGAACTCGGTTTTTACGAGGACATTAACCCGGAGCCTATGAGGGTCTTCAAGGATACGGTGGAACTACTTTACCGTAATTGGCCAACCCCACTAGCTAGGCTTAGCCATCTTTCCACGAAATCACTTAGTGTTTGGGGGAAGCTAGAGTGGTATAACCCGTATAGCTGCAGTATCAAGGATAGGATAGCCTGGTATATGTTGAGGGACGCTGTTAGCAGGTTGGGAGGCGTTGAGAGGTTGAGAGCAATTTATGAAGCGACCTCCACTAACACTGGGCTAGCTTTAGCCGCACTCTCAAACGTTGCCGGGGTTAAAGCACGTCTGTACCTGCCCTCGACAGCTCAGCAATGTGTTGATTATATCTTCAGGTTGATGGGGGCTGAGGTTGTGAGAGGGAGGGCCTCAATAACTGTCGAGATGATTGACGACGTTAAGAAAGACGCTTTAAGAGATGGGGCCCTCAACCTTAATCAATTCGAAAATGACAGAAACTTCGAAGTACACTTGAGGTACACGGCGAAGGAGCTGGACCTGCAGGTGAGGAGTGCTGGGCTGAGGCTCGCGGCTATCGTAGGGGGGCTCGGCACGTCAGGACATCTGTCAGCATTATCTCACTACTTCAAAAACAGGTATGGCGATCACGTCAAGATAATTGGTGTCCAGCCGGCTAGAGGGGAGGTAATACCTGGTATTAGGAGGGTTGAATCAGGCATGAAGTGGGTACACTTAGTTAAGATCGATAAGATATATGAGGTAACCCTCAAGGAAGCTCTCGAAGAAGTAATCAATACGGCCAGGAAAGACGGGATATTAGTAGGTTTGAGTAGTGGTGCCGTCTTAAGAGCTGTGTCAAACGCTGTCGAGGAAGAAGTGGTGAGTGAGGGCGATGTGGTGGCCGTACTACCGGATCACGGCTTGAAATACATCGAGATAATAGAGAAGTGCGTGGAGTATCAAGATTTCTGATCACTAATAATCAGTGACCTGCGGTCTTCCAGGGTAGGGAGCGAGTCCCCGATTGTGGAAATACTTATTTCTTCTTGACGGCTCTTATGATTTCCCTGGCTTTCTCCGCATTTTCCTCTATCGCCGTGCCAGTCACTATTACGTCCGCGCCTGAGTTGATTGCTTCCCTTGCTTGTTCCTGCGTTCTTATCCCGCCGCCGACTATCAGCACGGAATCCCCCTTGAATGCTGAGACCTTCCTCACGAATTTCGGGGGTATGGGTTCCGGAGCGCCTGATCCTGCTTCGAGATACACGTACTTCATCCCTAAGAATCTGGCTGCTAGGACGTACGCTACACCTAACTCTGGCTTGTCGTAGGGGATTGGCCTCGCTCTCCCTACGTAGCCCGCGGCCCCGCCGTACCCGACTATTACGTATCCTGTGGGCAGGGCCTCCAGCCCGTACCTAGCTACCAGCGGCGCTCCAAGTACTTGAGCCCCTATTATGAAGTATGGGTCGTCTGAGTTCAGGAGCGACATGAATAATATGGCGTCAGCGTGTCTAGAGATCCCTGAGACGTTGCCGGGGAACAGTATTACTGGCAACCCCCACTTCTTCAAAGAAATCACTAATTCGTCCACGTCTCTTTCTGAGACCCCTATCGAGCCGCCGACTAAGAACGCGTCAGTACCTTCCGAGACCGTAATCTCAGCTACTTTATCAACCTTGCTTAAGTCACTTACTTTATCAGGATCTAGTAGAGTGAAGTGTATTTTCTCCCCTGATTTGAGCTTACTCCTCAGGTGTGAATCAACCCAGAACCTACGCTCACTCAATAAACTCCCCCTTCTCAAACCACGTCTTCATCTTATCAGTACCGTACAGCTCGAGGAACCTGGAGTACGCGTCCACAGCCTCGAAAATAGACGGCAACTCAGCTAACTCAGCCCTCAGCCCACACTTAGGGTTCATACACTTAATAAGAGCTCTCTTCTTCTCCTCACCTAACTCGTTAACGTATGTCTCAACATCTATTATCACGGTCATGGAACCACACGCAGGACACTGAAAAACCTTCGGCAAAGTCCTCTGCACAGGTCTAAACACCTTATACTTCTTCCTACTCCTCCTCCCCACACAACCACCAATACACTAAACTCTCGAATCTTAATAAGTTGTGGTATAGAACCGTGGACCGCTTAGATGAAGTAATTTATAAGCTCTTTATTGATTAGTTACACGGGTGTAACTTAGTTACAGGGGTGTAATCTGTGTTATTTGATCCGAGACCGAAGGAATCTCGTAGCGAATTATTTAATAGGGAAAGAGAGCTTGGCTTGCTAGAACTATACGTTAAGGGTGGTTCCCCTCTAATCCTTTGCCTTGGTGTGAGAAGAGTAGGTAAGACGTCCTTACTGAAAGTGTTTTTAAACGAGAATAACTACCCCTACGTTTACATTAACGCGAGAAAGCTCTCCGAGTATCAGTATAATGTTGCGGGGTTGTATAAGCTGTTTTCAGAGTCCATTACTCACACGAGGTTTTCCGATAGGCTTGCTGAGTACTTAAGAAGTCTTAGAGGTGTGAAGATAGAAGTGTTAGGTACTGGTATTGAGGTAGGGTTCGATTGGAGGAGGAGGGAACCCTCAATAACGTCTATTCTGGAGAAATTCAACGATTACGCTAATGATCAGAACACTTACTTCCTCGTAGTTATTGATGAAGCTCAGGAATTAAGGTTTCTCAGAGGGTATAATAGGGTGGATTTCAGGCAGGTCATTGCTTATAGTTATGATAACCTACGTCATGTTAAGTTCGTCTTAAGCGGCTCTGAAATCGGGTTACTATACGAATTCCTCGAATTCGGTAACTACGCTAGCCCACTCCACGGTAGGGTGAGGGACGAGCTAGTGTTGAGTAGGTTCTCGAGAGAAGAATCAATAAAGTTTTTGGAGTTAGGTTTTAATGAGGCCGGGATTCGACCGCCTAAAGCAATTATTGAAGAGATTGTTGAAGTACTTGACGGGATACCGGGGTGGCTCGCGTTTTACGGGTATAACGTTGTTCAGGCCGGGAGGTTTGATATACTCGATAAAGTATTAGAGGAAGCCGTACAGGTAGCTTTCAGCGAATTAGAAAAGATTGTGAGATCCGGTAAGCTCTACGGACATATATTGAGGGCCGTGGCCATGGGTTACAGGAACTGGAGCGCGATAAAAAGAGCGGTTGAGGCTTGGACAGGGACCTACGTATACAGCAAGGTCCTATACTATAGCTTGAACAGGTTGGTAGCACTAAGCGTTTTGGTGAAAGAGGATGAGAGGTACGACTTCACGGACCCGATATATAGGGAAGCATCTAAAAAGCTAACACTTTAACGTACCGGGACTAGAAGTCACGGTGTCTGCCGGCGTTCGTCGTTAACGATCGGGTAACTTGCTTTGCTTAGTTGCTGAGGCTACGATAGTTATTAGTATGAGTATGTTTCTAATCGTCGCTAACCACTGTGTTGGCGAGTCTATTGTCCAGGGGTTGAACCCCGTTTTTATAGGTATTATTCTCGAGATTAGTGTTCTGAGGGTTGAGTCTTCGAAGAAAGCTATTATTAGGAAGAAGTTGGTTGTGTCAGCTACTACGTACGCCCCGAGCTCTCTCTTATCGAGTGCTAGGACCGCGAGCGGTGATATCATTAGAATCATTTGAGGAGTGAATACGTAGTTCAGAGCGACTACCGCTCCTACCGAAGCGTACGCTAGCGAGTTTAAAGATCTCGGGTTTCTCAGTGTTTGCGTTGCTATTAGTGAGAGTAGCGCTAGGCCTGTGGCCACGTAGAGGTATTTGTGTAGGGGGCTGAAGATGTCCGGGACTAGCAACGCGTAAATACAGTTCTCGCAATACCAGCTCGCGTGGTGGTTTATGAACGCGTTGAATCCTTCAGCTGACGCGGCGTACATTAAGATGAAAGGGGTTAATCCTCCTGCGAGGAAGGAGGTAATGTATTGTGTTAGGTTCCTAGCGGCTTGCTTATCCCTGACCGCGTCCCTCAGCAAGTACGCGGCTAGAGGTATTAAGAGCCCTCCAGTCAATATCTTGCCAGCTACTGAGAGCCCTAGTAAGAAGCCGGAGACCCTGTAATTCCCTCTCATGAAGTAGTAGAGGGAGGTCACGGCCAGACCCGAAGCTATTACGTCCCAGTTGTAGGTGACGTACAGTATCGTTGAGGGGAGGACCAAGAATAACGCGGTTCTCCAAACATCTAGTCTATGTAGTGAGGCGATCTTCTTAACGTAGTGATAGCATAGGGTTAGGAAAGAGAAGAGTATTATTGATTGAAGCACGTAGTTTATTGACGAGGAAACGCTGAAGAACTGGTCCGCCGTCTCGGTAAGCCTGCCTGAAACGCTGAAGGAAATACAGGTAGTTAAGTACCAGAAGAAACCAATTAACGGCGGGTACTCAAACTTGTAGTCCACGTAGGGGATAGGGCATAAGCTAGCCTTACTCACCAAACCCTCGAAAGACTCAGGCCTTAACCAATACTCAACCAACCTCTCCCTACTACTCATTAAGTCCGCGGAAAACCTCGGAGAGAACACGCCGTAAACCAAGTCATTGTATTTCAAGCCCCACAACCCTAGCGGGGTCTGCGTGAAAGGAGCGTGAAGCAGGAAGGAAATCATGAAGACTGTGTAGAGAGCTATGAATTCGCTGGCCCAAGTCCTTAACCTCCTGAAAGAATGGAATAGTAAGACAATCGCTAGAGACGTCAGAAGCAAGGCGAGCAAGGTCAGGAACTCACTCAATTACTGACCAACCCCGAGGAAATTACGTGAAAATCCTAAATAGCTTGCAAGTCTTAGAACTTCATCACGAAAGAATTTAAAAGAGCCGGAACACACACTTAACAGGGGGAGGATGATTTTAAGGTTCTCCCGTCACCGTAGGTCACTTTCATCGACTACTGCGTTACTACTGGTAACCCTTCTAATACTTAGTTTCTTACTAACCTTAGCGAACATATACCTTAATGGTCATACGGAGACCGTGTATGAGACTCCTAGCTATAGGGTTTTATATAGGTCATCATCGATACTGACGTCTTCTAGTAAGACTGTTTTGTCGTTAAGTGTTAAACGCGGTGATAAACCGGTGGGTTACAGCTTCACCCTCTCAGGCGTGGCCGGCATTAGCGCTGAGGGCGTGGTTGTTAAAGACTTAGCTAGAGGAACGGGTTTTGACGTGGTTCAAGTAGACATATCGGGTTATGTTGATGAGGTCGCTAACGTGTTGAGGGGGGTTAACGCGGACCCTACTCACAGCGGTTTAGGGTTGCTGGCGTTCGTAGTCTCTAAGATCGTGGAGGACGGGGAGGAATACATGGCGACAGACATAGTGTCAATACCTATAATACCTGAGAAGGTCAGGGGCAAGACCGTGTTGGTGGAGATTGATTTCAGGCCCGTACATAAAATAAGGCTAGGCAAAACAGGGGTTGGGGCAGGTCAGTTATCACCGCCGGGTGAGATACCTGATTATTGCTATTTTGGGATCTCATACTACGAGTGTTATTACTGGAGGTTTAATCAGACGCTTCTTCTAAGATTCGGAGGGATTCCTACAGCCATAGCTCTTGTGGACGCTATTGACGGGGATTACGTTAAGGCGGTGGATCTATTCAATCTTATAGTATTAAAGAGGAGTAGTATTCCTCGCGTTGGCTTCATCATATCCCTAACGTTCAAGAATGCGGCTAGGTTTGTTGCTCCAGGACCGGGTTTCTACTACGAGATAAGTAGCGGTCTTGACGAGGAGACACTATTCTCGTTTGGATGCATGTTCTATAACTCTAAACTTAGGTCAGACGACTCGGATTGCGATTACTTCGGTCAGGGCTTCACCCCATCCCCAAAGAATTTCTATGACGAGGCATTGCTGGCTCTAGGTTTTAAGGGTTATATGTGGCTTGCTGAGTACGACTACATGGTGTGTGGGGCCTCATGGCTTCTACCCGGAGGTAATTCGTCGATTACCGCGGCCTGGAACTGCGAGTATGAGGGGGTTGTCGATAAGTCTCTCGCCGTTTACGTAGTCCCGTACTTCTCCTCTAGTGGCGTGATGACTTACTGGTATGATGTTGATGATAATCCTTACGACGGTTACGGTCTCGTTGAGCAGGTGTTTAGGAAGATTTATTATAACCCATACACGTCCGTCATATCCTTCCCATCTTTCCAAGGCACTTCATGGCGGGTGGTTAGCTATAACGTTAAAGTTGCGAGCGGCTCTCCAGCAGCTTTCGGGATAGCGTTACCCGTCGGAGCCATAGCTTTAGCGTTGCTCGGTAATATACCTGGGTGGGTTGCGGCCGCAATAGCTACTTTGTCTGTAGGGATCTCGGTGCCGTTATCCGGTGAAACGGAGTTTTACTTGAGTTTAGCTTACGTTAAATACTACGCTAATCAAGTCGTCACATTCAACCCACGCTACGTTGAGATATCCCTAAAATACCTAGTTAGAGAAGCCGGGGGAGAGTACAGAATACCGTACTTGGTGGTACGTCCCTTCATAACCTAAGCGAGCTTAAAGTATTTCTGAAGGACTAGCTAGTTAGGTTAGAGTTTACTTCTGATTTAAAAATTTTCTGTAGTCGAGATTTCGGTGGTTGTGTTGAGTGATGTGAGTGTCCTGAAAGAGGTTTTAGTGTGTTCGGAGAGATTTGAGAGGTTGGTAGGTGGTTTCTATAATGCGTTGGGTGAGAGGGTCGGGGATCAGCTCTTAAGAGTTATTTTTAAGTGGATTTCTGTGGAGAGTCTTAACCACGCGGAGTTGATGAAGGAATTACTTAATTTCTTAAAGTTGCCGCACACGGAAGTTGATTGTTCTTTCGTGATAGGCGAGCCGTGGGTGACTATTAGCTTGCTTATGAAAACTATTGAGAAGGACTCGATCAACGCAGAGGACCTCAAGAAAATTCTTTCTGTTCTGCGAAGACTAGAAGGCTTGGTTGGTGAGGAGACTTACGGGAGATTACTCTACCCTGCGGTGAGCGGTTTGCTTAGAGAGGTTGGCTGGGGGTTGAGGGATCGGAAAGCGTTGGAGGCTATATCTACTATGTTGAGGGAGGTCGCGGTGGAGGAGGAGTACCATGAAAAACTCGTTAACCTGATTGACGAGCTGATTTAGGGTTGTTGACTACTTGACAGAGTTCCTCCACGTCACCTAATTTCCTATCCGTGACGTTGAGGTGTTGGCTATCGCAGTACTTCGTTATTTGATTCCTGTATTTATTTAACACAGCCGTCAAGTCCGCGTTACCTCGTAAAGCTTTGAGGAATTCGTAAACCCAGCTCTCCTTAGGGAAGGAAACGACTAGAATTAACGTTAGGTCGCTTAGCTGATCCAGTAATTCCATGTAGAGCAGAGGGTTTTCGACGGCGACGTTCTTAGATTCCTCCCCGGTTAGTCCTACGGCAACCCTGACTACTTGAGCAGTGCCTGGAAACTTATCTAAGAGAACGTAAGAAATTCTTCTCGAGATGCATGAGAGCAACTCACTCACGTTAATACCCCTTAATATTTCTAAACTCTAGCGCATTCACTTAAAAGACTTACCCTCATGCGGTCTCCTCGAGAGCGGTTTCCGGTCCGGTAAGATAATGTTTCTTCTGTGGAAGTAGCTTAACCGTGTTCAACCAGAACTCTCTATCTTGAATGCTGGAGGGCTTATCCTCTCAGACCTGCACCTAGGGCATTTGCTTGGTTTCCTGGGTTTTTCAAGGTCTTTGAACACGTATCCGCAAGACCTGCAAATGGGCGGTACCATGACTAGGACACGCTCGTTCTTGTAGGTTCTCCTAACGCTCTTCGCTATATGTTCTAGGTGTTCGTATACTTCCTTAGGAGTTGCTTTAAGGTTTAGTAAAGCGATTATTTCCTCGACAGTTAAAGGGTTTTCGGTCTTGATTAAGAGCTCCATTATCTTCTCTCTAGTTGTTTGTTGAGACATAAAGCCAATCCCTCACCACGTTTCTCCGCTAACGGAAATACGAGAGCAGTTGTTTGCGGTAATTACGTCTTGCATCAAGCCCTTCATGAGGTGGTTTCTTGACAAGACTTACGCCCTCCCTGAAGGTATTACCGACTCAACATCACTTAATCTATCTGATATTGGTGAGGGGTTTTATAGGGTTCACGCGAGAGGAGTTCCCCCGTAACCCCATTACTTCCTCTCCATCCCACTTTTTCCCACTCAAAACACTCCAAACCAAGGCCTTCCAAACCGTTAAGGCACTAGAACCGGCGCTAAGTAACCGAGCACTAAAATCGCTATAGAGAACATGATAGCGATAAGGACTAGCTGATAAGGAGAAATACTTACCTTAGCCTCAACCTCCTCGAAAAACCTAACCAAGCCAGCACCAGACATCATAGATGCCCTCTTCTTTTTCTTGCTTGACACCCCACACACCAACACAAATAACGCTAAACTAAATATAAACCTTAATCAAACCAAACATGAAAGTGAGAGAAAATGCAACAGAAAATCACTTTAAGAGACGTACAAGAATTAATGAGTGAGTACTACCTACAGAGAGACCGCGAGAGAGGATTATACGCAACATTCACGTGGCTCATAGAAGAAATAGGCGAACTAGCCGAATCAATACTAACCCAAGACAAAAAAGCACAAGAAGAAGAAATAGCAGACGTCTTAGCATGGCTAGCATCACTAGCTAACCTACTCTCAATAGACCTAGAAAAAGCATTCAAACAAAAATACATGAACCCACAACCACCATAACACAACAAACCAAACGAGGAGACACCCCCACCCCTCTGTTTCCACTGGAGAAAAACTAAATTTTATTAAAGAATCAATTTCTAATTAAATTCTATATAAAGAGATCATTATACAAAACTTTTCTATAAATTTGCAATATTAGTTGCAAGCGTGGAATAGCTTAATTACTTTATTTTTATAAATTTTGTATAATGATCTATATAAAGAGATTTTAAATTAAAAATAAAAAAGACATTCTAATTAATTTTGTTTCCAGTGGAAACAGAGGGGTGGGGGTGTGTCTTTATGTAGTGGTGTTTTTATTAGTTCTAGTTCTGTATATGTGGGTG
Organism: Desulfurococcaceae archaeon; assembly: GCA_020833255.1. Lineage (GTDB taxonomy): Archaea > Thermoproteota > Thermoprotei_A > Sulfolobales > NBVN01 > Zestomicrobium. The sequence goes on along the minus strand of JAJHQR010000021.1, from coordinate 12,119 downwards.
TGGTAGTTAACATGGGTTTGTCTGTTCAGATTTTTAGGGATCGGGGGGAGGTAATGATTTCCGGGATTCCTACTCAGTGGGTTGCTGAGAGGATAATTAGGGATATTAACGATATTCTTCAGAAGAGAGGTAGTGATTTAGTGTATTTCTTTGAGGGTAGTCCCGGAGTTTACGGTGGTGGCTTGGTGATTAGGGTAGTGCTCAACACTTTCTTAGGCGAGAACGAGGTTAATGCTCTCGTGAAGTATTTTGAGTTGAGGAACTCTAGCGTAAGTGTTTACGGTTAAGAGTCCTGGTTGTTTAGAGGGTTGGTAGTCCGCGCGTTTCTGAAAGTGAGGGAAAGTCTTATGTCGTGGTTTTAGTGATTGATTCAGCCATTTCCTTAATCACTTTAGCAGGGTCTTGCGCTTTCATGACTGCTGACGCTACTAAGACTCCCTGAGTCCCTAACCTTATGGCTGCCGCGACGTCGTCCCCGGTCGTTATGCCTGCCCCGGTAAGTATTGTGACTTCCTTGTTTAGTTCCCTGACCTTAGACACGGTGCCGGTCACTACCTCTGGCTTAGCCTTGGAGACAGGTATCCCGGTACCTATGAGTTCAGGCGGTTCTATAGCCAGCATTGAGGGGTTCAGCACGGACACTGCCGCCGCTACTTCAGGGGTGTCGGCACATACCAGCGTTTCCAGACCTAGCTTCCGTGCCTTACCTAAAATAAAGCTTATCTCGTCAAGCCTCACCCTCCTCTCGCTGTGGTTTATCATGACGCCGACAGCCCCGGCTTCCTTAACCATCTCAGCCGTTATGTGCCCCGTGTACGCCCCCTCATCAACCGGATCCACGTGTTGAGCGAAAACACTACTGTAAGATACCGCGTTAGCTACCCTCACTATCTCCGTAGCCGGCGGGAGTAAAATCATTCTTACCAGACCGCCGTACTCCTTAGCTATCAAGTCAGCCTCCCTAGCTATGCTTACGGCTCTAGACCCGTAGGAAGTCTTGTACGTCTTGAAGTTTATAGCCAAAACATACACTTACCCCACCCCAAACAACGTCTCGGCTTTCCACTCCCTACAGGAACTACCTTAATCCCCTGCTTCCTTCCCGGTTAGGAGCGACGTAGTTACCTTAGGTTTCTTCACCTCATACGCTTTCTCAACGAAGAACCTGTCTTTAAGCTTCTCGAGAACTGAGGGCAGCGTGGTATACTCCATCTCCTCAGGACCTAGCCTGTGAGGCATGAAAGGCCCGTGCCTCCTCATATAATCAGCTATTTGCTGAGCGATCTTACGTGACTCGTCGAAAGCCACGTCATCGAATAAGTCGGCAGGCCCGACCAGCTTACCGTTCTTTACCTGGAAGCCTAGCGCGAGAACTCGAGGCGGGCCGTCAAACCTCGTGCACTTAGCGTACCTCTGCCCGACAGGCATTAAAGGCCCGTGATGCGAGCCCCTCATCCACCCAGCAACCAGGTGCGGGAACGCGAAAGGCTCAAGTATCTCACCCACCGCCGGGAAACCTGACTGAGCTCTAACAATCGCTACCGGGTCGTCCTTACCAACGTACCTACCAGCCATTAAACTGAGTCTCTCCACGCTCACGACGGCCGCGATCTCGTTATCAGGCTTCCTATAAACCCTCCTCACTATGAACCTGCCCGGAGTCCCTATGAGAGCTAATATATCGTAGGACTCCTCAGGAGCCGACAATACCACCGCTTTATTCTCGAAGACGTCGAAAACCTCGAACCTGAAACCCTCATGTATCTTAGGGTCGATCACCAAGCCTGCGGTATTGAATGGGTCGGCGAAAATCTTGTACATAGGCAGGTTGAAGGCCCCCGGCTCCGTCTTATCAGCCATGAACACGACCACAGGCTCCGAAGGCCTCTCAACAAACTCCATCTCAGCAACCCCAGGACCTAAACCCCTCACATTACCTGAGAAAGCCTCACTAAGTAGGTCCTGACCTGCGGCGTAAAGACCTAAATCCCTAGCAACGTTAGCAGCTTCCTTAAACGCGTTCCAAGCCAACTCATGTATTTCCGGCGCGTCAACCCCTTTCCTGTGAGTCATAATCAACTGTAGGTCGTCCCCTACGTTAGTCACGTAGAAATCTATTATCAAACCCTTAAACTTCGCCTCCGCCAAAACCTTAGTAGCCGTAGCCAGAGTCTCCGGGTGTACTATGTGGTGACCTGCAAGAGAACCTATGTCCGCCTTAATAACCGAAACAGTGGTTTTTTCCTGCGACATACCAAACTACCTCAGAAATATTATCTCGTAGGAAGTTATTAAGCTGTCTGATAAGTATTCTTAATCAATCCTTAACCTCCTCTTGAAGAGCTAGTCCCTCGACCACAGGCATCCCGCCTTGTTCAGCACGCGCCTTAAGAACCTCCCGGGAAGTCCTGAGAACAACCACCTCACTCAGTAAGTAGGTTAGGGCTGTGTTCAGGGACACCCTCCCAGTCCTAACCCCCTCTATCAAAGACTCTAAATACCTGGTAAACTCGACGCTGGTTAAGACACCGCACCTCTCCTGTACGTACTTGAGCACCTCAATACCTGTCTTAGTAGGTATTAGGTACTGCCTCTTCTTCGAGAGTATTACGTACCCGTGCCTCAGGTTATTCTCTATCGCTTTAGCGTAGGTGCTCGGCCTCCCTATCCCGTGCTCCCTCATCATCCTCACGACGTCTGCGGACGTGAGTAGGGGGGTTTTAGAAGCCTTAATCACGTCTACTTTGGTAGGCACGTACCTAACGACTTCAGCCCCGGCTAAGTCTTCGTATGTCCGCGTGAAGTAAACCTTCGTGAAGCCTTCTTTAAGGATCTTGAGGGGTAGCTCGAGCTCCACCCGCTTACCACCTAGGTGAGCCTCAACCCTCCCGTAAAGCACCCTAGAAGGTTTTAGTTGGCTGGCTATGAACCGCCGGAAAATCATTTGATACACTCTCTTATGGAGGTACGTGAGATTGCTCGTGAAGACCTCGTCTTCATCTATGCTGTCAGCGGGTTTCGTAGGCCTTATACACTCGTGCGTTCCCTCACCACCCCAGGTTCTAGGATTAAACATTTCTGAGAGTCCGGCCCCCTCCACGTACTCCCTAGCTATCTCTATCCCTAAGCTAGAGACGTGCGTGCTGTCAGTCCTGTGGTAGGTTATGTGGCCAGACTCGAAAAGATCTTGAGCTATCCTCATAGCTTGTGTGGGCGGGATCCTCAACTCCCTTACGACATCGGTTAGTAGGGTGTCCGTAGTGTAGGGTGGCGGGGGACTCAAGTCCTTCTCGAAAGTCTCTAAGACACGTATTACTACCCCGGACTCAACAACCTCGTCGCGGAGTTTCAAGGCTTCCTCCCTACTTTCCAGGAAGTAATCTATTCTGAGACCGTTAGGTAGGTACGTCTTGATTAAGTACCCCCTACCCCTCTCGTACTCACCGTATCTCTCGATAACCCATCTCAACACAGGTGTTTGAACCCTCCCACCACCCAACCACCTCCTACCGAGGTCTTCCTGAAGCATCTTACTGATCTCGAAACCCACTAACCGGTCATCAACCCTCCTAACGATCTGGGCACTGACCTTAAGTAAGTCGATGTCTCTAGGATTGTCTAACGCTTTAAGGACTGCGTGCTTAGTGATTTCATGGAATTCTATTCTTCGAATCCTCGAGTTCACGGAGCTTAACACCGTGTAGAGATCGTAAGCGATCTTCTCACCCTCGTCGTCAGGATCCGTAGCTATGTATACCTCGTCGACCTCCCTAGCAATCTTCTTAAGTGCTTCCAAGATTTTCCTGCTGTCTCTGAGTCTGATGGAGCCGCACTTAGGGCATGCTTGAAGCTCCTCAGTAAACTGGTGCCCGCAGTTAACGCATCTCTTAAGCGTGGCGTACACAGGCGTGACGCTAGATCCCGATAATGAAACGCCGTGCAACCCGTCATCATTGACTAGGTCGAGGACGTGCCCCATACTCGGCGCTATGGTGGCTAAGAAGATCTTCCCGTCGTAAGCTATCACGGTCTCGTAAGCCACGTAACTCCCGACGAACCTCTTACCGGGTATGCCGAACATCCTAGCGATCGTTCTAGCTTTAGTAGGTGACTCAACCACTATCAGTAAGGACTTAATCTTGTCCAGGACCGACTCGCTCACGTAGCCAGACCTACTGAGTTTCTGCTTCTCAATAACCTCCCCTAAGTCAACCTCACCAAACTTAAGTGGGGTGTAGCTGGGTAAGACGTAACGCAGTTTTCTTTGGAAGATTCTGAGCAGATCCTCGTCCTCATAGAGAATCACAGATAAACCGAGCGTCATGTGACCCCCGTAGAGCCTGCTACAACGTCCTGAAGCTTGAAGATATGTCATGACGTCGGGTATTAGGACGGCGGCTCTCCCCCTCCCCTCCTCACTTATTATGAAAGAACTCAAGACTATCTTCCCGGAATTCTTGGAGAAGATCTCGCTGATAGCTTCCCTCAACCTATCCCTAGCCTCAAGTATCTCGACACTCAAGTCCCTTAAGTACCCGTCTAGTTGTATGAAGCCTCGCAAGCCGTGAGTAAGTACTTTAAGAGCTCCCGGCCTAAGCGAAGAAACCTTATTCACTAGTTGCTTGTCTTCCTCTCGCGGGAGGTACCCGTATGAGGGGAGTTCCTTAATCAGCTTAGTCAGCGTTAACGGGTTAAGCAGCGTTGAGTCTAGGTCTAGCTTAAACTTAGGTATGCCGTAGAAAACCGTGTTGTAGATGTGGAGAGGCTCGTCAAGACCTCTAGTCAGTATGCCGTAGTAACTGGAGACACCGACTAAAACATCTACCTTATCCTCCCTCAACTTATCTATAGCTCTCCTACTACCGGCTACTAAGACCCTCAAGCCCGAGCTAGCGAGGCTTGAAGCGATCTCCCTCGCTTTCTCCATGCCCATATCCTTACTCACGAAGAGGAGGGTCCCCCTATGCAGCTTCCTGAGGAGTTCGTCAAGCCTCACACCCGTTATAGGCTCGGCTACCTCCACGATATTCCTTAAGTAGTCGGTTATGGAACCTACCTCAAAACCCAGCAACTCACGCAGTATCTTCACTCTCTCCCCCTTCCCCCTCCCGGTCGCGCTAGCTATTAAGACCTGGCCCACGCCAACGTAGTTAAGGCTTTTACCGAGGCTTAACTCCAGCTCGTTTATGTTCCTGAGTATCTCGTTGATTTTATCCGTGTTCCCGCTATACCTATAATAAAGTAATTCCCTCCTAGCTGAGACCAGTTTCTGAGCAGTCTTAATAGGCTCCTCCGAAATCCCTACCAAGCTTAGTATCGTGTTCATTAATGACGAAGACTTTAGCAGTGCGTCGAAATCGTCTATCACCGCTAGGTAGTATCTAACGCCCTCGAATAAACTCTTGTTTCTGTGGAGGAACGCGTGCGTTATTACGTCAACCCTCTTCTCAGGGGGGTTCACGCAGGACTTGATAGCTCCTGAGTCACGTACCTGAACCCCTCCCGGATTAAGATCGTTGAGGGTCTTCAAGACTTGATTAGCTAAGTACTTCGTCGGCACTATGTATATTGCTGGCTTACCCTTGAAGGCCGTGTAGAGTGAGTATACCTGAAGCAAGGTTGATTTACCGACTCCTGTGGGGGCTATTAAAGCGAAGGACTCCCCCGACAACACCCTCTTAACCCAGGTTTTCTGAACGCTCCACAAGACCTTACCGGTGACCGCTGTGAAGAACTCGCTGAATTTACTGAGTTCTTCCCTTAAGAGCTCGGCGTGTACCGTGTCGCGGCTTAGGTCGAGTCTAGAGAACATGAGCGGCTTCATTAAAGCTAACTCGTGTACGTTAGTACCCAACATCACCTAGCCTGATATTATTCTTCATGTCTAGGATAACCTTAAAAACATGCAGTCATAATAATTAGGTAGGGCGAGTTGAGAACCCTCAGTAGTGATGAAGTGAGAGCCGCGGACGTGAACTCCGTCTTCTGGGGCGTCAGCACGAGGATCCTCATGGAGAACGCCGGGGCAGGCGTAGCGAGAGTGGTTAAAGACCTGACGAGCTGCAAGCCCTGTAAGGTGGCCGTGATCGCGGGTAGCGGCGGTAAGGCCGGGGACTCTTTCGTCGCCGCCAGACACTTAGCGAGCGATGACTACGAGGTCCACGTCTACCTAGTCTCCAGGGTCATAAGGCATGAGGACGCTAGGGAAAACCTTGAGATACTTAAGAACCAGCACAACGTCGTGATCCGGGACTACAAGCCCGGCGTCCCCCTAGACTACGACGTAGTGGTTGACGGGCTCTTAGGGATAGGTGTTAAGGGAGCTCCTAAAGACCTCTACGCTGACGCGGTGAGGGCAATAAATAGTTCTAGAGGGGTTAAGGTAGCGATAGACATCCCTTCAGGGCTTGACCCGGATACGGGTGAGGTGCCGGGCGACGTCGTCAGAGCGGACGTCACGGTCACTCTAGTAGCTCCTAAGCCGGGACTTCTTAAAGCTCCTGAGGTGGTCGGTAAGCTGGTGGTCGTGAACATAGGGTTACCGCCTAACGCGTTAAGAGCTGTTGGTCCGGGGGATGTGGAGGTCTGGTTCAGGAAGAAAGACGTTAAGGCTAGGAAAGGCGAGGGCGGTAGGGTCTTAGTCATCACGGGTTCTAAGGAGTACGTGGGGGCCCCGTGGCTAACGGCTCTTGGCGCGTGGGTTGCGGGAGCCGACCTAGTTTACTTAGCGGCTCCTGAGTACGTGCTCGCGTCCAGGTTCTCGCCCGAGATCATAGGGTTGCCGTTGGAGGGTGATTACTTAACTAAGGACTCACTTAAGGAGGTCTTAGGTCTGGTTAAGAAGGCTGACGTCCTGGTCTCAGGGCCTGGCTTAGGCGTTAGGGAGGAGACTAGAGGCTTCGTTAAGGCTTTGCTGTCCGTGGCTCGCGAGATCGGGAAGCCCGTGGTCTTAGACGCTGACGCTTTGAAGCTGATTAGTCGGGAAGATCTCGCGGGGGTGGTGTCCATCATGACACCTCACCTAGGTGAGGCCGCCGCGCTCATGGGAGTGGAGCCAGCACAACTCATATCCGAGGACAGCGTTGAGACCAGGATTAACGTAGCTAGGAACATAGTGGAACGCTATAAAACGACCTTGATTTTAAAGGGTTACGTGGACGTCATAATGTCGCCTGACGGCAACCTCAAGCTACGTACCGGGGTAGGCCATCAAGACATGAGTTGCGGCGGGACCGGCGACGTGCTGACAGGTCTTGCAGCGACCTCGCTTGCGAGGGCCGGAGACCCGTTTAGAGCAGCTTCCATAGCCGCTTTCGTTAACGCTGTCGCCGGTGAGTTGGCTTACTTGATTGAGGGCAGGTCATCGCCCACGAACATACTTAAGTACGTACCTCAAGTACTTAAAGAACCTCTTAAAACTGCTTTAAGGATTAAGGAGTTAAGGGGTGGTTCAGAGAACGTGAGGTGAGTTTGGTGAGTAAATACGTTTTCGTGACTGGAGGGGTTCTCTCAGGCTTGGGTAAGGGGGTTACGGCGGCTTCCATAGCCTTACTGATTAAGTCTATGGGTTATTCGGTCACGGCCATCAAGATAGACCCGTACGTGAACGTGGACGCCGGAACAATGAATCCCTACATGCACGGCGAGGTCTTCGTGACAGAGGATGGTGGTGAGACGGATCTGGATATAGGGCATTACGAGAGATTCCTGGACGTCAACCTATCTAAGGATAATAACATAACTACGGGCAAGATATACAGTATAGTTATTGAGAAGGAGAGGAGGGGTGATTTCCTCGGGCAGACCGTCCAGATAATCCCGCACGTCACAGACGAGATAAAAAACCAGATAGAGCTCGTGGCTAGGAAGTACGGTAGTGACGTGACCGTCGTGGAGATCGGGGGGACTGTGGGGGACATAGAGGGGCTTCCGTTCCTTGAAGCGGCAAGGCAGTTAAGGCTTGAGAGAGGTCCTGAAAACGTTCTCTTCACTCACGTAGTCTTAGTCCCACGACTATCTACCTCAGGGGAGCTTAAGACTAAGCCCGCTCAGCACAGCATGCAGGAGTTGAGGAGGATAGGTATTCAGCCGGACGTGTTGGTCGCTAGGTCTTCCACCCCGTTAACTGATGAGGCTCGCAGGAAGCTCTCCCTCTTCGGAAACCTTCCCGCAACACACATATTCAGTAATCCCGACGTAGAAGTTATTTACGAGGTACCCCTGAAACTCCACGCTCAGGGGTTGACTAAGGTCTTAGCTGAGAGGTTGCGGCTCGATTACGTGGAACCTGACTTAAGTCTCTGGGCGAGGTACGTCAATAAATTCGTTAATTCTGAACGTAGGGTCAGGATAGCTATGGTGGGGAAATACACTAGGTTGACGGACAGTTACTTAAGTATTGTTGAGGCTTTAAAGCATGCGGGAACCTCTTTTGGTGTGAGGCCCGAGCTCGTCTGGGTTGAGGCGACAGAGGTTGAGAAAGGGACTCTCAACGTGGAGGATATCGCGGGTTCCGTTGAGGGAGCCGTCATACTGCCTGGTTTCGGGGAGAGAGGCGTTGAGGGAAAGATAAACGCGATAAGAGTTTTCAGGGAGGCCGAGATCCCTGTGTTCGGGATATGCTTCGGTCTCCAATTAATGGTTGTTGAGTTCGCTCGAAACGTGCTAGGCTTAAGTAACGCGCACACCACCGAGGTAGATCCTGAAACCCCTCACCCAGTAGTAGACCTACTCAGTTCTCAGAGGGGGACTATAGTTAAAGGCGGTACTATGAGGCTGGGATCTATTGAGGTCAAGCTAGTTCCGGGCACGCTGGCTTGGAGGATTTACGGCGGTGTGGGGGTAGTGAGTGAGAGGCACAGGCATAGGTACCAGATAAACCCCGCATACCTGAAGGCTTTCGAGGAAAACGACTTCGTGGTGAGCGGCTTCAGCCCTGAGGGATTCCCTGAAGTGATGGAGTTGAAGAACCGTAAGTTCTACCTAGGCGTTCAATACCACCCGGAGTTTAAGAGCAGGCCTTTAAGGCCTTCACCAATCTTCACAGCGTTCATTAACGCGTTACTGGATTCACGTAGGTCTTGACTTAACGAGCTCAAGCCCTTTTTATAAACATTGAATACTTTAAGTAAGTTAGCACTTATTTTCTCCGATAGGTCTTTATGTGGGGGTTGAAACTCAATGAGTTTTAGGTCTCTTGCGAACTTAAGTAGCGGTAAGTACTTACTGTTAGGTAATGAGGCGATAGCTCGCGGGGCTCTAGAAGGTGGTTTAGGGTTTGCTGCTGCCTACCCAGGCACCCCGTCCTCGGAAATTCTTGAGGCGTTGATTTCCGTGAGGGATCTCCTCGGTATTTACGCTGAGTGGAGCGTGAATGAGAAGGTGGCTTTCGAAGCTGCTTACGGCGCTTCCTTAGCGGGCGTTAACGCCTTGACCGCCATGAAGCACGTCGGCATGAACGTCGCTGCAGACCCCTTAATGAGTTCTGCTTACACGGGTGTTGAGGGTGCTTTAGTCATCGTTACCGCTGACGACCCAAGCATGCATAGCAGTCAGAACGAGCAAGATAATAGGTGGTACGGGGTTCACGCCTACATACCCGTCTTCGAGCCGTTCGACGCTGATGAAGCGAAGAGAATGACTAAGTACGTATTCGAGTTTAGCAGAAGGTTTAAGCACCCGGTAATACTGCGCACCACCACTCGAGTTAGTCATAGTAGGGGTGTCGTCGAGCTAGGGCCTATACCGGAGGTGAGGGTTAAGGGGAGGTTTAGTAAGGAGGATAGGTTTGTCACCGTACCCGCTAACGCTAGGAAGAACAAGATTAAGTTGTTGGAGAAGTGGGAAGCGATTTCCGGGGTGGTTAACGAGGTTCCCTTCAACAGGGTTGAGGGTGACGGGAAAGCGTTGATCATCGCTTCAGGCAGCGCCTACGGTTACGTGAGGGAGGCTCTAGACTACTTCAAGATCGGGGAGAAGGTTAAGGTTCTCAAGATAGGTACCCCCGTACCGCTGCCTAAGGAGTTACTCATAGAAGCTGCTGAGGATGTGGACAAGATACTTGTTGTCGAGGAGCTTGACTCACTAGTTGAGACAAGCGTTAAGTCTGTATTGCATGATTCAGGGATTGACGCGGAGGTTAGGGGTAAGGACTTAATAGGTTACGAGTTCGAGTTAAACCACTCGAGGGTTAGGAGAGCGGTAGCTAAGTTCCTAGGTCTTGAGTACTCAGCCCCTCAAACAGTTAATCGACCCGCCGTGGAGGTGCCCGCCAGAATACCTATCTTCTGCCCGGGATGCCCGTACAGACCTCTCTTCTTCGAGTTGAGGAGGCTGGTTAACCAGGAGAAGATACCCTACATCGCGTCAGGGGATATAGGGTGTTACTCGCTAGGGTATAACCCCCCATACAAGATGCAGGACGTGATAATCGAGATGGGGAGTAGTATAGGGGTTGGGTACGGCCTCAGCATAACCACGGACGACAACGTGTTAGCCATAATAGGTGATTCCACGTTCTACCACGCCGGCCTGCCACCCCTCGTGAACGCTGTATGGCATAGGAGGCCTATGGTGGTCATAGTTTTAGACAACGAAGTTACCGCTATGACAGGCCATCAACCAGCTCCTTCAAGTAAGGACGGCGGGGAGACACACCGAATACCTATAGAAAACGTCGTTTCAGGGCTTGGCGTCAGGTTCGTCGAGGTAATCGATCCCTTCGACATCAAGGCTGTTAGAGAGACCGTTAAGAAAGCGCTGAATTACGTTAAGGAGTTTAAGGAGCCCGCGGTCATAATCGCTAGGAGGAGGTGCGCGTTAGAGGTCGTTAGAGACCTTAGGAGAGCTGGCGTTGAGATAGTTCCTTACGTGGTCCTGGAAGATAAGTGTGTTGGTTGCGGTATCTGTTATGACTGGTTTGTCTGCCCGGCTATAATGCCTAAAGATAATAAGAAGGCTTGGATAGACCCCGAGTTATGTGTTGGGTGCGGCGCGTGCGCTCAGGTATGCCCTACGAAAGCTATAATCCCGCTGAAAACATACGATAAGGAAGGTGTTGAGAAGTTCTGGAGGTGATTACTGTGCTCAACGTCCTCATATCAGGGGTTGGCGGTCAAGGACTGCTAACCCTCTCCAGGGTGCTCGGTCAGGCAGCACTCAACGAAGGTCTTAAAGTCGTGATATCTGAAACCCACGGGATGAGTCAGAGAGGGGGGTCGGTAACGGTCTTCCTGAGGGTGGGGGATTCCGTGATGGCTCCTTTACCGCCTGAAGACGACATACACCTCCACATATCGATGGAGCTCTTGGAAGCAGCTAGGTACACATACCTGCATAACGCGAGCACGGTCCTAGTAGCTAACGATAAGATCATCAGGCCCTCAATACCTGGCGTGAGGGTCCCTCCCAGAGACGAGTTGATCAACGCCCTCACGAAACACACACCCCACTTCTACCTGATCAATGCTTCAGACATATCGTTGAGGCTGGGAAGCACTATAGGAGCTAACGTAGTCATGATAGGTTTCGTAACCTACCTCCTAGAGAAAGCGTCAATCATAACAAGCAAGAACACCGTGCTAAACGAGGTCCTCAAGCTAGGAGCTAAGGAAATCAACACGAAACTCTTCGAAGCAGGATATCAGGAAGCAACAACAAAAGTAAGTGAGAAAACCATAGAAACCCTTAAAAAACTCAAACAACCAATCAAATAACTCGAGAAGCCCTCTTTCAAGGAAAGCCAGCCACCATTTAGTGAAGCCCGAACCCCTCAACGTGATGAACCTTGTAAGGTCTGATTAAATGATGAAGACCAGGCTTCTGAAACATTACCCGTCGAAAAACTAAGTTAAGTATTCGCTTCTGAAGACGTGTTATTTGTTCCGTGATATTTTGGTGTGCAATAATTTTTTAATTTCGGATCCTAAAATTTAATTGATGGTGTATTATGGTTAGTTGCGGGGAATATAGGGATTTAAGGTCGAGGTTGCTCATCCTTCAACTCATCCTGTGCTTCACGTTGTTCGTTTCAGCGCTTAGGGATTTCGGGTTAAGCGGTGTAGGCGTCAGCTTAGTGATCATGGCGTTAAGCGTTATGCTGGCGCTGGAGGCGTTGGCAG
>JAJHQR010000038.1 GCA_020833255.1 Desulfurococcaceae archaeon | reverse complement strand
GCACCGGAACGCATTAAGTCACTCATCTTCTTAACGACTTCATTCTTCTCTTCCTTACTCAATCTCTCACCCGATATGTATCAGGTTTTTCTGAAGTATAAAGGTTAGTTGAGCACGCAGGATTAGTGGGTGATTATCGTAGGTGAATATTCATGGATTTTAATATCTCTTCTTGAATCTTGATTACCTCGTCAGCGGATTTGGCGCTGGAGTACCTCTCTAGGTATTCTTTGTTTAACTCGTAGAAAGTAGGGCCCCACTTAAACTTGCTCAGGATTTCTAACGAATATTCTTTAAACCCTGTTATGTAGAGGGCGGCGGCAACGGCTTCAGCACTACTCAACTTAGTGAGGATCCCGTAATTTACTGGGTTTCCTGCTTTGAGGACCGGTAACACCCTCTGCTCGTACTTACGCTTAACAGCTATCTTTCTTAAGTCTTCAATACCGGAATTCCATGAAGTATCTAAAACCACGAGCCCGTGCCTTAGTAGGAGGGCCGAATCAGGTGGTTTAAGTATTTCCTGGCTGAGGGGGTTGAGGACTATTGAGTGAGGTGGGATGTCGTTTACGTGTATTCTCGTCGCGTAACCTAACCTGACGAGTTTCATGGCTGTTGACAGCTTAGGATCGTCGCCGCCAAGTCTCACAACGTATATTCTAGGCTTCCCGATCAGCTCCCCTACCTCATCAAATTTAAGGTATCGAGCGATAAATTTATATTCTCGCGGTATAAAGTTAATTTTGGTGATGTGTAGGTGCCTGAGGCTATAGTGCTGATAAACACTAACATAGGAACTGAGGAGGAGGTCATGAACGAGCTACTCAAGATAGAGGGGATCTCGGAGGCTTACATAGTGTACGGGGTTTACGATATCGTAGTAAAGATTAAGGCTCCCACCACGGAAGCGCTTAAGGAGATAATATCTAGCAAGATAAGGAAGATATCTAACGTCAGGTCTACTTTGACGATGATAGTCGTGGAGGGTAAGGAAGTTACTAAGAGAGAGTGAGCATTATCTAGACGTACATGTAGGGCTTGATGACACGGACACAGATCTAGAAGGATGTACCACATACTTAACGTTCAGGATTTTAAGTAAGATATTGGACGAAATCCCCGGAGCGTTTTTCTCGGACTACCCGTTACTGATTAGGTTAAACCCGGTAATACCTTTCAAGACCAGGGGAAACGCCGCTACCTCCTTCTCTCTCAGAATACCTGAGAAAAACGTTGATTCCTTAAAGAACTTAGTAGTTAGTGAGTTCCTTAAGTACCTGGAGACTGTTAGAGGAGGCGGTGTTGAGCCGGGTTTAGCATTTCTATACGGTAAGGTTCCTGCCAAGCTCGGCAAGCTTTACAGGAAAGCTCTGACAGATTACGTGCATAGAGATTACGTCACCGGAATAATTAACGAGTTGAGCGAGTTGGTTGAGGCACCCCTCGGCTACTCAAGAGGCTTGGTAGGGGCTTTAGCCGCTATAGGTGCCTCGAACTCTTTAAGCGAGTGTACTTATGAGATACTGGTTTACAGGACTAGAGATAATTACTTGCGTGAGAGGTGTGTTGATGAGGAGAGTGTTAAGTTGATGGATTCCGAATTCCGTGATCAGACGTTCCTCAACTACGATTACGTGAATGATAAACCGCTTATCACGCCTTCAGGACATAACCCGGTGTTGCTGGGCATCAGAGGTGAAGACCCCGCTATCTTGGTGAAGGCTTTAAAGACTCTGAAGTTATGTGAGGAGTTTGAGGGCTGGTTGATATATAGGACTAACCAAGGTTTGAACGCTCATCACGTGGAGAGGGGTGTCGAGGAATTCAGGCCTTACCAGACCGGCTGTGTTAAAGGTAAGGTGATTGAGAAACCGAGCGTTCGTTTAGGTGGTGATGTCCTCTTAAAGCTCGGCGATCTCGAGAATAAGTCTTCTCTATGGGTAGTGTTTTTTAAAGAGACTGGGTTAGGTAAGGTAGCTAGGTATCTAGTGAGCGGGGATGTAATTAGGGTGTGTGGCGGCGGGAAATGGTGGGAGGACTTAGGGCTGGTGATACACGGGGATTTGCTGGAAGTAATAGAGTTGGTTAGCGAGGTTCTTAAGAACCCTACATGCCCGTTATGCGGTCACAGGATGAAGTCTGCCGGTAGGGGTAAGGGATGGAAATGTCCGGCATGCGGTTATAAATCCCTCACACTAGGTAAGGAGAAGGTAAAGACGGATAGAAAGATTGTTGCAGGGACTTACAGACCTGCGGATTCGGCGGTTAAGCATCTTGTAATGCCTCAATCTAGAGTTGGTAGGAAGGGTTCATGCGATAAGCAATTAATAAGTGAGTGGATCTACGTGCGTAGGGGCGGACGATCCTTATGAGGATTGAGAAAGGCGCTAAAGTGTACGTGTTGAGTAAATATTCGGGGGAGATACAGGTTATTAAGGAAATAGTGGAGTCCGAGGCATGGAGAAAGAGTTACGTCTTGTTGAAGCCTCTGGTTGCGCAAGTTCGGGTTAGGAACACTACGTTAAGGCTGGGGATACCTACGGCCTCAATACTTACTGAGGAATCCTTGACCAGCAGAGAACCGGATTTGATTCTTGATGAGGATGTGTGGGCGGATGCTAAGAGATTCATTGAGTCTGAGGAGATCGCGTTCTCAGGTAGTTACCTAACCGAGAAGTTTCCGTTCCTAGGCAAGCTAAGCGGTAGGGGGAGCTTGGTTGGGGTTAGTTTATGCAGTGTCTTAGACTCAGTTGGGTCGATAGGGTTAAGCGATTATCTAACTAAGCTTATCAACACTAAACACGTGTTATTTACCCATTCCTTGAAAGAGGGTGAGAAGAAGCTCGTGAAAGGGGTTTTAAGGAGTTTCTGGACAACACATTTTATACTCTCAGGCCTTGACATACCCTCTGAGGAATCCTCCCTGGAAAGTCATTTAGAGGTTAGTGAAGTGCCTAAACTGAAGATACTTTTAAAGCCTCTTCTAAGCATTAACGAACACGTTATTCTGGGTGAGCTACCTCTAAACAGGTCTCTCATAATTAATTACTCACGCGCTACTAACGAAAACTTAGAATACCTACTCTCTGAGGTTTTGATCAAATCCCTCGTATATACCTGCTAAGTCTTCTAAACTAGTCGTTTTCCTCTTCCTAGCTTGAAACTCCTCACTACTTCCTTTAACGACTATTTCGTAGAGTACTGCCTCCTTACCTGGCTTAGGCCTCAACAACCTCCCAAGCCTTTGAATGAACTGCCTGCGTGACCCGGTTCCAGCAACTAAAATACCTACCGACGCGTCAGGTATGTCCAAGCCTTCGTCCCCGACCGTAGTCACCACTAATACCCCGCTCTCAGCTCTCCTAAACTGATCCAATATAGATCTCCTCCTAGTCTCCTCCAGTTCCCCGGTAAGTAAGTAGGCTCCGAGCACGTCAGCTATTCTCTCAGCCAGCGTAACGTAGTGAGCGAATATTATTATCTTCTTACCCTCACTTAACTCGCGCTCAACTATTTCCTTAACCTTCTCTAATTTTGACTCACTCATAGATAGTATCTTTACCATCTCGCTATGTATTTCGAGCGCTTTAATAGCTCTCTCATCACCACGCTTAGCTAGCTCTACCAAAGTCTTGAAGTCTAAGCCGCCGGCTAGTTCACGGAACTGCTTCCTTAGCTTCAGGTACTCCTTCTTCTCAGCGCTCTTCAAATCTACCTTAATAGTCTCTATCCTAAACTTAGCTAAGAATCCTTTCTCAGCTAATTCCTGCGTAGTCTTATAATACACTACCCCGCCCATGAGAGGGAATAACTCGGTGTGTTTCCCGTCCTCCCTGTAGGGTGTTGCGGAGAGGCCTAGCCTATACTTAGCCGGCGACGTTATAGCTATGTGCTTGAACTTCTCTGCCGGTAGGTGATGGACCTCGTCAATTATGAGTAAGTTGAAATGAGGTGCTAACGTCTCTATATATTTGAAAGCGGTCTGGTAAGTAGCTAAGGTTATCGGCGATATCTTCTTCTCTTTACTGTAGTAAAGTCCTATGTGCGATGGTGGTACGTCAGTGAATGTCTTGATGAATTTCTCCCACTGTAGTAGCTGTTCCTTCGTGTAAGTTATTATGAGTGTCGCTTCATTAATTTTCGATATAGCCGCTATACCTATGTGTGTCTTCCCCGACCCGGTAGGTAAGGCGATGATACCACGGCCTGAGTTACCTAGCCACGCGTTCAACGCCTCCAACTGATACTCTCTGAGACTACCCTTGAAACTCACCTTCACCGGTAGGGGAGCTGACTCCTTAAAACCTGTCAGATCGTTTAAGCTAAAACCTAAATTGACGAGAGCCTTCCTCAATTCATGATATTTCGAGGGGTATGTGTAGAAGTACTTACCCATCTTATTATATCTTAGGAGATCCTTCAAGTGGGTCTGATACACGTCCCCCAAGTACCTATCGAAAGACAGTAGTAACTTACCTTCCTTGAATTGTATGGTGGCTGACCCCCTAACCCTACCGAAAAATTCTCTTAGTCTTTCCTCAAATAATTCATCGTACTTCAACCCGACCTCGTCGAGAACTCCTAAAACGTCATCTACTGTGAGTCTCTTACTAATCAACTTATGTTTTGATATCTTGAAAATTAATTCGTTATTCTCCCTACCTAAATACTCGGCAATCTCGATGATTTTCCTAAAGTTGTCCTCACTCATCCAGCCTCTGTGCCTGAGGATCAGCTCGTCAGAACTCATCCCCCATCCCCGCTAGAGCTGTGTTCTCACCCCATCGATGACTCTTAGGTCATGGTCTCAGCGCTGAGGCCTCTACTCCTCATATAACTCTACGGTGATTCTAGCTTTAACGTTTTTGTTCATGAACGGAGGCGGTTCCTCGCCTAAGTCAATAGCCATAGAAATCTCGTTACCGAGACTATCTCTAAACCTTACTTTAGCTATGTAGGAGTATTTACTGCCTCCCTCAACAGATTTCATGAGAGCGTCGTACATCCTCGAAATAGCTATCTGAAAAGATACTGGATCACTCAAATTTTGCGGTGTTAGTCTTACCTCAGCTAATCCCCTAGCTATGTTGAGTAGAACCCTCTCTACCTCGCCATAACCCTCGAAACTTAACGTGTACTTTACCTCATCACCCAATTTCCCGACCTAATGAGTATACGCGTTAAAGATAATAAACTAAGCACTAGCGATCCTTAGCTGGATTTCCTTCACTAAATGGATGAAGCTTCTTCACTCAACTAAATTAAATATTGGTCTTGCCCTCGAGCACGCCCCATTTTAAACAATAAGTAGTATTCGATAAGTGATGAGCGAGATTAGTAAAGCTACTGAGACTAAGTATATGGTCAAGCCGAGAGTGAATTTGAGGCTCTTACTTTCTTGGTATATGGTTGCCACGGTAGCCATGCAGGGGACGTAGAACATCATGAATATTAATATGGATACTCCTTGAGCGAAGTCAAGACCTAGAGACGTTAGAGCTTCTTCCTCGGCTAGGCCTGTTAATTGAGAGACGGAGGCTATTAAGCCTTCCTTAGCTATGAACCCGTAGATGAGCGCGTAGCCGATCACCCAAGAACTCTCGCTTCTCAAATTATACAGTGCCTCAAGAACTCTGCCTAGGTAAGAACCCGCTATAGCGCCGTATGAGGTCTCCGGCGACTCAACATATCCTGTAGGACCGTAAGACAGAAGAACCCAGCTAAGTATTGAGAGAGCAAAGATTATTACACCGGCTTTATAGAGGAAGTGCTTAGTGTTACTCCAAGAACCCCACCAAACAACTTTAAGACTTGGTCTATGCATTATTGGTAGCTCCATGATTAATTCAGGCGGTTCCTTAACGTTACTCAAGAACCTTACTAACTTAGCTGTCAGCAAGTAGAGGATTATTGATGTAAAATAAAGCAACGTCATCATGAGAGCCTGGAAAATCGCGTTACTAGGGAATAACACCTTAGTGAAGTAGAGTAAGACGATTAATCTTGCTTGACACAGTATGAACGGAGAGGAAACTATTATCTCACGTCTCTCAACCTCATCAACGGAGATCCTAGACTGAATGACTGCCGGCACGTTACAGCCAAACCCTATGACCAGAGGGTAGAGAGCTCTCCCAGACAACCCGAAGAACTTGAGGGAGTTGTGTAAGGAAACAACCATCCTAGGACCTAAACCACTATCCTCGAGTACGGCGAGAGAAACTGAAACAAGAAATACTAGGGGCAGGAAACTCAGCACCGTACCAAGACCTCCTAAGATCCCGTCAGCCAGCAAGGAAGCTATTTCCTTACTTAAATTCCCTAATACTGTCCGAAGAACCTCGCCAGCAAAGGTAAAGAATCTCTCAAGCAATCCGGAAAGACTGTAAGACTCTAACGCGTTAGCCGCAGCATCAAGACCTAAAGATCTGAGGAGGTATGTGAAAGGAAAACCCGTATTTATCGTGAACGCTAAGGCGGACACCAAGAATAGTGTGATGGCGGAGACCAGGGGTCCTGCTAGGGGGTGTAGGTAGACTTTATCGATTAACGTCGTGATACGTGGTCTTACAGCAACCCTAACTATGGTCTCCTTGATTACTTGCGTAGCGTACTCATATCTTCCAAGAATAGCTATCTCCTCAGGCATCCTCCCGGTAGCTTTCTTAAACTCCTCTCGGAGTTTTTCACTCTTCTCTATGACGTCTGGCCTATCCTTAACGAAATTAACTATGTCTTGATCGCCTTCCAGGAGTCTGAGAGCTACCCATCTCTTAGGTAATTTAATGAGTTTCTCGTCGCTAACGAGTTCCATCAACTCATTCACGTAACTATCGAGAAGTCCGTAACTAATCTTGATCGGATTACTCCTCACCTTACCCTCAGCTACCCTGACCAGAGTTGCTAGAACTTCCCTAATCCCCTCACCTGTAATCGATGAAATAGGAATTATAGGGAAGCCTAGCTTGGAGCTAAGCTTCCCCACGTCTATGTGTACCCCCATCTTATGCGTTACGTCCCACTTAGTTAAAGATACTACTAGCTTGCTGGTCATCTCACCAATCTGTATAGGTAAGTAAATAGATCTCTCAAGGATTAAAGAATCAGCTAAGACTAAAACAACGTCCCAGTTCCCCGATATCAGGAAATTCTTGGTTATCTCCTCCTCAGGGGATGTAGGGGATAAGCCGTAAATACCTGGTAAATCAACTAAGCATAACGTCTTACCCTCGAAAGTAACTATACCGACTTTTTGCTCAACCGTGGTGCCAGGCCAATTAGCTACACGAACCAGCTCTCCAGTAACGTGAGCAAAAAACGTTGACTTACCGACTGAGGGTTGCCCGACAACGGCTATAACGTAATCGCATGACCTCCCCTCAATCACTCCCAAGCAACGCACCCGGAAGAGATGCTTTACTGTAGCTTAAAAATTTAGACTAGTCTAAATTTTATGAGATAAAAACACGCAACCACTATCAATAATTTAAATTCAATTCCTTAACTTAAGTAGGGAGCGTGTTAGACGCTGGCACCAAATTTAAGTAGTGTAGGTATGGATCCTAGGACGTGGAGACTGATGTATTCTTTAGGAGCTATTCTAAACACCTTCACTTGGGGGCTTTACTTCTCCTTCACGAGACGTTACATAGGTGTTGAGTTGGGCGGCGGTCTTCACGCAATCATGTTCATTACGGGTCTTGAGTGGGGTCTTACGTTGTTTGCGGCGATAGTTGGTAAGTTAGCTAGGTATGTAGGCGATAAGAATTTAGTGTTGCTAGGTATTACTGGAGCTATCCCGTTCTTACTAGCCTTGACAACGCGAGAACCTTTAACACTCTCCCTAATCTTAAGTCTCTCCAGTCTTTCCTGGGCTCTTTCCTGGCCTTCAATACTCACAGCAGTCTTTAGTAGTTCTAGGGCTAGTCCCGGCAGAGCGTACAGCTTTTTTACTTTAGGGACTGGCATCGGATATAGCGTTGGGTCTTCTGTAATGGGGGTCTTCTACAGCTTAGTAGGACCTGAAGGAGTCTTCATAATCCTAGCAATCACCTACTCATTAACGTACTTGATATTCGTCATGTTCTTCCCTAAAGAGGTTGAGCGCGGGATGAGCGGAGCGAGTAATCAAGGCTGGGATTTCAGGGCGTTCCTACCGGTTTTGCTAGCTCTCTCACTCACGGTGTTTTCTAGGGAATTACTCTACGCCATAGCACCGACCAAGCTAAGTCTGGAACTTGAGGGTGTTTTAGATACTTCATCTAAGTGGTTGGAGTACGTTTTGTTCGGGGTTATTTACGGCGGTTTCACAGCGCTCTTATCTATTCCTGCAAGAGTTTTTGCGGGTAGGTTAGCGGATAGGTATAATCCGCTGAGACTCTTCTCCCTAACAACACTAGCTTACATGCTTGTTTACTGGGGGTTCGTTAAGTCTGGGGGCTTACTAACGTTGCTTATCTGGCAAATACCTCTATACCCGTTCTTAGACACAGCGATTAACACATACATAGCGAAGCGGACGTCGAGGGAGAACATGACAACAGGTTTCGGAATCACTATATTCTTTAACGCACTAGGTGGGTTAATGCTACTACCCCTACTAGCAAATCCAAGCTTAAACGCGGATTTCTTAGGATACGTGGTGACTGTAGCTACTACGCTCTCTATCTTCTTAGCCTCGCTAAGTTACGGGAGAGCAGGTAGGTATGTGTGAATTCATGGCTAACTTCTTTATTTGATGAATGAACTCACGTACTTCCCTTAGGTGGTGAGGACCTCTAACAACTTCTTAATAAAGAAATTCATCTCTTCAGGCTTACCAACGGTGACTCTAAGGTAATTTCCGAATTCCTTAAGTCTCTCTAAATTCTCTAAACATAGGGTGAGGATCTCGTTCTTCTTAAGGAGTTCCCAGTACTTCCTACAAGGCTTGCCTAGGTTAACGAATAGGAAGTTGGTTTTACTCTCTATAACTTTTAAGCCAGCATCAACGAGTTTCTCCCTAGTCTCCTCCCTAGCCTCAACTATTTTATTAACCACGTCTCTCACGTAGTGAGGGTCTCTGAGCGCTCCTAACACAGCTGCTTGAGTAGTTATGGGTACCTCATACCCTATCCTAAGCTCGCTGAGGTGCTTCCTCATTTTCTCGCTCGCGATGATGTACCCGAACCTAGCTCCAGCTAAGCTAAACGCTTTGGAAACGGTTCTAATAATCACTAAATTATCTAGCTCCATAACCAAATCCTTGAAAGTCAACCCTGAGAATTCGTAGTAAGCTTCGTCTAGGAAGATCGCCTTCGCTCTCCTAGCAACCTTCCTCAAAACCTCAGGGTCTTCTAAAAGGATATTACTCGTTGGGTTGTTAGGGTTTATTAAGTAGATCACGCGACCCTCAGATAATTCCAGAAGCTTGCCGGTATCTAAAGTGAAGTCGTCTCTGCTTAACTCCACGTAAGCGTGTTGGACACGGTAATTACTTAGTAATTGATACATCACGTGGAAAGTTGGGTGTGTTAACACGATCGCGGAATCGGTGATCTTAACGTAAGTTAGCATGAGTGTCAGTAAGGATGATGAGCTAGCAAGTACGTCGATAAATCTCTTATCAACACCTACGTAATTACTTAACTCATTAAGTAGTTCTTCATACAATTCCTCGACGTGATATAAGTTCAGGAGGTTGCTGTATTTGCTTATATACTCAAGCGAGGTTCTTGATGGCGGGTAAGGCGATTCATTCATGTGGAGTCTCAGCATCTTCATCACCTCTAATACGATTACGGTAGCTCGTCATTATTAACCTTTAGATAACGTGAAAACTTGTTTTGCTTTCTTTGTAGTTTTGTAGGGCTAGATTGAGTAATTTGCTACTCTTCGCGGGTCTTGCTACCGCGGCATGCCTTGCCTGGTCTATAGGAGCTAACGACATGGCTAACTCCACCAGCGTGGTGGTTGGTTCAGGAACGCTTAAGTTTAGGCAAGCATTCATTTTATTCGTGATTTTTCAGTTGCTAGGTGCTTTACTACAAGGCTATATGGTTATGAAGACGCTCGGTAAAGGCGTGGTGCGTAATATCGAGGTTGTAGGAGCGATCACCGCCTCGGTCTCAGCTTTCTTGTGGATAATTACAGCGACTTTAGCGGGTGCTCCAGTATCGACGACACACAGTATTACCGGGGCTGTGGTAGGCGTTGGCTTAAGCTACATGTTTTTCGGATTTCAAGAAACACTCATAAATTACCAGAGGATTAGAGACATAATAATTAGCTGGACGGTCTCGCCGGTAACGTCCATGATCCTAGCAGCACCCTTGTATAGAGCTCTGAGGAGGTTGAGGACAAGTGACGATAGTAAGACCTTTAAATTCTTGCTACTCGCTTTCGCAGCTTTCGCGGCTTATTCGTTCGGGGCTAACGACGTGGCTAACGCTACGGGGGTTTACGTGACGATTACGTCAAGTAGTTTCGGCATGCCAGACGAGGATAGTATGAGGTTTTTAGCTCTCTTCGCGTCAGTCTTCATAGCTTTGGGAGGTCTCACACTCGGCTACAGGGTCGTTACTACGTTAGCGTATAAGATAACTAGACTAGATCTTAGAATGGCTCTAGCAGCAGGCTTCGCCAACTCTTTCACCGTCTGGTTATTCACCACAATACCGTATTTACTCTTCGGTTACGGCTTACCTATATCAACCACCTACGTAGCCGCAGGCTCTATAATAGGTGTTGGGATAGCTAGGAGCGGGTGGAGGGGAATCAACTTAAAGACCGTGATATTCGTGATATCTTCATGGCTTCTCACACTACCCGTAACTGTAGGGTTAAGCATCGCTATTTATTACGTATTAACCTATATTGTTGGGGTGAGGGTGTGACCCTCTGGTCCTGGATTTCGAGGAGGAGGCAATGGGATGTTATCAGGTTCTATATAGAGCACGTGGACAAGATAATCGAGGTAGTTGATCACGCTAAGAAAATGATAGAGTTTTTCCTGGTAAAGGATCTTGAAGGCATAAAGAGAGAGTGGTACGAGGTCTTCAAGTACGAGAAGGAAGCTGATGAGGTGAAGAGGAGAATACTCTCAGAACTGTCTAGAGAGACCTTCCACCCGATTGATAGAGAAGAATTAATCAGGCTAGTTTTGACGTCGGATGATATAGCGGCTTACGCGAAGGGCTGGAGCAGGAGACTCTCGCTAATAGAACCAACCAACATACCGGAGAGCACGTTAATTAAATTACGTGAGATGGCTGAGAACGTTCATAAATCAACACTCTTAATGAAGAATGCGGCAGAGAAACTCTTGAGTAACCCTAAGGAAGTCCTCAACATCTCTAACGAGATTGAGAGGCTTGAGGAAGAGACAGATGATATAAGACATGAGGTATTCAAAGAGATCCTGAAATACTGTGAAGAATCAAAGGTATCGCAATGCTTAATGCTGAAAGAAGTAATGGATTCTATCGAAAACTCAGCTGATAAATGCGAGGACGTCGCAGACACGCTTAGAAGCATAGCATTACTATCTATATAGCAATAGCATTAACCGCCGTCGTGAAACTGCTTTGGCTTTCATATTGGTTTATGTGTTTTGATGTTATTCTTCTGCTATTATTATTACGTGTACTTTCTTGCTGTATAGTGGTTTTACTTCGGGTTGGTGTTTTGCTAGTGGGTATAGGACTACTGTCCCGCCTCTGAATTTTATTACAGAGCATTTGGCGTATATGAATTTAGCCATGTTATCACCGATAATTAATGTTGTTAGAAAAGCTTATAAGCTTTGAAAACAAAGATACAATATTAGTGAGCTACTCTATGAGGGGTGAAGAGCTTGTTGTTAATGAGGCTCTTAAGGTTAGGGCTCTCCCCGAGGGTGTCTAAATACTCAAGATGTGGGGTCTCTGGGGTGGCCCCGAACGCCCCCAAACCCGATGAAAACCCGAGCGGAATGCAGGAGAACAAAAATGAGGCAATGACCACAGAGAGCTGAACCCCCCTCCGATCCCGTAAAAGTGGCTTTCATGTTTATAGAGTAGTAAGAGTCTTCCACCAAGCTTAAATACGTGTTAATGTATTTATCGTGTGAGAACCTTGAAGCACGTTCCGAGAGCAAGGGTAGAACCTCAAGAACCCGTGAAAGGAGTTAAGAGATGGGTTCTAGCATACGGGGATAAA
>JAJHQR010000077.1 GCA_020833255.1 Desulfurococcaceae archaeon | reverse complement strand
TTGTCGGGGTGGTTGTGGTTATCTTAGTGGTTATAGGCTTGATCATCGCGTTAAGGAGAAGGTGAAGGGAGGTTCTTAGTGGTCTCGAAGTACGTAGCTTACGTGGTAAGGAGGGTGGTCGCAAGCTTAATAGCTATTTTTGCTATAATGACAATAAACTTCATTTTATTCCGTGTTCTCCCCGGCGACCCGATACGCCTACTCTTCAGGAACCCTAGACTCACTCTAGAGCAGATAAGAACTCTTGAGAGGCAGTTCGGGCTTGATAAGTCTTTGTTGGAGCAGTTCTTCATATTCTTAGCTAACGCGTTTCAAGGGAATCTCGGGCTCTCGTTCTTCTATAAGATGCCTGTCACGGACGTCCTGATCCCCAGGATAATCAATACCGTGATCCTCGTCTTACCGGCGACAATAACTTCCGTGGTTTTAGGCGTGTTGACGGGGATGATCGCTGCTTGGAGGAGAGCTAGTAAGGTTGACGTAATCATCACCACGACCGCTATGGGGCTCTACTCACTACCTACTTTCTGGCTTGGCGGTGTCTTGATACTCCTCTCCATATACTACCTCAAGCTCCCTATCTCGGGGATGCTGACTTACGGCGTCACGTACCCGGACCTCACATCATACCTAGCGGATTTCTTCAGGCACTTCATCCTCCCATACATAACGCTGACGCTAGTTACTTACGGGGAGTTCACCATAATCTTGAGGAGCGCGTTAATAGATGTCTTGACCGAGGATTACATAATGGCGGCGAGGGCTCAGGGACTCCCGACACGCAGGATTCTAGGCGTGTACGCTCTGAGGAACGCCATGTTGCCGACCGTGAGCATAATAGCCATAAACCTGGGTTTGGTCGTGGCCGGCGCGGTCTTAACGGAGACGGTCTTCTCGTGGCCGGGTGTTGGCAGGCTGATCTACGACGCAATACTTAATCGTGACTACCCGATACTTCAGGGCGCTTTCATAGTGGTGACGGTGTCGGTCGTCTTAGCGAACTTCATAGCCGACATCATCTACGGGTACCTGGACCCGAGGGTGAGGCGGTGATGCCGGGGCTAGCCAGGCTCGCGGCCTCCCTAATCGATTTCTGGAGGGTGTTCAAAGGGAATAAGCTAGGGTTGGTTGGGTTAGCTATAATAGCTTTCTTCGCCGCCGTCAGCGTCTTAGCGCCGGTCATAGCTACTCAAGACCCCTACAAGACGGACCCGTCTAAGTATATGCTGCCCCCAAGCCCTGAACACTGGTTCGGAACTAACGAGGTGGGTCAGGACCTGTTCGCGCTAAACATATACGGCTCGAGAATATCGATAATCGTCGGCGTTCTAGCAGCTCTTGTCGCGGTCTCCATAGGTACTTCAGTAGGGCTGGTCAGCGGCTACTTCGGCGGGTTGGTGGACGAGGTCTTGATGAGGGTTACAGACCTCTTCCTAGTCATACCGCCTTTAATACTGATGATAGTTGTTGGAGCGATCCTGGGGCCTAGCTTAATCAACGTCATACTAATCATAGGTCTCCTGAGCTGGAGTCCGACGGCGAGGGTTGTGAGATCAATGGTTTTATCGATTAAGGAATGGCCCTACGTTGAGTCAGCTAGAGCTTTAGGTGCCAGCAACTTCAGGATAATCTTCAAGCACATACTACCCAACGTCATGCCGGTGGTTTACGCGAACATGGCTCTAGCAACATCAAACGCGATATTCTCCCACGCAGCACTCGTATTCCTCGGCGTAGGGAACGTGAACGACATAAGTTGGGGGATGATACTCCACTACGCCTTCGCTTCAGGAGCACTCTCAACAGGTAAGTGGTGGTACTTCGTCCCGCCAGGCATGTTCATCCTCCTCCTAATATACGCGTTCGTTCTAGTCAGCTACTCACTAGAAGAGATCTTCAACCCAAGACTCAGGCGCATCTGAACAACCCGAACACCCCTCCCATACACTGAAGGAGGGTTTCAAGCGCCTAACCCTCATCATTGGAAATTTTATTATTGTGGAGGTACCTCACGTGTTTCCCTTGCCGAGTTTAAGTCCTTAGCTCGCGGATTGCGTGCTTTAGTAGCGGGTCCGCTATCACGTACTCGTTATTGATTTTTTCGACGAGCCCGTAATCGATGAGTTCTTTCAGGTAGTGGGTGAGTTGTTTGTCGCTAACCTCTCTTTTAAGCTTGGCTGAGAGTCCTGCCTTAACTTCAGACCATCTCAACGGGTTGATCAGTAGCTTCAGTATGGTGAGGTATCTTGCCCTGGCTTGAGGTCTTAACGAGAGGAAATTCTCTAACTCTCCCATAACTAGCTTGGACCCTTCCTCGAGAGTCTTGGTGATAGCTCCTTCGTGACCGAGTCTCAAGGCTTGGTAGCCGTAGTAGGTGAGCCACCCTATCACGCCGTCGAACAAGCTCACGGCTTCCTCCAGCAGAACCTCATTAACCACCATATTAGCTTGCTTAAAGCCTTCCTTAAGAAACTCCAACGATTCCTCCCTGGAAAGCCTCCTCATAGTTATCGTGGTGTACGGCCTCCCTGAGAGCGGGGATTTAACATTCTTAACCCCCAGCAACTTATCGAGCAAGCCGATCTCCGAACCCGCTAAAACCAGCTTGACGTGGCTTAAGTAATCGTATACGTG
>JAJHQR010000037.1 GCA_020833255.1 Desulfurococcaceae archaeon | reverse complement strand
GCTTTAGTAGCTCTAGCACTCTCAATAATTATAGGGGGTCTTGCCTAGCGCCACAAGAGTTTAACGCCTTAATGATTAGGTCAGCTAGGTAGTTCACGGTCTCCCGCACTTCAGGACTGAGTTCCTCGCCCAGGCTCAGATCCCTCGCTATTATGCCTAAAACCCACACGTTATCAAATAACCCCTCCCTCCTCAGCAACTCAACAACGAGGTTAACCGGTATTGAGTGAGTAGTCACCAAGGTTATAGAATCGTTAATGGAGCTTAAACTAGCTATGAAGTAGTTGGGGGTCTCCCTAGCCTGGCCTGAAACCAAGGCGGCGTCAATGAGTAGAGCGTTTCTCACCGAGAGTTCCTCAATAACTGGCGTGCAGTTCTCTAAGCCGAACTCACACATAACGATCCTGTCCTCAGGGAACCCGCGGCTCAGTAAGAGTTCGCAGAGTCTTAGACCCGCCGCGTCATCACTCCTTAACCGAGTGCCCACGCATACGAGGTAGTAATCACCGCACACCAAGTCTTTAACACTGGCCTCACTCAACACGACCACCGAACACACCTAGCTTGAGTCCCCCCTCTTTAAGGATTCGCAGGTTATTAACGCACTGCTTACATACTCGAATCCCTGGCTCCAGCTCCACAGAGCAACTCCTGCAGACAGGCCTCCCGCATATCACGCATGAAGTCACTGAGAGCCTTGCGTTACATATCCTGCACATCAAGTCCTCGCAAACAGCGCAAACACCTTCCTCATTCACGTGTTTCTCGCACACGTACCTACCGCATATCCTACATCTCCTAACAGCGGGCCTCTCCTCACACACCTCACAAAGGACTGACCCACTACACATACACCACTACCTACGCAACCATCGTTTAAGCTATGATCTAGACTTAAGAATAATCAGTAACAGAACCAGTATGGTAGCGCCAGCAACTAAAGCAATTACCGTTAAGACCTCGAATAAAGCTGCAGGAACAGCGGTCGTGGTCGTTGTCTCGTGCGATACGCTGGTGCCGGGCGCCGTAGTAGTCGTCTCGGTCAGGGAGTTCGTCGCTGTTATCGTAGTGTTGGTTTCTTGAGGCGCTTCACTAAACATCCTCTCCAGCCTACCGAAGAGATCCCCACTCATTAAATCCCTCACCAAGTCCTCCGGTAACTTACTAGACTCATGCATCTCTATCAGTTCAAGATACTTGAAAGAAGTATAGAATTTCTCAACCTCTTCTAAGTCCTCGCTGGTGACGTTAGAGTATGTTGACTCACCCGTTATTAGTGTCGGGTAATATAGGCGTGCCCAAGCAAGAAGATCTACCGAGACCCACCCAACGGTCGGCACGTAAATAACTACGTACGCGTGAGGACCCGCGTTAATGAATCTCGTGAGGGAGCCGTAAACGTCTGTCACGTAATCAAACTTCAGGTAGACGTAGCCGTACTGAATCTTCGCAGGTATGCCGTAATGCCACAGTAAGCTTAGGAGGATTCTAGACATATCATCGCAGTCCCCCTCCCTCCTCTCCAAGACCTCCTCTAAGGGTCTGGGTATGGCGCTAGCGTTATACTTTATGAGGTAACCCCCGTATACGTAGTTAGCAGCCCAGACAGCTAAGTAAGTCCTAGACACTTCACTTAAGCTGATGTTGGCGTGAAGCTTGCTACGCATCCACTCCTCGAAAAGAGGTACGACGACCTCGACCACCCTCTCATTAGGTTGTAGGACGTATTTCTTCACTACCTCCTCAGGGTATGGGTAGTCGTAAAGAAATACGTTCCCGAGATACAGTGCTTGTGCTACGATGTTCATCTCCTTACGTGACTCGCGAATCAGGGTCACGTTCAATACTACGTAACCGCGCGTGTTATTGCTTATAGGGATCGTGAACGAAGTATTATTCCCCGATTCCTTAACGGTGACGTTCCCCCCAACCCTGAAAACACGCACTACCTGAGTATAGTGCGGCTCGGTGTAGTTGATGGGCGTCTCGAAATACCCTTCGGAAACGTTGTTCGCGTACGTAATCACCGCTACGTCAACATACGTTAAGTTGTATACGTCGTAGTTCGGGGTTTCCTGTGCGTGGCTAGTGACCCACACCACGTACTGAGGCACTGCAGAAGAGAGAACCAGGGTTGCTAGTAAGGCGATCAAGAAGCAATACCTAGCCCTTAACTCAATACCTCGAAACACTTAATCAGCCACCCTCTACATATCGTTATCTCTTTAAATTCTTATAACTTCTTTACTTAACGTGGGCGTGGTTAATGAGGAGGGTTAGTGAGTTTAGTGAGCGTGAGTTGATTGAGGTCATCGCCGGTCTCCTCGGCGAATACTACTCTAAAATACCTTTCGGTTACTTAGACGACGCAGGGGCTTTGAGGATTATGGATAAGTGGTTCTTTCTCAAGATAGACGGCACGTCCTTCAAGACCTCGAAGTATCCTTGGATGGGGTTTGACGACCTAGCTTACAGGGTGGCTCTAGGCGCTGCCGTGGACGTGATAGCTAAGGGAGGGGTGCCGGTAGCTCTCACAGCCTCCGTAGGTCTCCGGAAAGACATGGGGTTAGGGGATGTTGAGGAGATAGCTCGCGGGTTACGCGACTCCTGCCAAGCACTTAAGGCGTTGTTCCTGGGAGGCGACCTGAACGTTTCTGAAGACGGCTGGCTAGACGTCGCCGTACTCGGGGTATCAATCAATCCCGTAAGTAATAAGGGTCTGAAGCCTGGACACAGGGTTTACGCGACGAAATGCTTGGGGGTATCCTCCCTTCCGGCATTAACGTACTACGAGAAAATACTTGGTGAAGACCGCGTCAAGAAATTCCTTAACGTGTTGAGGAGACCGGACCCGCCGTTAAGATTCTTGAACGATGTAGGTAGGGTGAGGGCGTCCACAGACATTAGTGACGGCTTAGAATCTCTGAGGAACGTCTTAAGAGTTAACGGCGTGGCTATGAGACTGCGTGCGGAGGGCGTGTGTAAGGAAGTACTCGAGATCTCGGGGCAGTACTCGATAGAGCTAAAGAAGATCTTACGCTACATGGGGGAGGAATACTCCATAGCCGTCTTCACCGAGCAGGAAATGCCTGAAGACTACGTCTTAATAGGCGAGGTTGTGGAAGGCTCTCCAGGCATCATATACTTGGAGGAGCAAGAACTACGCGGCGGCTGGGACAACCTTAAGGGCTGGTTATAAGACCATGTCATGCCTCGCGGAACCGCAAGACGCCTCCAGCGTTTAACGGACCCCATCCTCCGGAATCATATGAAAATATTTATTATTAACAGAGTGAAAGTATAGTGAGGTAATGTGGGTTGGGTGATGGTCAGGGTGTTGAGGGAGGGAAGTTAATAACGCCGTCATACTATGATCGAGCTACGCGAACTATCAGGATAGCTGATAGGGAGGTTAAGGTGTGGGGTTCTCTGCCTAAGCTTAAGGAGGGTGAGAAGCTTGTCAGGACTACGCAGTCTATATGTCCTTACTGCTACGCGTTACTCCCCGCAATCATTTTTGAGAGGGATGGGAAGCTCTATATAAGGAAGGAGTGTCCTGAGCACGGCGAGATAGAGGAGTTGTATCAGGGTAGTTCCGAGTTTGCTAGGAGGATAGAGAAGTGGTATGTTGAGGGCAGGGGTCCGAGACACGTCTACACAAACCTCTCAGCCCCGTGCCCCTACAGCTGTGGTTTATGCCCTATACACAAGAACCACACCGCGTTAGCGAACCTAGTCTTAACGAATAGGTGTGACCTAGACTGCTGGTACTGCCTCCCGGAATGGGAGGAGGTATTATTTAAAATTAATGGTGAGGTTAAGCTAATCAAACTCGGTGAGCTTGCGAATAAGTTCTCTTTTGAACATAAGGTCAATATCGACGGGTTTAAAGGTGAATACGTTGTTCCGGAGAATCTCTACGTTCTCTCAATACAAGACGATAAGGCGGTATGGGTGAAGGTAACGAAATTTTTGAGGCGAGTACATGATGGCGAACTGATAAAATTAAGGACAAGATCAGGGAGGGAGATTCACGTAACCCCCGAACATAAAGTAATTATTGATGAGAACGGCAAGCTAATCAAGAAAAGAGCTGATGAGATAAAAGCAGGGGATAAAGTAAGGATTCTCTGTAGCTTTACAAGTGAAGGAAGGTTAAAGAAGATAAATCTCCTGGAAGCATTTAAAGAATTGCCTAAGGAGGAACTTGAGAAGATATACATACATACAAAAGAAAACGTGGATTACGGCCTCCTACGAAGACTTTATGGAGATAAGGTCTATTATTGGAAGAAGAAAGGTACAATTCCTTTACACGCTTATTATGAGGTAGCTGAGAATCTAGCTGTAGATCCTGAGTTAGGTAGGGACGCTACATCATATACGATACCGTCAATACTTGAGTTAACCCCCGAACTCGGTAAAATCATAGGATATTTCGTTGCAGACGGTCACTATACCAGTAAGGATTTAAGAATAACTGTTGGAAACAAAGAAGTTGAAGAGGAGATAGTAAATGCCTTAAAGAAACTTAGATTACCGTATAGCTTCATAACATGGGAAGGAAAAGCGAAGCAAATAGTTATTGGGAGTAGGCTAATGAGGTTAGTATTTAAATACGTGTTCAAAATCCCCAAAGGCGCTCCTAACAAAAGACTCCCACAGAACTTTATGGAATTCCCAACTGACGTAAAGATAGCTATGTTGAGCGGTCTCTTTAACGGTGACGGTTTCGTTGAGAAAGGGTCTAGGCACTTAGCTTTAGGATACGCAAGCACGTCAAAGGAGTTAATAAGAGATATACTCTACCTCCTCGAGTCCCTTGGAATTTTTGCTAGAGTCAGTAGAGTTAGGCAGGAAAAGAATAAGTTAGCAAAGCATGACGTCTATAAACTCAAAATAACTGGGAAGGACTTGGAAAAGTTTGTGAGTATGGTACCTCTAATCAAAAAACACAGGGAGAGGTTAGGAAATTTAGGTACCAGAAGACCCGCGAGAATAGAAAGAATCAGAGACTGCTGTGTGGATACGGTCAAGGAAGTAAGTAAGCTGACTTACAAAGGGTACGTATACGATCTTGAAGTAGATGCTGATGAACACTACTTTATAGCATCCGATGGCATCTTAGTAAGTAACTGCTTTTTCTTCGCTGAGAAGTCCGGGTTCGTTTATGAGCCGACGATAGAGCAGATTAGGTTCATGGTTCAGCAACTCCTTAAGCAGGGCGTGACTCCGGCCGTTCAGTTGACGGGGGGTGAGCCCACGTTAAGAGACGATATAGTGGATATAGTTAGGATGCTGAGGGAGATGGGGGTCAGGCACATCCAGCTAAACACCAACATAACTAAGTTTGCTAAGCTATACCTGCTTGAGGGTGAGGAAGCCGCGGTTAAGTTTTCCAGAGATCTAAGGGAGGCAGGGGTTAACACGATATACATGAGCTTCGACGGTGTCTCGCCGCAGGCAAACCCTAAGAACCACTGGGAGGTGCCCTTCGCTCTAGACGCGTTCAGGAAGTCGGGGATGACTAGCGTTGTTTTAGTCCCTACAGTAATTAAGGGTCTTAACACGCACGAGTTAGGGGATATAATAAAGTTCGCGGCCCTTAATAAAGACGTGGTGAGATCAGTTAATCTACAGCCAGTGTCCTTGACCGGGATGATAAAGAAAGCCGAGAGAGATGAGTTGAGGGTCACCATATATGACGTAGCTAAATTAATAGAAGAGCAGACGAAGGGTCAGATAAAGGTTAGTGACTGGTTCCCAGTACCGGCTTCAGTACCTATCTCAGAATTCGTCGAGGGCTTCAGCGGCGAGTTTAAGTTCGAGATGGCTAATCACCCGGAGTGCGGTGTCGGGACTTACGTGTATATGAGGATGAATGACGGGGAGCCTGAGTACATACCCATTACCAGGATGATAGACGTTCAAGGATTCCTAGACTACCTCACGGAAAAATCGGCTGAGTTAAGGAGTGGCGGGAGTAAGTACTTGGTGGGGTCTAAGCTAGTGATCTCGGCACTGCTAAAGTACATTAAGTGGGGTGAGGTACCTTCGGAGATTAAGGGGATTCTACGCAAGCTCATAAGCGAGGTGCTGATTAAACACACATACGAGTCTCTCGGCGAGTGGCACTATAAATTCACTTTCCTGGGCATGATGCACTTCATGGATCTCTACAACTACGATGTTGAGAGGGTTATGAGGTGTAACGTGCATTACTTAATGCCTGACGGCCGCGTAGTTCCTTTCTGCACTTTCAACGTACTCAACGACGTGTACAGAGATTACGTGCAGAAAAAATACATGTTTACTCTTGAAGAATGGTCGAGGATGAAGGGAGCTAACAGCATAGGTGAGGCAGTGAAGTATAGGAGGAACCTAGACTTAATAAAGAAGATGACGTCACACCCGCTCTACATAAAAACCTATAAAGACTTCATCAGCAGATGGATTAACATGTACCCGTGGCTTAAAGACTCTCTACTAGCTTAACTGAAAGACCAGGTTTTTCCCTATACCTCCTCCTTAAACCTAGAATACAGCTTCTCAACTTCCCAATACCACTTAGCCAGACCCTCAGGTTCTTCAGGGTAGTTCATGTAGAGCTGCTTAACGTCATTCATGTAGTGAGCGACCCTACGGAGTTTGAAGAGGAGTGAAGGTCTTGATAAGCCAGCTAATAACCTCATAGCTTTCTCAACGACGCTGAGTTCCAGGTCTCCCTTAAGAGAGACCGTGTTTAAGTCTTCCTCCTTTATGATCTTCTTACTCATCCCGTACTCCAAGTCTTCATCACTTAATCTCTGGAGGAAGAGTCTGAATATGTCTAGGGCTGCTTGCTTAGCCCCGTACCTCTTATTGAAGCATATATTAGCTTCCCATAAGCTCTTCGCGGACGTATCGCCTACCTCCAGCGCGTGTCTCACGGATTTGGATATACACCAAGAAGCTAACATAGCGGAGCCTTTGCCACCCCCGTGAACAGGGTTTACAGCATAAGCCGCGTCACCAGTCACCGCTATACCGTTCCAGACAAGAGTCTTCAACGGCCTCCTAGTGGGTACTGCGGCGCCGCCCGCCTCAACGACCTCACTACCATTAAAAACTTCCCTGCTTATGACGTGCTCGTGCAGGAGATCTCTAGGGTTGGGGTAGTTCATACCGCCCTGAACGCCTAGCCCGACATTGACTACGTCGCCTTCTTTAGAGTACGGGAAAAACCACCAGTACCCTCCGGGAGCCACCTTCTTACTGACGTATATCCTGAGTATCTCCGGCTCCTCAACCTCCTTCTTCAGCTTCCTGACCTCCCTGTAAGCTATATTCATGTCTTTCGGGTCTATATCTTCCCTCACAGGCCACTTAAAGTCAAGTCTCCTAACGATCGCTCTAGCCATTCCTGAAGCGTCAACCAAGATCTTAGAACCGACCTCCAGCCTCCCCCTACCCTTAACCCACACGGAGACCCCGACTACGTAACCGTCTTTAACTAGAGGTTCCACTCCTTGAGACTCACCCCAGAATTCCACGCCCTTGTTGATGGCTTCACTCAGTAAGTACTTAGTGTATTTCACTCGGTGGACCTCGTAACCATCACCCATAACCCTATACTTCACTTTCTCGGAGGGTGAGTACACGTCAATCCCTCTCACGTAACCCTCCAATAACTCGCCGGCAGGCGCTTCAAGACCTAGCTCGTCGAAGTGGTGCTTACCTATGGCGTCACCGCAAGGCTTATCACCTAACCTCTCAAAAGGCTTCACATCCAGCACTAAGGTCTTGAAACCGTCTTTACTTAGGAAGTAAGCTAACGAAGCGCCCGCGATCCCGGAACCTACTATGACCACGTCGTATGAAACCACTTGAGCACACCATTGAATATTATGGGGACACAATTTAATTTTTGCGTTGAGACCTCAAATATATTCTCTCCATACACCCGTCCTTATAAGGTCTTATGTAATCGTAGTTTCTCTCGAAGACGAGTTCAGGGTTCACGCGCCTAAGCACATACCTGCATACAGGCTCTGAAACCAGCCTACACGTATACCTCGTGTCCAGACCTAAGAACAAGGTAAGTCTCAGTATGGGGCAGGGATTCCTGCTTATAGTGACTAACTCGCTATCAGTAACCCTCACTACCTCAACATGCTCTTTCTTAAGTCTGAGGAACTTATAGTAGAATAAGTCTAGCAAATCACTCATGCTTCCCACCCTACGCGGTTTCAGAGTCCATAGAAATCCGTAAGCGTAGAAAACGAGTAAGCCTAGCAATAAAGCGGCTTTCTTCAAGATTTCTTTAAAAGAGTTGATAAGACGCATTACGGCCTAACCAAGTATTTCTTTATGATAACCTTATAAAAACCTCGCGCGAACCCGCTCACGCTTTTATTAGTTGCTTTAAGAATATTCGAGGAAGTCGGCCCTTCAGGTAGGGAGGAGGTTAAGGGTGTTTAAGGAACAGCTTAAGGAGAGCTCTGAAGAGTTTTTTGCTGCTTTAGCGTATAGTGTCGGGGACCCTGCCGGTAAGGGTGTGGCGGACTTTATCCGGGGGGTCGTTAAGTGTAGGGAGACTCGAGTAGTCGGTAGTGAGGTTTCCTTCATCATCGAAGAACTCAACGCTGTACTAGTCGGTTTTAAGGAAGACGTTATCTACTTTGATTTCTTGGATGACGTACTGCCTAACGCTAGCTTCTACGTTATCTTATCTCGCCACAAAGCTAGCTCAGGCGTTAAGTCGCTGACCGTTCACCACACCGGAAACCCGGCCGCGTCAGCTGATATGGGGGGTAGGCCGAAAGAGCTTTCGATAGCTAACCCTGTCTTCTCATACCTCACCTTAAGAAACTTAAGTGAGCTCGCCGTAGGTAAGCTCAGCGATTTCGAGGTTGTTTACGAGGTAACGCATCACGGACCCACCAATCTCCGGAAACCACTAACTTTCGTTGAGATAGGCTCATCGGAGACTGAGTGGGTTTACGAGAAAGCACATGAGGTAGTCGGTGAGTCGGTGGTGAGAGCTTTGAGGGAGTTCAGGTACCCGGTTAATTGCGTGCCGACCGTGGGTTTCGGAGGACCGCATTACGCCGAGGGATTCACTAAGAGAGCTCTTAAATACGGGGAATGCTACGGACACATAATATCTAGGTACGCAATCAAGGAAATCTCGGGGGTTGACGAACTCAGGTACATAGCTAGGGAGTCCGTGTTGAGAAGTAAGCCAGCCCCGACCAAGGCAGTCATAATGAGGAAGATAGGGTCGGAACCCAGGTCCATCATAACCGGTGAGTTAAGGTCTTTAGGGATCCCTTACGATATCATCGATTAATACCCCCGGAACTTTATTATAATGCCTCAACAGTTTATTTTGGGGGCGTAGTTGAACAGGGTGGTAATTAAGCTTACCGGGAAGTTATTCAGTCCGGAAAACGTTAGAGTATTGATGGAGATCGCTGAGATAGTGATTGAGTATAAGAAGAGAGGGCTGAGGATGGCTGTCGTGGTTGGCGGCGGCGAGACCGCCAGGAGATACATAAGCATGGCTTCGGAAGCCGGTGTTTCCTTAGGGTGGCAAGACATTTTAGGGATAGGCGCTTCCAGACTTAACGCGATGTTATTCTCCTCGTTACTCGGTGATTACGCGTACTACCCAGTACCGACAAGGATCGAGGAATTCATACACGCGTGGAACCTGGACAAGATAGCTGTTGGCGGGGGTCTGCAACCAGGTCAATCAAATAACGCGGTCGCCGCATCGCTAGCGGAGTTACTTAACGCTGAGTTACTTATCAACGCTACCACAGTTGACGGGGTTTACGATAGAGACCCGAGGACAGACCCTAACGCAAGACTGCTTAAGGAGTTGACGGTTAAGGAATTGAAAAATGTTTTATCACAGTCTTACACGCCCGGCAAATACGAGTTGCTAGACCCCATAGCTATCTCGATTATTGAGAGAGCGAAACTAAGCGTTGTTTTCATAAACGCCTTCAAGCCCTACATGCTTAAATCAGTCTTATCAGGTGAGAGGATCTACGGTTCTTGGGTAAGTCCATGAAAGAAGGAGTTTTAAGAGTGGTTATGGGTTTTCTGGATAAGAGCTACATAAGCTACGTCATCCCCGATCATTGTCTTAACGCGTGCATGAGCAGGATACCTCAAGAATTGAGGAGTCTCCTCGGAAAACCCACGATCTTAAGAGAGACTGTGGTTGAGTGGGGGTGCGTGCCTCACACAGGCTTAGTACTTCACGGCATGACGCCGACCGGTGAGAGAGGTACTTACATCGAGGTTTATAGGGGTTACTTACCTCCCCTACCGTCCTTCACCCCAGCTCAATGCGTCGTCAGCCCCGACGGGGACGTCATAGGTTGCAGATACCTACTACAGAGGAGGTACGTGGATGCATCATGCGTCGAGCAAGACCTACCTAATCAAGTCGGTGAGGGCGAGCTACGAGAATACGTCACGCGAATATTCAGATCACTCGATAGTGAGGGTTTATGGCTGTACGTAATCGATTGCGGGAAGAAGCTAACCCTGGTTAAGGCGTTGGAGAAAATTGTTTAGTATTGACTTAAGGGACGGACCGTGGCGAGTCACGTTGAGATTACCGGTATGGTGCCGAACCTAGCTATATGCACTTCCCTTGAGTTGAAAGCCGGTATGACTCTAACACCAATAGGCTTCTTCTTCACTTCGTAAGCAGCTAACACATCTTTCAAGACCTGCTCAACCACCTCCGCACCGCCCGGTAAGGCGACCATATCAACCCCTACGAGGCAGTAAGCTGTTAGGAACGTGAGGTGAGGTAGCTTCAAGGAACCCTCCCTCACAAGCCTCATGAGGTTATTGTCTTCCCCGACCGGTAGCATGACCTCGTTGAATCCCAAGGACTTAATCTCTTTACTTAGTTCTTGAAGCATGGCGTTCAGCCTCCTCACACCCCAAGCACTGCCGGCACTCGGGAAGGCGACGCCGCTCAGAAATTCTATTATGGGAACCACGGACTCGTCCATCCATGGGGAAAGAGACGCGTCTATGCCTAAGTACGGTATTTCAATATTCTTGAACACTGAACTCAGTATGTTGTCTAGCCTCTTAAGACTCTTACTTATTTCGTCGTAAGCCTTCTTCAAATCCCCCTGTGTTTTAAGAGATGTTAGGAAGTCGTTCGCGTACCTCAGCGCGATCGACGCACCATACCTCTTAGGGGTTGAGAGAGGGTAGTACGGTGTTTCCACGTAATCACCTATGGTGAAGCCTAGTCTAGTAGACACGTCAACACCTAACTCACTAACCATGCTGACGAGGAGTTCCGCGGCCTCACGCACCTCAGCCGAGTTAGTGATTAAGAGTGTTGCGAACCCGTTGCCACACCCTAAGATCTTCCTTAAAGACTCCCTACTCACGTCGCCGACGCTGGCGTGGTAAGCTGAGAATAAGTACTTACTACCACACAAATACTTAACAACTTCCTGAGGTACGTCATCAGGTAGCGTAACCCTGACAGTCCACGGCGTAAACCCCGTACTCACCAAAGCTTTCTCACTTAATTCCAGGTCTTTCCTCACATCACTTAAATCCCGCACCTCGTCATACGTTAAAGTTAAGGCACGTATTATCAACACGCATCAACCCATCCACTCATTTTTGGTGCGGGGGGTGGGATTCGAACCCACGCAGGCCTACGCCAGCGGGTCTCCCGCTCTTAATGCCGGAGGACTTGAGCCCGCCCCCTTTGACCTGGCTCGGGCACCCCCGCACCAATAAGAATTAGGTATAGAATCAAATAAACTTTTATTTTCAAGGGCTGAGACCGATACTTTCGGCGATCTCTCACTGAGGAAAAGACTTACCCTCAAACTTATCTAAGCTCCTCATAACACACGTAATTAGTGAGTTAGATGAGGACAGTCACTGTCAGGTTACCTGAGGAATTAATCGAGTGTTTAGATATTTGCTCCTTTAAGAACGGTAAGAGCAGGTCTGAAATCATAAGGGACGCACTAAACCATTACATGAGTCGCGAACGTGAAGACAAGAAGAGGAAACTTAGGTTGAGGAAGGTCTGTCTTTACTGATACTCAGTCGGGGGTTCTCTCTTCATTAATTCTGTAGCACCTAGCTTTCCTCATCCACAAAATAATCCGGTATATCCCTTATTAATCTAATCAGCGGTTACTGCTTGATGTGAGGTTTTCAACGAATTCACGTATCCTCTTAACACCCTCCACTATCCTCTCCTCGCTTACCGCGTAGCTAAACCTAATGAAGTTCTTCCCGAATTCTTTAGGAAAAGCCGTCCCAGGAAGCACCACCACATGCTTCTCCTCCATTAACCTGGTTACGAAGGCTTCCACACCCAACCCGGTAGCTTCCAGGATCTCAGAAATCTTCGGGAATAGGTAGAAAACTCCCTTACCACGCCTTTCGCAACTGTGTCGAGTTTCGTAAAGGTTTATTAGGGTTGTTGGTGCTTTCT
>JAJHQR010000076.1 GCA_020833255.1 Desulfurococcaceae archaeon | reverse complement strand
GAGCGCCGGGGGCGGGATTCGAACCCGCGCGGGGATTCCCCCACTGGCTCTCAAGGCCAGCCCCTTAGACCGCTCGGGCACCCCGGCCAATTAAATTATTAGCTACCAGAAATTTTAAAGCTGTCTTGTGTTCGTTTAGAGAAAACGTTTTGTTTTAATATGTGTGTTGGGTGTTACCTGACTAGCTCTACTTCGATGTATACGTCGTCAGGTATTCTTATCCTCATTATCTGGCGCATGACTCTCTCGTCCGCGTCTATGTCTACTAACCTCTTATGTATCCTCATCTCCCACTTCTCGTAGACCTTCGTCCCCTCGCCGTGAGGTAGCCTCAGCAACGGCACTACCAAGCGTTTAGTCGGTAGGGGGACAGGCCCCCTAACCCTCACACCAGCTTTCTTAGCTATATCAACCAGGTTAGAGGTCACTTCGTTTAGGTGGTCTATGTTAGTGCTCCAAAGCCTTATGCGAGCTTTCGAGACCATTAAAGCTACCCTGCGAATAGTAACTTACTTCTTTACCTCGGCCGGCACTACGTCCATTATCACGCCTATGCCGACGGTCTTGCCCATATCTCTCATAGCGAATCTCCCTAGCTGCGGTATGTCGCTGTACCTCTCGATCACC
This sequence comes from Desulfurococcaceae archaeon, assembly GCA_020833255.1. GTDB lineage: Archaea > Thermoproteota > Thermoprotei_A > Sulfolobales > NBVN01 > Zestomicrobium. The sequence continues at coordinate 2,176 of JAJHQR010000076.1, read as the reverse complement.
ATAGGCTTTATAGGCTGGAACTTCATTATGGCTGACTCACCGACCTTAACGAACTGCGGGTTCTTCTCAGCTATCTGACCTGTCTTAGGGTCTAGCCTGCCTACAATCTCGGTTATCCTGGCAGCTACAGACGCTGTGTGAGCGTGTATTACCGGCGTGTAACCTACGTGAATAGCTGTCGGGTGGTAAACTACGTAGACTCTGGCAGTGAACTCCTTAACCACGGTCGGCGGGTTCTGCGGGTGCCCGGCCACGTCACCCCTCTTTATGTCTGTCTTCGAAACACCCTTCACGTTAAACCCTATGTTATCGCCTGGCAAAGCCTCCTCCATCTTCTCGTGATGCATCTCTATAGACCTGACCTCCCCTGAAACGCCGGCTGGCATGAAGACCACGGTGTCGCCAACCCTCAACTTACCTGTCTCAACCCTGCCGACGGGGACTGTGCCCACACCAGTTATCGAGTACACTTCCTGAACAGGTATTCTGAGAGGCTTGTCGACGGGCTTAGGCGGTGGCTGCGCGGAGTCCAGAGCCTCAACTAAGGTCGGCCCGTTATACCAAGGCATGTTAGGAGACCTATCCACTAAGTTCTCACCTAACCACCCAGATACTGGGACGAACGGTATCGTCTCCACCTTATAACCAAGACCCCTCATGAACTTCTTCAAACCATCAACTATCTTGAGGTACCTGTCCTTGCTGTAGGGCGGCTCAGTTATGTCCATCTTAGTTATCGCTACCACTACCTGATCAATACCCATAGTCCTAGCCAAAACTATGTGCTCCATAGTCTGCCCTTCCCTACTCATCCCGGCCTCATACTCCCCTGTCTTCGCGGAGACCACCAACAGCGCTGCGTCGGCCTGGCTAGCGCCGGTAATCATGTTCTTGACGAAGTCTCTGTGTCCCGGCGCGTCGATGATAGTCCAGTAATACTTAGGGGTCTCGAACTTCATGAAGCTGAGAGCTATCGTGAGACCCCTCTCCCTCTCCTCCTTCAGCCTGTCAAGGAACCACGCGTACTTCTCAGACTCCTTACCAGACTTCTTAGCCGCTTCCTCAACCTCCTTAACCATCTTGGGGTCTAGAGCCCCTAGCTTAAGTAGCATGTGACCTACTAACGTGCTCTTGCCGTGGTCTACGTGACCTATTACCACCAGATTCATGTGTTCTTTTTTCGGCCTACTCATACATCCCCACCTTACATCACATAGATACTACCACACACCTTATAAAATTTTACGAACTTACTTAAAAATACGTTTTACCTAGAGCTCAGAGCTATTCTCTCGATCTCCTCCTTCTTAGATATCGCGTAGCTCTTAGGGTCGTTATTCGCGGCAGCTATGATCTCCTCAGCCAAGCACTCGGCGATAGACTTAGCGGACCTGAACGCGGACTCCCTAGCCCCGTCAGTCATGAACCTGAGAGCTAGGTCCACCCTCCTAAGCGGTGAAACATCTACCGCGACGTGATACACGATACCACCGTACATTATCCTAGTAGTCTCCTCACGAGGGCCGGCGTTCTCAATAGCTCTCACAAGAACCTGCAGGGGGTTCTCCTTAGTCTTAAGCTCTATCAGCTCGAAAGCTCTCTTAACTATGTTGTAGGCTAGGTGCTTCTTACCAGTATTCCTCCCGTGCTTCATCAACTGATTAATCAGCCTCTCAACGATGGGCACGTTAGCCTTACCGAACCTCTGATGCTCGTGCCTCCCGCCAGTGTGCGGGACGTAAACAGGCTTCAGAGATATGTACTTCTTCAGGCTAGGATCCCTAACAACTATGTTCTCGAAACCCCACCTACCGAAAAGCTTCACCTCAACAGACATTATACTCGCTTCTTCGAGCCCCATTTCCTTCAACCTAACCTAAACATATTTAAAGACTTATAAAGATTTCTCTAACCCACACAAGAATTCCCGAAACTAATGAGAGACCCTGCAACAGCCTAAGACCACGCTTGAAACTAAAGTTTATAATCTCTAACAACAAGAATGCTCGGAGCGTGTCGTGTGCTCGTAACACTAGCGCTCAGTAGGTGGTGAGTTAGTGGGGGAAGAGAGTGAGGGTAGGTTGCTGAGGGTTGTGGGTGTGGAGCCAGTGCTGATGAGCGACTTAGAAGAATTTATCGAGATAGCGGCTCTCCACTGCTACCTGGAGAACGACGA